>NZ_JARWOV010000107.1 GCF_029868855.1 Nocardia carnea | reverse complement strand
CCGCGTTCAATCCCACCTGGTTGGTCTCCGCGGCCGAGGAGTCCCGCCGCGCGGACCGGCCCGATTTGCTCGAACTGCGCACCAAGGAACTTGCCGCCTACGCAACGATATTCGACAACCCCGCCGCACTACCGGCAAACTCTCAGAGAACTCCCCAGGCCTGCAGGATATAGGTCACATTTGCGGCAATGTTCGTGACGAGATTCGCCAGATTCAGGACCGCGGACCCGGCTTCGATCATTTTCTGCTTTCCTCCTGATCCGTCCCGACCGCAGCCCAAAATACCCACGGCGGCAGAGTTGGGCAAACGTCCGATTATCCCGATCGACCACCCCGTCGGGCAGGGTGTCAACCGGGCCACCGCGACATTCAGCCGTCCGGAAAATTGATCGGACACGTGTCTCACTCAGTGCGCACGCCCCGGTTCGGCCGGGAGGTACCCGCTCAGGGAATTGCAGCGAAAGAGCTCACCGGCCGTCGGCCGGAACCGGCGCCGGGCACCGGACCGGTCAGCCGGCGACCCGGACTTCGGGTTCGGGACCCGGTCCGTCCGCCCGCAGCTTGAGCAACGTCAGACCCGCGGTACAGGCGAGGATGAGACCGATAACACTGATCACGACATGTAGCGTGGCGATTCCGTAGACCGCCGCCCCCAGCCCTCCAGCGAAAACCAGCCAGCCGAGAACCCTGCCCACAGTCGCCACGAAACCGGACGAACCGGTCACCACCGGCTCCGCATCCGCCTTCCGCGTATCGGGCACCTCTGCCGCGCCGGGCAGATCGGTGGTGGTCTGGTCTCCCATCATCTACTCCTCGATGGCGCCGATCCGGAAATCATGTCGCGCCTACCACTGCGGTGCATCGGCACCGCGGACTCCGGTGTCCCATGCGTCACTTCCGCAACATACGTTATGGCCACAACCCGACGATTGTTACGCAACACAAGCGCGCGACACGCGGCCGATATCAATTCGATACCTGATATACCCGCCGTGAACGGACCTTACACACGGTAACCAGCGGAATCGGAAGGGCGGGGGGTAGTTCCACCGATCACCCTCGATTAAGGTGAGGCCACTGACTTATCACAGGAGCGTCACCGATGGACAGCAAAACGAAGGTCGCCGGGCCCCTGGCCGCCGCCGGTGCGGTATCCCTCGGGCTGGTGTTCATCGGCGCCTGCGGGGTCGGTCAGGAAGACACCTACGTACCGCCCCCGCCGATCCACTCCGGGCCCCAAGCGGTCGAACAGGCGCGCTACGCGGATCCGACCGCCACCACGGTGGACCGGATACTGATCCCGCCGTCACCTACCTGGCGGATGGCTCCCGAACCGCCGCCGCGGCGCACCCTGCCGCCGGAATACCAGATCTCGGTCACCTCGTCGGCCTCCGCGTCGACCGACCCCGGCGATGCGCCGGACAGCGACGAGACCACCAGGCGCGCCACCCTTTCGGCCACACCGGGCCCGTCGCCCACACCGGATCAGGATTCGGCCGCCACCTCGCCACCCGCCACCGAAATCGCGCCGGCGCACAGCGAATCCCCGATTCCGCCGCCCACCCCCACCGGCACCGAGGTCACCCCGGCGGTCCCGCTACCCACCACGACGATCGAGGCACCCGGCGCAGCCGATACACCGGTCGCGCCCGAGGCCCCGGCCACTACCGAGACCTTGCGCGGCGACCCCACACCGGGTACCGAACCGGCCCGTACCACCACGCCTCCGTCGGTACCGGAACCCGGACAACCCACGCCCTTCGGGCTTGCACCCGGGACCACCGAAACCACAGCGCCGGAATCCGGAACCCTCGTCCCGACCATTACGATCGCGCCGGCCATTCCCCCGGGGTTCGGCGGCTGAGCCGCGACCCGTCGGTTCCGCCAATCCCGTGCCGTCAGAGCTCGGCGTAGGTGATCGCCCGCTGGGCACCGGCCACCATGGGGCGCAGCGAGTTCGTGAACCGCTCCGCGTCCACCGCGGCGATATCGACCATCGTGCCGGTATGGATCGCATAGCGGCCGTCCTCGGTGATATCGATCCAGCACAGCACACCGAAAGGATCGGTCCTGGTGGGCCGGTGTACGGAGACCACGAGCTGGCCGATACCGTCGCGCGGCTGTTTCAGTCGTTGCCGGATCCGGGTCGCCACGGTGGGGCCCGCGACCGGCACGGTCACTCGGTCCCGGCTGTCGCGTACGACCTCCGCCCGCGGCGCACGCAACCGCGCTCCGCTACCGACCGGGGCGGCCGGTAGCGCGGCGACAACGCGCACGGGCAGGGATGTGGCCGCCCCGGCGACGATCCGGATATCGCCACCGCGATCCGGCGCGCCGCCCGGGCGCTGCGTGGCCACGACCCCGATATGTCCCACCGAAGCACCGAGCACCCGGGTGATGGAGGCTCCCGCGCCGTCCTGTCCGAATGCCGACACACTCACTTCCGGAGCGGCCAGTACTCGCAGGGCCGCTTCCAGATCGGCGTCGAGAGTGATATCGCACCACTGCCGCAATGTGGGCAGCTGAGCCGTCCGCTCGGCGGAATCCCGGGCCGACAACCGCACCGCCAGCGGGTAGGGGATGCGATCGCCCACCGTCTGCTCCCAGGCCAGCACCAGCTGGTCCGGGGTGAGAATCCAATTCACTCCGATTCGGTCCACTCGCCCAGAACCGGCGGTGTGGTGGGTTCGAGGGTGCCGATCAGCTGCCCGCCGGGCGCGGCTTCTTCCAGGAAGGTGAGCTCCTCGCCGCCGAAGTGCAGGTCGTCGTCTTCGTCGGCGTCCCGTTCGGTACGCACCGGCGCCACCGGGGAATTCGAGCGCACGGCATCGGCCGCCATCGCACCGCCCATCATGCCCCCGATCGCGCCTGCGCCCATCCCGGTGATCGCGTCACCACTCGAATTACGCTGCTGCTCCTCGCGATCGCGTTCGCTGTCGGATCCCGACCCCGCCCCGGCGGGCCGGACCGGAACGGCGAATACGGGCGCACCCGGCGTACTCGCCGGGGCCACCGGCGTACTGCCGCCGGCTACAGCCGGGGCGGTGGTCACGGACGCGGGACCCGGCTGTTGCGTTCCTGCGGCGGTGGTGGCCTGCGGCTGATCTGCCGGGGCAGGCGGTGCTGCGGCCGCCGGGACAGCAGGCGCACCGGGGAGTGCGGGTGTCCCGTAGGTAGCCGGATCGTCTGCCGTTGCTTGCGGAGCGCCCGGCGCGCCGGGCGCGCGCGGCGGCGCGGAGACAGTGTCGGATGCGTACGAAACGACCTTTCCCACCGGCGAACTCACATCGGTGGCGGTCACGGCGGACGAGGTCGCGGAGGTCGGCGCGTCCGGTGCACCCGGCCCAGAACCGGGCAGGTCGGGAAAAGCGGGGACCTGCGATCCGGTCGGGATGAAGGCGCCGAGGTAGACACTTTCCATCACCCGCACCGCGTCCGCCCGCTCACTCTCGGCCGCCTGCTGGGCGGCGATATTGCCGGTTGCCGCATGCGGATCCAGCAGCGCCGCCGGGAGATCCGGCCGGACTCCGGACGGTTCGCCGATACCGGTGCGCAGTGTTTCCGCGGCGTCCCCCGCCTGGCCCAGCCGCTGCCCCACCGTCGCCAGCACATCGGCGAGCTGCCGCCCGGCGGCCTCGAAATCCCGGACCGCCGCGCCGGCGAGTCCCGCCGCGGAGCCACGCCAGCCGTCGGATATCGCGCCGCGTATCTCGGTATGAGCCTGTGTCACAGCGTCGTTCAGCCCTGTTGCCGCACCCTGCCACAGTTGTCCGCCGGTCTGCAGAGCCGACGGGTCCAGCAGCGATACGCCGGCGTGGATCTGCTCGTGGGTCAGATTGTCGAAAACCTCGACAGTCGGCGCGTAATCGGGATCCACTCGATTGTGGGCGCCCCGGAGCCCTGTTCGCGGTAACTCACGCACCGGGCACCCCCGCCACTTCGGGGTGTGCGGCACCGAGCGCGGCCGCAACCTCGGAATCGGCGTGCTGGTAGGCCGCCGCCGCGCCGCGGAAGGTATGCGCGAGCTGTCGCGCCGCGGTCGCGTAAGCGCGCAGAGCCGCTATCGCGTCACCGGCTTTTCCCTCGAAACCGCCGCGCAGGGCCGCCCCCGAATCGAATCCGCCGAAACCGGGCAGGGACAGCGCTGCGGTGAGGGTTTCGATCTGCGCGTCCACCTGGTCGGCCAGCTGTTCGTAGCTCAGCGCGCACCGCTCCGGCGCACCCTCGGCGACCAGAACCCCATCGATCCACAGCTCTCCGTCGTCGACGGCCGAGCCGAGCGCGGCAATCGTATTCGGCTGCATCACCGGACCCCCTTCCTGTTCCGCTGTCGCCCAGCGGCTCTCATGATCGGCGCGCCGGCCCCGCGACGATCTCCTGCGTCCATTGCACGATATCCGCCGCGACCCGGCCGCGCACGCGCTCGTGCAGCAGATCGTGCCCCGCATCCGGGTACTCGCGCAGCTCCACCGAATCATGTCGCCGCGCCCAGTCGCGCACCGCCTCGATCGGTGCCCGCCGGTCGTCGACCCCGTGCACCGCCAGCACCCGCGGTAGCCGCGCGGCCGGTGCGGGTGTACCGCCGAGCGCGCGCTGCGGGGTGCCGCACAGCACCAGTCCGGCCAGGTCGTGGGCGTCCAACACTGGATCCACCGGATACTCGGCAGAGTCCGGTGTCGCGCTGCGCCCGGGCTCGGGGGCCGGTGGCCGGGCGGCACCGAGTGCGGCCAGCGCCGTGATCGCGCCCAGTGAATGTCCCATGAGCGTCAGTGGCAGATCGGGGACGAGGTCGCGCACCACCTCGGTGAAGCCCAGTGCGTCCGCCACCAGATCGGCCAAGCGCGCGGGCCGATCGGGATCACCCTCGCTCAGCCCCTGCCCGGCAGTGTCCAGCGTCCACACCGCGATCCCGCCGGCGTTCAGCCGACGCGCGAACTCGTGATAGTGCCCGCTGTGCTGCCCCGAACCGGGTAGCAGAGCCAGCGCGGCAACAGCCCCGGCGACCGGCCGATCCCGATAGTGCAACCGGCCACGCGCGCCTTCGAAAAACCCCATGATCGAATTCTGGCAAAAGAATCCGGCTGCGCGGCCGGGAGTGCGCGCAGCGGTCGACCGAGCTCACCGCCATGCCCGGCGCACCCGGCTACGCGCCGCGATGCCGATTTCCGCCCCGGCAGGCGCCCATCGTCGGCGCCGCTACGCCGACGTCACGTCCCACGCGATCGACCCGGCCCGTGATCGGCACCGGACCGGCCGCCGGGGCCGCGGCGGCGGCCGACCGGCTGCGCGATTCGCCTGATGAACGCCGGCCGTGACAACCGGCGGCAGTGCCGGCCTTCGACCATTCGGGTGGTCACCGCGGGAGGTATCGGTCACCGACCTCCAGCGGAGGGGTTACGCCTGGGCCGGTTGGGGCGCCGGGGCCGGAGCGGGCGGAGCCTCCGGGGCCGGGGCGCCCGGCTGCGGAGCCGGCGCCTGCGGTGCGGGCGGGACTGCCGCGTCCGGTACGGGGACGGCCGGGGCCGGCGGCTGGTCCGGTACGGAGAACAGGCCGACCGTGGGCGTCATCACGCAGAGCGCGCCGGGATAGTTCACGGTTCCCCACATGGAGGCGAGTACCGTACCCGGTCCGCTGTCGACGGTCTGCGACAGCGAGGCGGTGCCGAACTCGGTGAGATCGTTCAGCATGTCCAGCCCGCTGCGGCCGTTGTTGATATTGATCCAGGCGACCACCAGGCCCGAGCTCTGCGGGATCCCGGAATGCCGCGGAGTGGCGTGGAAGGTCAGGGTGCCGGGGGTGCCGCTCAGATTGACGCTGGGGCCGTTGGCGGTGGCGGCCGCGAAAGTTGTGGTGATCACACCGTTGCTGCCGCAGCCGAAGGTCGGGGCGGCGTAGACGAAGGGGGCGTAGGCGCTGATATTGCTGATCTCGCTGGCGGCCACGATGTCGTGATAGCTGCGCAGCGCGTCCACACCGGGGCGGGCGGCCGGATCGCCGGCGGTTTTTTCGGTGAGCGCGGTCAGTGCCGCCTCGCCGGGCGTGGGCTCGGGTTCGGGTGCGGCGGTCGCCGGAGTGGTGAAGGTGAGCGCGGCACCGATACCGAGGGCGGCCGCTGCGGCCGCGGTTCGCGCGACGATTCTGTTGTGCACTGCTGAACTCCCTATATCCGCTCGCGGCGATGGCAGGCCGGACCCACCGGCAATCCCCCGCCCACCGCTGCAAGTTACCAGCACCGGCGGGACACTGCCGGGTCACACTCCGCTCTCGGCCCGCGTTATCGGCGGCATGCGGCAGGTGTATGTGATGCACTCGACGCGGCAGGATTGCTCAGGGGTGTAAATTCGATGCGGGACAATCGAGACATATTTGGAGATGTGTATGAAATTAACTCTGTCTCCCGACGAGGTCGCCTTCCGCGACGAGCTGCGGAAGATCTACACCACCGCGATCCCCGCCGAGATCCGGGAACGCGTGAAATACGGTCACGAGCTGTCCCGCGAGGACGTCGTGACGGCCCACCGGATCCTCAACGAGCACGGCCTGGCCGTACCGAACTGGCCGGTGGAATGGGGCGGCAAGGACTGGACCCCGATGCAGCGGCATCTGTGGCAGGACGAGATGCAGCTGGCCAGCGTGCCCGACCCGCTGACCTTCAATGCGACGATGATCGGCCCGGTCATCGCTCAGTTCGGCTCCGAAGAGCTGAAGAAGCGCTTCCTCCCGGCCACCGCCAACCTCGACATCTGGTGGTGCCAGGGCTTCTCCGAACCCGACGCCGGCTCCGATCTGGCCTCATTGCGCACCACCGCCGTCCGCGACGGTGACTCCTACATCGTCAACGGCCAGAAGATCTGGACCACGCTCGCACAATGGGCCGACTGGATCTTCTGTCTGGTCCGCACCGATCCCAACGCCCCGAAGAAGCAGGCCGGGATCTCCATGCTGCTCTTCGATGTGAACACCCCCGGCGTCACCATCCGCCCGATCAAACTCATCGACGGCGGCTACGAGGTGAACGAGGTCTTCTTCGAGAACGTGCGGGTCCCCGCCGACCAACTCGTCGGCGAAGAGAACATGGGCTGGACCTACGCCAAATTCCTGCTCGGCAACGAACGCACCGGCATCACCGCCGTCGGCCGGACCAAGGTGAAGATCGGGGTCGCCAAGGAATACGCCGCGGCCACCAAATCCGGTTCGGGCACCCTGCTCGAAGACCCGCTGTTCGCGGCACGGATCGCCGAACTGGAAAACGAACTGCTCGCCCTGGAGCTCACCCAGCTGCGCGTGGTCTCGAACTCGACCGAGGGCAAACCGAATCCGGCCTCCTCGGTGCTGAAGATGCGCGGTTCGGAACTGCAGCAGGCCGCTACGGAACTCCTGCTCGATATCGCCGGACCGGATGCCCTGCCGGTCGGTGCCGGGGATATCGCCTCGCCCGACTGGGCGCAGCGCAGCGGCCCCAGCTACCTCAACTACCGCAAGACAACCATCTACGGAGGTTCCAGCGAGGTGCAGCGCACCATCATCGCCTCCTCGATCCTCGGATTGTGAGGTCAGGTTATGGATTTCGATCTCACCGACGAACAGGTCATGCTCCGCGATACCGTGCGTGACCTGCTCAATCGCCATTACAACCCGGAATCGCGACTGGCCGTCACCGAAACCGACCTGGGCTGGAGCCGCCAGGTCTGGGGGCAGCTCGCCGAACTGGGTGTCCTCGGACTGAGCTTCGCCGAGAAAGACGGCGGAATGGACGCCGGCCCGGTGGAGACCATGCTGGTGCTCGAGGAGTTCGGGCGCCGGCTCGCGCCGGAACCGCTGCTGGACGCGGTGCTGGTACCCGGCGGGTTGATCAGTGCCGCCGGTAGCGCCGATCAGCGGCAGCGGATCCTGCCCGAGGTCGCGGCCGGGTCGAAGCTGCTGGCCTTCGCGCACGGTGAGCCGGGCACTCGATGGCCCGATCACGCCGTCGAGACGACCGCCACCGCCGACGGCGAGGCCTACACCCTGACCGGTGTGAAGAACCCGGTACCGCACGGCGACTGTGCCGACGAACTGGTGGTGAGCGCGACGCTGCCCGGCGGCGGTCTCGGGCTGTTCTTGGTCGCGGCAGACGCCAGCGGGGTCACGCGGACGCCGTACAAGACGGTCGACAACCTGCGTGGGGCACAGGTGGAATTCACCGCCGCGCCGGCGGAACTGCTGGGTTCCGGCGATGCCACCGCCACTCTGGAATCGGTACTGGTCGCGGCCCAGGCCGGGTTGTGTGCCGAGTCGATCGGGGCGATGGAGGAATCGCTGCGATTGACCACCGACTACCTGAAGACGCGCAAGCAGTTCGGGGTGACGCTGTCGAAGTTCCAGACACTCACCCAGCGCGCCGCGAATATGTACGTCTCGCTGGAGCTGGCCCGGAGCATGAGCTACTACCTCACCGCGGCCCTGGTCGACTCCGCCGACCCGGTGATCGCGTCCCGGGCCCGGCTGCAGGTCAGCCGCTCGGCGCGGCATGTCGGGCAGGAGGCGATCCAGATGCACGGCGGTATCGGGGTCACCTCCGAATACCCGGTGAGTCATTACGTGGCCCGGCTGACGGCCATCGAACGCACCCTCGGCAGCAGCCTGGAGCACCTGCGGATCCTCAGCGACCGCGTGGGTGAGTACGCGCAGCCGGAGCTGTGATCCCCTGCTCCGGCCGGACCACGCCGACCTGCGCGGCGGTTCGGCCGGAGCGACTCACCTCGATCCCCGGGGACCTCACCGGCTCCGGGCCGACTTGCCGGCTCCCCGAAACAACTCGGAGAACTCACCGGCAGCAGGGAGACCTCAGCGGAGCAATTCGCTGACCTCGGAGTCGGCGAGCTGATGGAAATCCCGGTAGGCGCCTCCCACTCCGGCCAGCACCGCCGGTGCGTGCGGGCACACCACCTCGTCGGCTTCCGCGCGGATCCGCGGGAGCGCCTCCGGCGCCGCGACCGGTACCGCCACGACGAGGTGACGGGGTTCCTGAGCGCGGGCCACCCGGCACGCCACAACGACCGACGCTCCGGTGGCGATACCGTCGTCGACGATCACCACGGTGCGGTCTCGCAGTGGAATGGGTCGGCGATCACCTCGCCACATCACGCTGCGCCGCTCCAGTTCAGCGCGTTCCCCCGCTTCGATCGCATCGAGCCGCGCCGTGTCGAGCCCGGTCTGGCGGACCACATCGGAGTTGATCACCCGCACCCCGTGTTCGCCGATCGCCCCCGCCGCCAGCTCGGGCTGCCAGGGCACCCCCAGCTTGCGGACCAGGAGAATATCCAGATCCCCGCCGATCACCTCCCGGACCGCCGCCGCCACCGGCACACCCCCGCGCGGCAAGCCGAGTACCAGCGGACCCGGCCCCAGCGGATCCCCCGCACGCAGGTGGCCCAGTTCCTTTCCCAGCGCGCGTCCGGCAGATACCCGATCGGCGTAGAGCATCACCTTCGACGCTACCCGCTTCCAACGGCGTCGTCGTAGATCTCCGCCGTAGGACAGCCGCCTGCATCGTGCGAGGCGGTGCGGGCCGAGCGGACCCGATACGCGGTCCCGCGGGTCGTCGGCGGGATTCGCCTACGGCGTCGCGACGGTGAATCTGCGCAGCGACAGGCTCGGGTTGGTCCGGCGGACCTTGTCCAGCAAATCCGGCTCCAGCGGCGCCAGCGCGATCCCCGGTTCGTCGGCCAGGTCGTTCACGACCCGTCCCGCCGGGTCGACGATCATCGAATGACCCGCGCCGCGCGGCCCGCATTGGTCGGCCGCGGCCAGGTAGACGGTGTTCTCGATGGCCCGCGCCCGCAGCAGAGTGGTCCACTGGTCGACTTTTCCCGGGCCCGGTATCCATTGGGCGGGCAACAGCAGGACCTGCGCACCTGCGGCGGCGAGGCGCCGGAAACCCTCCGGGAAGCGGAGGTCGAAACAGGTTTGCAGACCGAACGTGAGCCCGGCGGCGGTGAACACGGGTGGGTCCGTAAGCGGGCCGGGGCGCACGATCTCCGATTCACGCTGACCGAAAGCGTCGTACAGGTGCACTTTGCGGTAATGCGTCATCAGCGCGCCGTCGGGCCCCAGTACGACCAGGGTGTTGTGGATCCGGCCGTCGTCCGGTGCGGTGGTCTCGACCACACCGGCCACCAGATGCACTCCGGTATCGGCGGCGAGGCGCGCGAGGGCGGTGACGAACGGGCCGTCGAGCGGCTGGGCCGCGCCGTGTATCCGTTCGTCGAGCCGGCCCAGGGCGAACATCGAGTACTCGGGGGCGACCACGATGCGTGCGCCCTGGTCGGCGGCGGCGCGCACCCGCTCGGTGAGGGCCGCCAGGTTGGCGTCGATATCGGTATGGGGTGCGAACTGCACCACGGCCAGCGCCGGCGCGTCCGCGCGCGGCTGATCGGCGGGGTCGGCATCCATGCTGACACCGTATGGGCCGGTGGGCCGGACGACCAGGCCGTACCAGTAAACTCCTGGTCAATGAGTACCAATCAGGGCGACGGCAGCCTCGACGGAAACCCTGGCGACGCACAAGCCGAAAACGCCGAATCCGCCGGACCGTCCTTCGCCGATCTCGGAATCGATGACCGAATCCTCTCGGCCATTGCCGATGTCGGCTATGAATCCCCTTCCCCTATCCAGGCCGCGACCATCCCCCCGCTGCTCGAGGGGGCTGATGTGGTGGGTCTCGCACAGACCGGTACCGGTAAGACGGCGGCGTTCGCCATCCCGATCCTCATGGGATTGCTGCAGGACCGGCCGACCGGCAAACAGCCGGCCGCCCTGGTACTCGCCCCGACCCGGGAACTCGCGATCCAGGTCGCCGAGGCGTTCGGCCGCTACGCCACGCATATGCCGAATACCCATGTGCTGCCGATCTACGGCGGGCAGAGCTATGGCGTGCAGTTGTCCGGTCTGCGCCGCGGCGCGCAGGTGGTGGTGGGTACTCCCGGCCGGGTGATCGATCACCTGGAGAAGGGCACGCTGGACCTGTCCCAGCTCCGCTACCTGGTGCTCGACGAAGCCGACGAGATGCTGAAGATGGGGTTCCAGGAGGATGTCGAACGCATCCTCGCCGATACCCCCGCGCAGAAGCAGGTGGCGCTGTTCTCCGCCACGATGCCCGCCGCGATCCGCAAGATCTCCAAGCAGTACCTGCGTGAGCCGGTCGAGATCACGGTCAAGTCCAAGACCAGCACCGCCACCAATATCACCCAGCGCTGGGTGCTGGTCTCGCATCAGCGCAAACTCGACGCCCTCACCCGGATCCTCGAGGTCGAGGCGTTCGAGGCGATGATCATCTTCGTACGCACCAAACAGGCCACCGAGGAGCTTGCCGAGAAGTTGCGCGCCCGCGGGTTCTCGGCCGCGGCGATCAACGGCGATATCGCCCAGGCCCAGCGTGAACGCACCATCGGGCAGTTGAAGGCGGGCACTCTCGATATCCTGGTCGCCACCGATGTCGCGGCCCGCGGCCTCGACGTGGATCGCATCTCGCATGTGGTGAACTACGACATCCCGCACGACACCGAGTCCTATGTGCACCGAATCGGCCGTACCGGACGTGCGGGCCGCAGCGGCGAGGCCCTGCTGTTCGTCGCCCCCCGGGAACGTCATCTGCTCAAATCCATCGAACGCGCGACCCGGCATCCGCTCACCGAGATGCAGCTGCCCAGTGTCGACGATGTGAACGCGCAGCGGGTCGCGAAGTTCGGCGATGCGATCACCGAGAATCTCAGCTCGGACAATCTGTCACTGTTCCGCAAACTGATCGAGGACTACGAGCAGGAGCACAACACTCCGCTGGCCGATATCGCCGCGGCCTTGGCGGTCGCCGCGCACGACGGCGAGAGCTTCTTCCTCGAAGCCGAACCGGAGCCGGTGGAGCGTCCGCGCCGGGAACGCGCGCCGCGCAACTTCGACGACGGCGGTTTCGACGACCGTCGCGGGCCGAGCCGCCATCGCACCACCGATGCGGAGCTGGCAACCTACCGCATCAGCGTCGGCAAACGGCATCGCGTGGTGCCGGGCGCGATCGTGGGTGCGATCGCCAACGAGGGTGGTCTGCGGCGCAGCGATTTCGGGCATATCAGTATCCGCCCCGATCACAGTCTCGTGGAATTGCCGGCCACGTTGCCGCCGGAAACCCTGGAGGCGCTGCGCAGTACCCGGATCAGCGGCGTGCTGATCCAGTTGCAGCTCGACCAGGGCCCGCCCGGGCATCGCTCGATCGGCCGAGGGCCGCGGCGCGACGGACCCAAACGGCACGAGCGGCGTAAACCGCGGTCGTAGATTCCACGGTCCGTCCCACCAGGCCGGAGCCGGTGATTACAGTGGGCCGCGTCCGGTGTGCGGGTACCCGCACACGGGGCGGATCGCTGGGTTGCAGGAGGGCCGTGGGTGTTCGTTGTCGGTGATCGGGTGGTGTACGGCGCCACGGATCTGGAGCGCGGCGCGCGCTGTGAGTTCGCGCTGCTGCGCGGGCTCGACGCCGAACTCGGCACCGTCCCAGCACGCGACAGCGGAATACCGGCCGGAACCACCGGTTTCGGCGTATCCGGGGTAGCGGCAGATGCGGCTTCCGGATACACGCGATTCGCCGAGCTGCGTACCGCGGTGCGAAACCGCCATGGGGCCGGCGTGGTGGAACTCCCCCCGCCCGCCGACCCGGACGATCCGCTGGGCGAACTCGCCGCCGCCCACACCACCTCCGTCGCCGCGGCCCGCACCGGGGCTCCGGCGGTGCTGGGCGCGGTGTTCTTCGACGGTGACTTCTTCACCCGTGTGGACCTGGTGACGAGGACCCCGCACGGCTTGCGTCTGCACGGCGCCACTCCAGACCGGCCGGCGCCCACCGCGTTACGGCTCGGCGCCGCCGCGGAGCTCCTGGGATCTCTGTCGGTACCGGTCGATCCGCAGATGCATATTCACGCCGGCGGCGAGACACACATCGCCGAGGTAGCCGAGGTTCGACCGGTGTATCTGGCGCGCCGCCTGCGGATACAACGGATCCTGGACGAACATTCGACCGAACTCCTGCCGGTGCAATGGGGTGATCCGCGCTTCCGCGCCTGCGGCAGCTGTGCGGTCTGCCTCGCCGCCCGCGCCGAGGCCCGCGATCTGCTGCTGGTCGCCGGGATGGATCCGGCCACCCGGACGGCGCTGCGCGCGGCCGGCATCACCACCATCGACCGCCTCACCACCCGGATCGCGAGCCCGCCCGACGTGCCCGCACGTATCCTCACCCGGTTACGTGCGCAGGCGGTTGTCCAGCTGCGGCAGGAACATTCCGGTCGCGGTGAGCTGCTGCCGGCGGATCCGGCGGCCCTGGATATGCTTCCGGCCGCCACCCCCGGAGATCTTGCCCTGTACACCCACCCGGTGGCACCGGATCGCCTGCGGGTGGTGGTGGCCTCCCGGGAATCGGTCCGGCTGTCCTGCGAACTACCGGTCGAACCACCGGCGGACGAGCTCTCTCCGTCGCGCCGCGCGGCTGTTCGTAACGGCGCCCGCCGCGCGTTCTCCGATCTGCTGGCCACGCTCACCGAACCATTGCTGGCCGACCCCGACCTGCATATCTTCCACTACACCGCCGCCGCCCGAACCCTGTTGCTGCACACCGCCGGTCGTCTCGGCGCCGGAGAGGAAACGGTGGACTCGCTGTTGCGGACCGGTGTTCTGGTGGACCTGTATCCGATCGTGCGTGGCGCCTTCGTCCTCGGCACCCGCTCCTACGCCCTGCACCGGGTCGCGGCCACGCTCGGCCATCCCGGCGAGGCGGACGGCCGCACCGTGCTGTGGCTCGCCGACCGGTTACGCAAGGAGCCGGTCGGAACCTCACCCCGCCCGCCCGGCGCCCATATCGGCGCCCTGGACCGGCTGCTGCGGGAAACACCCGCCGTGCGTGCGTCGTCCACCGAGGCGGCGCTCGCCGAGTACGCGGGTCGCACCGAGACCGCTGCCGACCGGCAGCCCGGCGTCCCCGGAGCCGACCCGCACCGGGTCGCGGCGCTGACGGCAGCTCTGCTCGGCTATCACCGCCGCGAACAACAGACTTCCTGGTGGGCCCATATCGACCGGCTCACCCACCCCTTGTCCGAATGGGCTCCGGACCCCGGGGTGATGGTGGCCGATTCGTGTGCGGTGGATACGAAATGGCATATCGGTCCGGGCGATACGGTGCGCCGCTTCCTGCGCCTGCGCGGACGACTCGCCGGCCCCGGGCTCGCGCCCGGCACCCGCGTCTACGTGGTCTACGAGGCGGAACGCCGCGCACCCCGGGCCATCCGGACCGTCGGTCCGGCCACCGTACTGGGCTGTGCGGTGGAGCCCGACCTCACCGATACGGTGCGGCTCGAGGAAACCCTCTCACCCGGCGCCGCGGCACACGACGAACTACCGGTCGCACTCGCCCCAGCGCTGCCCGGCCCACCGGCTGCCGATTCGGCAGCACTCGAGGAAATCGGCGAGCGATTGCTCGTCACACTGCCCGGGCTACCGGATACACCGGTATTCGACCTCCTGGCTCGCCGCCCACCCCGCTTGCGCGCCGCCCACTCCGGCGCAGCCGGGTGGTGGAGGGGGTCCACTCCGGCTACCTCGGCTGCCCCGTTCGTTCCGACCGCGCCCCCGGCGACAGGCACCCAGCCCGGACCACACGCGTCCAGCAGCTCGCAAACTCACTCGTGGATGCTCGAAACGGACACGGGCACAGACAGTTCCAGCCCTCTCGGCACGCATCCGGCTTCCTCCTCGACGCACGCACCCGGCACCGATTCACACACGACATCCGCGGCTGCCGCCGATTCGCACACGCCCACAACCGAGCAGTCCGCCTCCATACGTCCCCCCGGAACCGGAACCCTCGAGTCCCCGCGCCGCGGGGAACCGGTATCCACGGATCTGCCCGCGGCCTCGGGTGACTCCGCGACCGCGATCACCGCGACGCTACGCGCGCTGGACCGCTCCTATCTGGCCGTACAAGCCCCCACCGGTACGGGACGAACCGCCATCTTGGCCGAGGCGATCGCCGCACTGGTCACCCGGGACAACTGGCGTATCGGGATCGTCGCGCCCACCGCCGCCCCGGTGGAGAATCTGCTGGACGCGATCGTCCGTGCCGGTGTGCTCCCGGAGCTCGTCGCGAAAAGCGATGCCGCGGCCGTGGCACCCGAATGGCTGGTGCTCGACTCCACCCGCTACTCCCGGTTCTTGTCGAACGCGATCCGCGGTTGCGTAGTGGGTGGCGCCCCGGACGATTTCACCGATCCTGCGCGAGTCCCGCGGGACGCCTTGGATCTGCTGGTCATCGCCGACGCGAACAGCTTCCCACTGGCAGCGACCGCGGCCGTCTCGGTGAGCGCCCGTAATCTGCTGCTCACCGGCGACCCCACCGAACGGCACCGGCCCGGCCCCGGACCCCACCCGGAGCCGGTGGACACCCCGGCCCTCACCTGGCTGGCCGGTGGACGGCGAACGTTGCCTGTGACGCACGGCTACTTCCTGGGCCGGACCCGCCGAATGCATCCACGGGTGAGTGATCCGGTGTCACGCCTGTTCTTCGACGACCGGTTGCGTGCCGCCCCGGCGCCCGCGGACCCCGGGGCAACCCTCGAACCCGGTATCGCCACCGTGCTCGTCGAGCACCACGGCAACACCACGTCCTCCGATGCCGAGGCTCGGGAAGTTCTGCAGCAGATCCGCGACCTACTGGGCCGGACCTGGAACGACGGCACCGGTCTCCGGCAACTGCAGCCGCACGATATCGTCGTTGTCTCCCCACACCGGGCGCAGGTGAGCCGGATCCGAACCCTGCTGTCCCGCGCCCGGATCGAAGAGGTACTGGTCGGTACCCCCGAAATGTTCCGCGGCCGGGAGGCGGCCGTGGTGCTGATTTCGCCGGCGACCTCCACTCCCGAGGACGCACCCGGTCCGGTCGGCTCGCTGCTGTCGGCCGCCCTGGTACACGACACGCTGTGCCGCGCCCGGCGCCGCGCGGTCATCGTCCGTTCCCCGTTACTGACGGAATTCCTCCCGGAAACGCTCGGCGAATTATCGGCACTCGCCGATTTCATCCGGTTGTGAGCAGTGATGCGAAAATCCGCGGGGCCCGAGGAATTCGGTCCGGAAATCGGGGGGAATTCGGATAATCGATATTTTCGCCGAGCACCACATTTATGCCGGCCTCACCCGAAGCATTTCCCTTCACCGCGATAGGTCGGCACCTCCACCCGGGTTCCGTCACCGTCGACCAGATACAACCGCTCGAACCGTTCACACAGCTCACCGGCCTTGGCATGACGGAACCACACCCGGTCCCCGATCTCCGGCGCGGCCGCACCCGACAGCGGTGTCTGCACTTCCCCCGCCCCCTCGGTGCCCAGCAATCGCAAACCTTTGGGCCACACCGGTTCAGGCACCCGGCTCGCCCCGGCCGGACCGGAGGCGATATACCCGCCGGCGAAAACCGTCGCGATATCGGCTGCGGGCCTACGCAGTACCGGCAGCGCGAAAAACAGAGCGGGCCGCGGCCGGAACGAACGATAGTCGTCGAACAGGGTCGGTACGTAAAGCCCTGAGCCCGCGGTGATCTCGGTGACCCCAGACGCCTGTGCACTGAGCTCGACGGATCCGGTACCCCCACTGTTCACGATTTCCAGCTCACCGGTCACCGCCACCACGGCCGCCAGCACCGCGGCCCGGCGGCGTTCGATCTCACGGGCAGAGGCCTTCTTCACCAGTCGCACCGCGAGCGAGGAATCCGGCAGCCCGGCGATCTGCGCCTCGTAGGTCATCAGCCCGACCACCCGGAACCCGTCGGCGCGGGCTCGCGCGGCAAGGGCGGCAGCCTGCTCGGGCGTGCGCACCGGCGAGCGACGCACCCCCAGGTGCAGCGGACCGATCCGCAGAGAAGCGTCGACGTCCAGGCAGATCCGCGGCGCCACGCCGGTATTTCCCAGCGCGGCACGGATCAGGTCGAGCTGGGCGGTGTCGTCGACCATCAGGGTGATCGCCTCGAGCGCGATCTTGTCCCCGGCGAGCTCGGCGAGTGCCACACGATCGGCGGTGGGATAGCCGAGCAGAACATCGCGGGCACCGCACCGGACCAGCCAGAGTGCCTCGGCCAGCGAGTACGACATGATCCCGGCGAAACCGCCCGCCGCGGTCAGTTCCGGACCCAGCACCTCCGCGAGAACCGCCCGGCAACGCACCGATTTACTGGCCACCCGCAGTGGCCGGCCGCCGGCCCGGCGGACCAGGTCGGCGGCATTGGCTCGTAATACGGTCAGGTCCACCGCGGCCAGCGGCGGATCGAGGTCTGCGGTGGCGGCGTGTAAGTGGGCAATCGGCGAGGTCGTGCTCACGCCGCCCACTCAACCACCGGACTGGTCATACGTCCAGTTTTTCGGGGAATCAGGCGTCGACAGCGCGGGTGATCAGATTCGACACCAGATCGTCGAAGGCCACCAGAATCGCCTCGTCATCGCAATCGGCCAGCCAGCGCAGTACCGACCCCTGAACCACGGTGATCACATACCCGGCCACCGAATCGACCGGCTCGATCCAGCGCGTACCGGAGCGCTGGGCACACAGTTCGAGCCATTCCACAACATGCTGCTGCTGCGTCCGCTGTCGCTCGGATATCACCGGGTCAGGCATGTAATCCACCCGCGAATCCCAGTGCCGGCACAGCGTCTGCACCGTCTTCTCGTACGCATGGATCTGCTGAACCGGCCGGGACTTCACCAGCGGCCAGTAGGCGCTGAAACCCGCATGCAGTAGCACCCGCAACGCCCGCAAACCGGTGATGTCCAGCACCGCGTCGGCGTTTTCGACCGCTTCACGCACGGCCGATCGCATACGACCCTCCGCTATTTCTCCACGTACGCCCAACGCAAGCTCCCTCGCAAAACACATCGCACACTTCGGCACCGAAACCGGCGCCGAAGAGGCCGGTCGGATCGGCAGGCGCAAGGTCGGGAAGTTACCGCCCAACCAATCCGTCATCTCAATATTAGAAACGTTTTCGGGGTTTGAGAACAGCTACACGGGGAAACCCGTACCCGAAGACTGTTTTGTGACCCCTCCGCAACCGCGGCTTTTCACAACCGGGACCTGGGGCTCTCGGTACCGGCACCGCCCTGCCACCATCCGGGCACAGGCCATCGGCAAGTCTACGTCGACGCCGCGGTGTTGCCCGATCGCTGTGCCTGATCACACACTGCTCCCATTTCTGTCCTGCCGGTTAGCCTGATTCGGTGACCAGCTCTCCCCTCGCCGACCATCTACGGATCAGCGGCACCTTCAATTTCCGAGACCTCGGCGGCCTCCCCGTTCACGGCGGCCGGACCATCCGGCCCGGGGTCCTACTCCGATCGGCCCAGCTCAGCCGCCTCGACGACACCGGCCATTCGACTCTGCGCGAACTCGGCGTCGGCGCCGTCCACGATCTGCGTGGACACCGGGAGATCGAGCGCGCGGGCGCCGATCACCTCCCACCGGAGATCCAGTTGCGGATCACCCCGTTCCACGGTGAAACGGCAACCTCTCCACCGCACGAGGCAGCAGCCGGCCGCGAGGACGCACCCGGAGCGGCGCTGGCCTACATGATGGACGTGTACCGGGATTTTCCGGCCAGTCCGGAGGCGCATACCGCCATTCTGGCGCTCGCCGAAGCGATCGTCGCCGATCGCGGCGCCGTGCTGGTGCATTGCGCGGCCGGCAAGGACCGCACCGGATGGTCCGTGGCCACCCTGCTGCGGGCGGTCGGCGTCCCGGAAGCCGATATCCTCACCGATTACCTGCTCAGCAACCACGCTGTGGCCGAATTGCGCTCCTCGTTGAAGGACGAGTTCGGTGCCGACCTGCCACAGGCGGTGCTCGAAGTCCGCGAGGAATACCTGCGCGCCGGCCTGGAAGCCGGCACGGAACTGCACGGGGATTTCGACTCCTACCTGCGGGCGGTGGGTATCACCGCGGATCTCCGGAACCGGCTGCGCGACCGGCTGGTCGCCTGATCCCGGGCACTGCCGGGGTCAGGCACTGCGGCAGACCATCCCGTCCCGGCCGATGCTCACCTGATCGCCCGTGTGGAACCAGGTGCCGGTGAACCGGTCGGCGGTGCGCTGCGGATCTTTCCAGTACCGCCGCGACACATTGGGGCCGCGGCACAGCAGCTCACCGTGACCGGCGGCGGCCCGCGGACCGCACAGCGCCAGCTCGGTGCCGCCGAACGGAAAGCCCAGCACCGTTCGGTCCACACCCCCGACAGGACCGGCGGTGGGGCCGAACGCGAGACCGATACCGCTGGTCTCGGTGGCACCCCATACCGACCACTGCCGAGCAGACGGGAAGACCTGGCACAACTCCGCCGCGAAATCCGGGCCGGCAGCGTCGGCAGCGGCGCTCCCGGCGGCGGGGATGCGCTGATCCGATCTACTGATCCGGACCACCCGATCGGTCGGTAACCCACCGGCCCGGCCCGCCGCCAGCTCGGGGAGCAGTCCGGCGAGGGTACGGGTGTTCGCCGCCACCGTGTCGACCCTTTCCCCGGCAATGGCCCGGGCGACCCCCGCGCCACCCTGCGCCAGCACCACCGTGCCCCCGACCGCGAAGGTCGGCAGCAGCTGATCCACACAGCCACCGGCGTGGGCCAGCGGCTGGAGGACCAGATTGTGCATTCCGTCGGTGGGCAGATCGAGCGCCGCCACCATCGATCTGATCGCCGACAGCAGATTCTCGTTGGTCAGTTCCACACCGGTCGGCATCTCGTTCGCGCCGGATCCCTCGGTGTAGCAGAGCAGCGCCAGATCGTTGAGTGCGGCACCGTCGTCGATGAACGCCGCACCGTCGGGCAGGTCGGCGGACCACGCCCCGCCGCCGCGGGTCGCACCGCAACCGCGCTCCGCCGAACCCAGGACGAAATCGGCATCGCTGTCGGCGATGACCTTTTCGGCCAGCCCGCCCGGCAGACCGTGATGCACCAGTACCGGCACCGCGCCGCTGAGCAGCGCGCCCAGGAACGCCTGCACCCAGCGCACGCCCGGCGGCATATGCACCGCGACCCGGTCGCCGTAGCCGATCCCGTGCTCCTGCAAACCGCCGGCCACCCGCGAGGCGGAATGCCAGAGTTCCCGGTAGGTGAGCCGGCCGCCGCCGACCTCGACCACGGCCTCCCGATTGGCGAACGCATGGACCTGCAGGTCGAGCAGTTCGGTCAGGGCCGGGCTCAGATTGCCGTACCGCAGGATGCCATCCGCGCCGCGGGACAGCGGCGCCGCCGAAGCCGTATCGGTGAGCGGGAACTCCACCAGCGAGATCGCGGGGGAATCGGCCCGGAGGCCGGGGCCATCGAGACCTTCGGGTCGCGATTCCGGCGGCCGGTCACCCTGCTCCGCACCGGTGACCGAAGCCGGTGCCGCGTGGGTCGCCGCCGGTCGCCCGGCGGTGCGGAGCAGTGGACCGGCAGCAGGCCCGATGGTCGTGGTGGTACCGGCTTGCATCGAACCTCCGCACAGTCGAACAGTCAGGCACCTGTGACTATATGACCCAGATCACAAAGATGGGAGCGGAGTCGACGAATCGAATCGAATCGAGATCCGGAGGGCGTTTTCCGGCAATTCTCCCGCTACTCAACGACCGCTATAAGTGGCCTTACCCGGGCCGACCTCGAGAAAGCTGCGTACCGCACGTGGCAGATCCTCGGTATCGAACAACTCGCCGGAGACATCGGGTGTCACGGAATCCGCATGGCCGACCCCGCCCGAACGCCACGCCTCCACGATCCGTTTGGTGGCCGCGTGCGCACGCGTCGGACCTTCGGCCAGCCGATGGGTGAGCGCCACCGCGGCGGTTTCCACATCGTCGTGGATCTGGTTCACCACTCCCCACTCCAGCATGGTGGCCGCGTCGTACAGATCGCCGGTCATCACCAGTTCGCGCGCCCGGCCCGACCCCGCCCGCTCCGCCAGCCGCTGCGGACCGCCCATCGACGGAGTCAGCCCGACCACGATCTCCACCAGCCCGAACTTCGCCTTCGGCGCGGCCAGGATCAGATCACAGGCCAGGGCGATCTCGAAGGCGGCGGTGAGCGTGAGCCCATGCGCCGCGAACACCACCGGGCAGGGCAGTGCCTCGATCGGATGGCTGATCCGGTCGAACAGGTCCTGCCACAGCTGCGCGCCCTGTTCGGCGGTCAGCCCGTCGAAACTGTGCACGTCCACACCGCCGGAGACCACCTTTCCCTCGGCCCGGATGAGCAGAGCCCGCGGCGGCCGCGCGGTGAGCTCGGCCATATCACCGGCCAGTGCGTCGAACATGGCCTTGTCGAACAGGTTGAGCGGCGGTGCCGCCAGCGTCAGCGTCGCGACCTCGGCGCCGCCCGTGGTGACCGAACGTTGCAGACGAGTGGGTTTGGTAGCGCTCATGCTGTGATTATCAGGTATGAGCGAGGGCCTACGTGGTCACGCTCCCGCTACCGCCGCCGGGACCTGACTCGCTCTTACCGTGAGCTGACGAGCCGGTCCTGCCAGACTGGGGACATGACCGAAACGGAACAGGGCAGCTACGTCGAACCGGGTGAGTTCAAGCGCGATACCAACTACATCACCACTCGGATCACCGCCGACGGACGCGACGGGTATCCGGTGGAGCCGGGCCGCTACCGGCTCGTCGCCGCCCGGGCCTGCCCGTGGGCGAACCGGACGCTGATCGTGCGCCGTCTTCTCGGCCTGGAATCGGCGATCTCGCTGGGCCTGTGCGGACCCACCCACGACAAGCTGAGCTGGACCTTCGACCTCGACCCCGGCGGCCTCGACCCGGTCCTGCGGATCCCCCGGTTGCGCGACGCCTACCTGGCCCGATACCCCGGCTACCCGCGCGGGATCACGGTGCCGGCAATCGTGGACGTACCCACCGGGCAGGTGGTCACCAACGATTACGCGCAGATCACCCTCGATTTCTCGCTGGAATGGACCGCCCATCACCGCGCCGGTGCACCACAGCTGTATCCCGAACCGTTGCGCGGCGAGATCGACGAGGTGAACGCCCGGGTCTTCCGCGAAGTGAACAACGGGGTGTACCGCTGCGGTTTCGCCGGCGCCCAGGACGCCTACGACGCCGCATACGATCGGCTGTTCACGGCACTGGACTGGCTCAGCGACCGCCTGTCCGGGCAGCGCTATCTGGTGGGCGACACGATCACCGAAGCAGATGTCCGGCTGTTCACCACCCTGGCCCGCTTCGACCCCGTGTACCACGGCCACTTCAAATGCAACCGGAGCAAACTCACCGAGATGCCGGTTCTGTGGGCATACGCCCGAGACCTGTTCCAGACCCCCGGATTCGGCGACACGGTCGACTTCACGCAGATCAAAGACCACTATTACAAGGTCCATACGGATATCAACCCCACGCAGATCGTGCCGAAGGGACCGGAACTGTCCGACTGGCTGTCCCCGCACGGCCGCGAGGCCCTCGGCGGACGCCCCTTCGGCGACGGCACCCCGCCACCCCCGCCGCTTCCCGCCGAGGAAGTACCCGCACGACACGGCGCGAGGTAGCTCCCCAGCAGACGGCCACCGGCCCCGGGTGCGCATCGGAACCCGGGAGTCGGGTAATCCGTTGTCGGAACGGACGAACGTCGGCCCGGTGTCATACAGTGCACAGGGCCCGCAAAGGAGGATGACGCCGTGCGTAACGGGGCAGTGGAAAAAGCCGTGATCGAGGCGCTCGACCACGGTTCCCGGCTACAAGCACCCGCCGTCGCCAAGTACGTTGCGCGACTGCGGCGGGCCCATCCGGACGAAACACCCGCCCAGATCGTCGAACGCCTGGAACGCCAGTATCTGCTGGCGGTGACGGGCAGTGGTAGCGCGGTCGGTGCCTCGGCCGCGGTTCCGGGGGTCGGTACGATCGCCGCGCTCGCCGCGGTGAGCGCCGAGACCACCTTCTTCATGGAGGCCTCGGCGCTGTTCACGCTCGCGGTGGCCGCCGTGCACGGAGTGCGGCCCGAGGACGCGCCGCAGCGCCGCGCCATGGTGCTGGCCGTCGTTCTGGGTGACAGCGGTATGGAGATCGTGCAGAAAAGCGTCGGCTCCTCGGCCAAGAACTGGGGCACCGTGTTCGCGAACAAGATTCCCGGTCTATCCGGTATGAACGATTCGCTGCTCAAACGGTTCATCGTGCGGTTCCTCACGAAACGCGCCGCGCTGATGGCCGGGAAGGTGGTGCCCGCCGGGATCGGCGCCGTCATCGGCGGTTTCGGCAACCGGGCCCTCGGCAAGTCCACAATCAACAACGCCCGCAAGGCTTTCGGTCCGGCGCCGCGTTATTTCCCCGACGAGATGGTGATCGACGCCCAGCTCATGCCCGCCGCCGAGCAGCCGGACAAGGCGGCGCAGCAGGATTCGCTGCTGCCGCCGGCCACGGGATCGCCCGTCGCACCGGAACAGGACGGGCATCGGCAGCCGCCGGAAGCACCCGCACCACTGCCGACCGAGCCCCGGCAACCGCCGGCCGATCCCCGATGAGGCCCGCGATCACAGTCCGGGGGCTGACCAAACGTTTCCCGGATTTCGCGATCGGCGCACAGGATGTGTCCTTCGATATCGCATCGGGCACCTGTGCCGCGCTGGTGGGTCCCCCGGGCTCGGGGAAATCGACGATCGTCGCGGCCCTGCTCGGGCTGCTTCCGCCCACCACGGGGTCGGTGACCCTGGACGGCGGGCGCGGTAGTTCTGCGGTGGGCGCCGTCCTCGCGCCCCGCGGGCTGCATCCACGGCGCACCGTTCGCGACCATCTGCGGGTGTACGCCGCCGCCGGCGGGCACCCGGACCGCCGGATACCCGCCGTGTTGGAGACCACCGGACTCACCGAGCGCGCCCGTACGGTCCCCGATGAACTGACGTCCGGTGAAGAAGCCCGCGCCGCCCTGGCGACCGCGCTGCTCGGCGATCCGCCGCTGCTGATCCTCGACGACCCCACCGCCGGTATGCAGCTCACCGAGATCTCCTGGTTGCAGGGCTTCCTGCGGCAGCACACCCGCCGCGGTGGGACGGTGTTGTTCACCGCGCAGAGCCTGGTCACGGCGCTGCCGGTCGCCGACCACCTGGTGGTGCTCGGTGCCACCGCGACGGTCGCCTACCAGGGCAGCCCGGCACGGTTGCGGCGGCGCAATCCCGATCGGCTGGTGGTCGCGTCCTCCTCATCGATCGCGATCGCGACAGCACTGGCCGCGCGCGGCTTCACCGATGCGGTGATCCGGCCGGACGATCAACTCGCCGTGGCCGGCGCGACGGAGGGCGATATCGTCGAGGCCGCCCGGGCCGCCGAGGTCCGGCTGCACGGGATCATGGCCGACCGGATCCATCCCGACCGCGTTCTGGCCTCACTGACCCATGCCGCCGCGGCCCGGCCGGGTATGCCGCCGTCCACCTCTCTGCCGTACGGGGTTTCCCGATGATCGACGTCGTACCCGCGGAACTGATTCCGCCGGTCCTCTCCGAATACCGCAAGGCCGTCACGCTGCGCTACACCCGGGTCCTCGCCGGGCTGGCGATGGCCGTAGCGATCGCGGCGCCCGCCACGAGTGCCATCCTGGCCGGCCCGCGGGACCCGGAAGGTGAGCCGGTGACGGGCGCGGCGACCATCGGGCTCTATCTGGCACTGTTCGCCGTCGTCCTCGGTTCCGCGGCATTCGGCGCCGCGGGCGCGGCGGGCGAACATCAGCACGACACCCTCATGATCACTGCCCTGTTCACCGTGGACCGCGATAAGCTGGCCGGCGCGAAATTCCTGGTCACCGGTCTCGCCGCGCTCGCGGCCGCGCTGGCGGTGGAGATCGCAGCCCTGCTCTGCCTGCTGTTGTTCGGCCGGGACAAATTCGAGTTCACCGGCTCACTGTTCGCGGTACTCGGTGGTGGCCTGATCGCCGCCGTCTGCTGGGCGCTGATCGGCACCGGGATCGGATTGCTGGTACGAACGCCGCTGCTGGCGGTCGGCGCCGTCCTCGGGTGGTTGTTGCTCGTCGAACCTCTGCTGTGTGTGGTCACCGCGGGCATCGGCATCCCGGGCGTCGTGACACTGCTACCCGGATCCGCCACCCTGAGCACCCTCTTCTCGGGATCCTTCACCGACGCCGATCTCCTGGCCCCGGCACCCGCGGCGATCGTCGTGCTACTGCTGTGGACCGTCGGTATCGGCGCCTGGAGCTGGTGGTCGCTGCGGCGCGCGGAGCTCTGAACCGGCCGGCCGCGCTCCCGGGAACAAGACCCTGTCGGTAGGCGTCGTTATGGTCGATGGCAGGTGAAAGCGGGGGTATACGGGAGGGGCGGATGAGCGAACCGGGGTGGATCCGCCGGCTGTGGTCGGAGTGCCGGCACTACCGCGGCACACTGGCCGGTATCGCGCTGGCGCTGGTGGCCGGAGCGGCGGCCGAGATCGTGGCACCGCTGCTCACCAAGTGGGCCGTGGATTCGGCGACAACCGGCGCAACCCGGGTCATCGGTATCGTCGCCGGGCTGCTGGCGCTGCTCGCGGCCGGCCGGTTCGTTGCTTCGTTCGGGCGGCGGATGCTCGCCGGAAAATTGTCTCTCGACGTCCAGCACGGTCTGCGCTTGCAACTGCTCGGCTCGCTGCAGCGGCTCGACGGCGCGGGCCAGGACGCCCTGCGCACCGGCCAGGTGGTCTCCCGCTCCATCACCGACCTGCAGCTGGTGCAATCGCTCTTGGCGATGGCACCGCTGTCGGGGATGTCGCTGCTGCAGTTCGTACTCGCGGCCGGGGTGATGCTGTGGCTGTCTCCGCCGCTGGCCGGCGCGGCGTTGCTGATGGTGCCGCTCGTGATCGCCGTGGTCTATCGGATGCGACCCCGGTTGCACGCCGCGACCTGGTCCGCGCAGCAGCGGGCAGCGGAGCTGGCCCAGCATGTGGAGGAGACCGTCACCGGGGTGCGGGTGGTCAAGGGGTTCGGCCAGGAAGCGCGCATGGTCGACGTCCTGGAGGGGCACGGGCGCCGGTTGTTCGCCGAACGGATGCGCGCCGCCGGTATCAACGCCCGCTTCTCACCCACACTGGCCGCGATACCGCAGGCGGGTCTGGTGGTGGTGATCGCGCTCGGTGGCTGGCTGGCGCTGCAGGGCAGCATCGGCCTCGGAACGTTCCTCGCATTCAGCGCCTACGTCACGACGATGACCACCACCGCACGCACGATGGCGTCGGTGATCATCCTGGCCCAGCTCACCCGCGCCGCGGCCGAGCGCGTGTACCAGGTGATCGACGCGGGTCCCGCGGTGGCGGACCCGCCACGGCCGGTGCCGGTTCCCGACGGCCCACTGGGAATCGAACTCGAGTCGGTGACCTTCGGTTTCGAGCCGGGGGAACCGATTCTGCGTGATCTCGATCTGCGGGTACGCCCCGGTGAAACCGTCGCGGTGATCGGTCCGGCGGGGTCCGGGAAGACCACCCTGTCACTGCTGCTGCCCAGGTTCTATGCCCCCGATGCCGGCCGGATCCGGCTCCTCGGCGCGGACGCCACGGAGCCCGTCGATATCGCCGATGTCGCCGCGGCGCAGTTACGCGCGGCCGTCGGCGTGGTCTTCGACGACCCGTTCCTTTTCAGCTCCAGCGTCGCCGCCAATATCGCGCTGGGCCGGCCGGACGCCACCGACGCCGAGATCCGGGAGGCCGCCCGCCAGGCCGCCGCCGACGATTTCATCGAAGCACTGCCCGACGGCTACGACACGGTGGTCGGGGAACGCGGACTCACGCTCTCCGGCGGTCAGCGGCAACGTATCGCGCTGGCCCGGGCGCTGCTGGCCCGGCCGCGGATTCTCGTCCTCGACGACGCCACCTCGGCGGTGGACGCGGTGACCGAGGCGGCCATTTTCGGCGCCCTGCCCGACCAGGGGTCGCGGACCACGATCATCCTCGCCCATCGCGAATCCACCCTGACCCATGCCGACCGGGTGATCCGACTGCCGGAGCCGGCGACGGCCGTGGTGAGCGGTCCCGTCGTGGCCGAACGCCTGCCGGTCGCGCAGGCGGGTGACCGGATGGCCGCCGCGGCGAATCTCAGCGAAACACCCGAGCTGCGCCGTGAGATCGCCCGCCTGCCCGCGGCAGCCGAGAAACCCCGGCTGGATCCCGCCCGGCTGCGCGAACCCGATCCCGGTTTCCGGCTGGCCCGGCTGCTGCGCCCGGTGCGTCTCCTGGTCCTGTTCTCGGTTCTGCTGCTCGCCCTGGACGCTCTCATCGGAATCGGTTTCCCGCCGCTGGTGCGTCACGCCATCGATACCGGAGTCGCCGGATCCGACCCGGGCGCACTCGCCGTCACCGCACTCCTGGGTGCGGGACTGGTCCTGGCCGGATGGGTGGTGGCCGCCGCGACCACACTGCTCACCTCCCGCACCGGCGAACGCGTCCTCTACGGGCTCCGGATCCGCAGTTACGCCCATCTGCAACGGCTGGGGCTGGACTACTACGAGCGGGAGCTGTCCGGCCGGATCATGACGCGGATGACCACCGATGTCGATGCGCTGTCCACCTTCCTGCAGACCGGTGTGTCGACCGCCTTGGTGAGCGCGCTCTCGCTGGCGGGGATCGCGCTCGCCCTCCTGGTGATCGATACGCAGCTCGCCCTCGTGGTGCTGCTGGGCGTACTCCCACCGCTGATCATCGCCACGGTGATCTTCCGCAGGGTCGCCTCGGTGGCCTACAGCATCTCCCGGGAACGGGTGTCGACGGTGAACGCGGATTTCCAGGAGAACGTCGCCGGTCTGCGCGCCGTCCAGGCCTACCGGCACGAACGGCGTTCGGCGCACCGATTCGCCGAATACTCCTCCGGCTACCGCCGCAGCCGGATGCGGGCCCAGCGGGCCATCGCGCTGTACTTCGCGTTCATGGCGTCGTGGACGGATCTGGCGCTGGCCCTGGTGGTACTCACCGGAGCGCATGCGGTGGCCGCCGGGGAAACCAGCGCCGGCACCCTGATCGCGTTCGTGCTGTACCTGGAGCTGCTGTTCGGTCCGGTGCAGCAGTTGTCGCAGGTGTTCGACGGTTACCAGCAGGCACGGGTCGGCCTGCGGCGGATCGGTGAACTGTTGCGCACGCCGTCGTCGATCCGGGCGGACCCGCCCGGGGCCGACCCGCTCACCACCGGGCTGCGCGGAGACCTGGAACTCGATGCCGTCCGGTTCCGCTATCCGAGCACCGAGCGTCCCGCACTCGACGAGGTATCGCTGGCCGTGGCTCCGGGTCGCTCGCTGGCCTTGGTCGGCGCTACCGGCGCCGGAAAATCCACCATCGTCAAACTGCTGGCCCGGCTCTACGACCTCGCCGAAACCGATTCCGGCGTCGTCCGGGCCGACGGGGTGGACATCCGCGATTACCGGCTGGATCGGTACCGCTCCCGGCTCGGCATGGTCCCGCAAGAAGCTCACCTGTTCACCGGCGATATCGCGAGCAACATTGCATTCGGGAAACCGACCGCGACCGAAACCGAGATCGCTGCGGCCGCCCGGGCGGTGGGCGCGGCGGAGATGATCGCCGGCCTGCCCGGCGGAATGCACCGGGCGGTCGGGGAACGCGGCCGCGGCCTGTCCGCCGGTCAGCGTCAGCTCATCGCGCTGGCGCGTGCCCAGCTCGTCGACCCCGATGTACTGCTCCTCGACGAGGCGACTGCCACCCTCGACCCCGATACGGAAGAGAAAGTGCTGGCAGCGACCGGTTCATTGGCCCGCAACCGGACCACGGTGGTCGTCGCGCACCGCTTGGCGACGGCCGCGCGCGCCGATCGTATCGCCGTGGTCGCGCACGGCCGGATCGTGGAACTCGGGACGCACGCCGAGCTGTTGGCCGCCGGCGGGGAGTATGCCCGCCTGTGGACAGCCGCGGGTAACGCGGAAGGAATATTCTCGATAGGACACAAGTCGTCAACTATGAGGTCGGGGCAGACCGGTGGTCGGTGACGTGGCCGATGGGCACAGGGGCCTATCCTCGTCAGAGGGCGTATCGGTACCCATCCACCGATCCCCGGTGCCGGGCACGTCACAAACGTCGCAGCGCGAAGAACGAAATGAGGCGAACACCTGCTGTGAGCAGCTCAAAATCCCAGTTCGGTCAGAACCAGTGGCTGGTCGACGAGATGTATCAGAAGTTCAAACAGGATCCATCCTCGGTCGACGCCAGCTGGCACGAGTTCCTCGCCGACTACACCCCCGAGACCTCCGGTGATTCCGGCAACACCACCCAGTCCGCCCCGGCACCGGCGGCCCGTGCGGTGAATTCGGCCCCGGTCCCGGCCGAAGCGGCCTCTGTACAGACCCGCGCCGTCGCCCCCGGCGCCCCGGCCGGTGCGGCCAAACCGGCCGCGCCCGCCACCGCCGCCGCGAAAACCTCCGCGACCGCGCAGCAGCAGCGCGCGCCGAAGACCACCCCGGCGCCGACCTCCAACGCCGCCCCCACTTCCGGCGCGCCGAAACCCTCGGCCGCCGAGGAGAAGAAGGTACTGCGCGGGGCCGCCGCCGCGGTCGCCAAGAACATGTCGGCGTCGCTGGCCATCCCCACCGCCACCAGTGTGCGGGCCGTACCGGCCAAGCTGATGATCGACAACCGGATCGTCATCAACAATCACCTCGCCCGTACCCGCGGCGGGAAGATTTCGTTCACCCACCTGCTCGGTTACGCGATCGTGCAGGCCGTGAAGGCCTTCCCGAACATGAACCGGCATTTCGCCGAGGTCGACGGGAAGCCGAACGCGGTGACCCCCGCCCACACCAACCTGGGTCTGGCCATCGACCTGCCCGGTAAGGACGGCAGCCGTTCCCTCGTGGTCGCGGCCATCAAGGGCTGCGAAGAGATGAACTTCGCCCAGTTCCACACCGCCTACGAGGACATCGTCCGCCGGGCCCGCGACGGCAAACTCACCGCCGAGGATTTCAGCGGGGTCACCATCTCGCTGACCAACCCGGGCACCATCGGCACCGTGCATTCCGTACCGCGGCTGATGCAGGGCCAGGGCGCGATCATCGGCGCGGGTGCCATGGAGTACCCGGCCGAGTTCCAGGGTATGAGCGACGAACGGATCGCCGAGGTCGGCATCGGCAAGCTCATGACGCTGACCTCGACCTACGATCACCGCATCATCCAGGGCGCGGAATCCGGTGATTTCCTGCGCACCATCCACAAGCTGCTCATCGCCGACGAGTTCTACGACGAGATCTTCCACGGCCTGGGTGTGCCGTACGAGCCGATCCGCTGGCGCAAGGATATTCAGGAGCGCGGGGTCGACAAGAGCACCCGCGTCCTGGAGATGATCGCGGCCTACCGCAACCGCGGGCACCTCATGGCCGATACCGATCCGCTACGCCTGGTCAAGGAGAAGTTCCGCAGCCATCCCGACCTGGACGTCATCCAGCACGGCCTGACCCTGTGGGACCTCGACCGCGAGTTCAACGTCGGTGGTTTCCACGGCCAGGAGCGCATGAAGCTGCGCGATGTGCTGTCGGTACTGCGCGAGGCATACTGCCGGCATGTGGGTGTGGAATACACCCACATCCTGGAACCCGAACAGCTGAAGTGGATCCAGGACCGGGTCGAGCAGAAGCATGTGAAACCGACCGTCGCCCAGCAGAAGTACATCCTGAACCGGCTCAACGCGGCCGAGGCGTTCGAAACCTTCCTGCAGACCAAGTACGTCGGCCAGAAACGGTTCTCCCTCGAAGGCGCCGAATCGGTTATCCCGATGATGGACGCGGTGATCGACCAGTGCGCCGAGCATTCGCTCGACGAGGTCGTCATCGGTATGCCGCACCGCGGCCGGCTCAATGTGCTGGCCAATATCGTCGGCAAGCCCTACTCGAAGATCTTCACCGAGTTCGAGGGCAATATGAACCCGGCCGCCACGCACGGCTCGGGCGATGTGAAGTACCACCTCGGCGCCCGCGGCACCTACCTGCAGATGTTCGGCGACAACGAGATCGAGGTCTCGCTGACCGCCAACCCGTCGCATCTGGAAGCGGTCGACCCGGTACTCGAGGGTCTGGTGCGCGCCAAGCAGGATCTGCTGGACAAGGGCGACGGCGAAGAAGGGTTCTCGGTCGTGCCGCTGATGCTGCACGGTGATGCCGCGTTCGCCGGTCAGGGCGTGGTCGCCGAAACCCTGAACCTGTCGGGTCTGCGCGGTTACCGCGTGGGCGGCACCATCCATATCGTGGTGAACAACCAGATCGGCTTCACCACCGCACCGGAGAACAGCCGTTCCACCGAGTACTCCACCGATATCGCCAAGTTCATCGGCGCCCCCATCTTCCACGTCAACGGCGACGATCCCGAAGCCTGCGACTGGGTGGCCCGCCTGGCGGTAGATTTCCGGCAGAAGTTCCGCAAGGACGTGGTCATCGACCTCATCTGCTACCGCCGCCGCGGCCACAACGAGGGCGACGACCCGTCGATGACCCAGCCGTACATGTACGACGTCATCGACACCAAGCGCAGTGTCCGCAAGAGCTACACCGAAAGCCTGATCGGCCGTGGTGATATCTCGATGAAAGAGGCCGAGGACGCGCTGCGCGATTACCAGGGACAGTTGGAGCGGGTCTTCAACGAAGTCCGTGAGCTGGAGAAATACCCGCCGGGGCCGAGTGAATCGGTGGAGGACGCCCAGCAGATCCCGTCCACCGTGCTCACCGCGGTCGACAAATCGGTGCTGCAGCGGATCGGCGACGCGTTCATCAACGTACCGGACGGTTTCAGCGTGCACCCGCGCGTGCAGCCGGTGCTGGAGAAGCGCCGCGAAATGGCCTACGAGGGCAAGGTCGACTGGGCGTTCGCCGAGTTGCTCGCCTTCGGCACGCTGATCGACGAGGGTCGCGCGGTGCGGTTGACCGGTCAGGATTCCCGTCGCGGCACCTTCACCCAGCGGCATTCGGTGATCATCGACCGCAAGACCGCCGCCGAGTACACCCCGCTGCACAACATCAACAGCGCCAACCCGGGCTGGTTCGCGGTGCACGATTCGGCGCTGAGCGAATTCGCCGCCGTCGGTTTCGAATACGGCTATTCGCTGGGCAACCCGGACGCACTGGTGTTGTGGGAGGCGCAGTTCGGCGATTTCGTCAACGGCGCGCAGTCGATCATCGACGAGTTCATCTCCTCCGGTGAGGCGAAATGGGGTCAGCTGTCCGAGGTCGTGCTGCTGCTGCCGCACGGGCACGAGGGCCAGGGCCCGGATCACACCTCCGGCCGGATCGAGCGTTTCCTGCAGCTGTGCGCGGAGGGGTCGATGACGGTCGCGGTGCCGTCCACCCCGGCGAACTACTTCCACCTGCTGCGTCGGCACGCACTGGACGGTATCCGCCGCCCGCTGATCGTCTTCACCCCGAAGTCGATGCTGCGCAACAAGGCCGTGGTGAGCGATCTGAAGGACTTCACGGAGTCCAAGTTCCGCTCGGTGTTCGACGAGCCCACCTACGAACAGGGCATCGGCGACCGTGCCGCGGTGAAGCGCATCCTGCTGACCAGCGGCAAGCTCTACTACGAGCTGGCTGCCGCGAAGGCCAAGCGTAAGCGTGACGATATCGCCATCGTCCGGGTGGAGCAGCTCTACCCGATGCCGAAGTTCCGGTTGAACGAGGCGCTGGAGCGCTACACCAACGCGACCGATATCGCGTGGGTGCAGGAGGAACCGGCGAACCAGGGTGCCTGGCCGTTCTACGGCCTGAACCTGCCGGAGTTGCTGCCGCAGCGCCTGGGCCGTCTGCGTCGTATCTCGCGCCGCGCCATGTCGGCCCCGTCCTCGGGTTCGAGCAAGGTGCACGCGGTGGAGCAGGCCGAGATCATCGATGAGGCGTTCGAGCCCACCAGCTGACCGTCGACTCCCCGCCCCCCGGGGGGGGGGGCCGCCCCCGGGGGGGGGGGGGGGGCGGCGGGGGGGCGGGGGGCCCCCCCCCCCCCGGCCCCGCGCCCCGCCCCCCCCCGCGCCGCGGGGGCCCCCCCCCCCGGCGGCGGGGAGTCGACGGTCAGCTGGTGGG
>NZ_JARWOV010000106.1 GCF_029868855.1 Nocardia carnea | reverse complement strand
TGTGGGCGGTGCGGTCCTGGGAACAGTCTGGGCGGCGCTGCATCTGGGCAATATGCTCTCGCTGCAGAAACAGGATATGCCGGTCAACCCGATCGGCATCGTCGCGGGCATGGTCAAGGGCGAACTGCGCTGGCCCACCGGGGCCACAGTGATCCTGGTGCTGGTCGTCGCCGCGCTGGTCGGTTTCGTGCTGTGGCGTCGGCGGGTCGCCGCCAAGCGCAGCATCGGCCGGCTGGCGGTGGACGACAAGGCCGATGTCATGGGTAACGGCGGCGCCATCGCCGCGCTCACCGAGGCCGGCGTCCGAGAGAAAGCAGCACAGCTCGGTGTGCAGCTCGGCTCCGACGATGCGCCGGGGGTACCGATCGGGGTCGCCGTGGCCGACGGCGCCATGCTGTACGGCTCCTACGAGGATCTGCACCTCGACATCTGGGGTCCACGGCAAGGGAAGTCCAGTTCACGGGTTATTCCGGCGATTCTCAGTGCCATCGGGCCGGTTCTGGCCACCTCCAACAAGCGCGACGTCGTGGATGCCACCAGGGATGTCCGCGAAGCCAAGGGTAGCCGGACCTTCGTATTCGATCCGCAGGGCGTCGCGGCCGAGGAACCCACCTGGTACTGGAACCCGCTGGACTGGGTGGATGCACACAGCGACGGCTGCGAAATGCGGGCGGCGCGGCTGGCCGGGCATTTCGCCGACGCCGACAGCGGTGCCGATTCCGGTAAGGACAACTTCTTCGACCCGGAGGCCGAAGATCTGCTGGCAGGCCTGTTCCTGGCCGCGGCGGTCGCGCAGCGGCCCATCACACAGATCTGGGAATGGGTGACGAACCCGAGCGATGAGGAGCCGGTCACACTGCTGGGCGATGCGGGGCACCGTTATTCGGCGTCCGGCCTGAGCGCGCAGTACAACGCTGATCCGCGGACCCGCAGCGGGATCTTCAGTACTGCCAAGAAAATGGTGCGCTGCCTGAAACTGCGGAATGTGCACAAATGGGTGACCCCGCGCACGGATCCCAACGAAAGGGACCGCGCCCAGTTCGACGAGCTGGAATTCATCGAGAACAACGGCACGCTCTACAGTCTGTCCCTCGAGGGCCGCGGTTCGGCTGCCCCGCTCGTAAGCGCGCTCACCGAGGCCGTGATCGATGTCGCCATGCGCAAGGCGTCCCGGTCGGCGTTCGGGCGGCTGCCGATTCCGCTGCTGGCCGTGCTGGACGAGGCCGCGAATGTGGTGCGCTGGAAGGATCTGCCCAAGCAGTACAGCCATTTCGGGTCGCGCGGCATCGTGGTGATGACCGTTCTGCAGTCCTGGGCGCAGGGCGCCCGGTGTTGGGGCGACGACGGGATGAACGCGCTGTGGTCGGCCGCCAATATCAAGGTATTCGGAAGTGGCGTCGACGATGCGAATTTCCTGCGGGAGCGTTCCGAGGCCATCGGCGAGCATTCGTCCATCTCGGGGTCGGTCTCGGAATCCAAGGGCAGTAAGAGTTACTCACGGTCGCTGGGATCGTCGAAGACGTTCACGGTGCAGGCACTGGCCACGCTGCCGCGTGGCCGCGCCATCGTGTTCTCGTCCGGGGCTCCGCCCGTCCTGGTGCGGACTGTGCCATGGTGGGAGGGCGAGTATGCGTCGCTGGTGAAGAAATCCATCGAACAGCATGATCCGCAGCAGAAGACTCTTGTGCCCGACCTCATCGGCTCTCCCTCGCTCATCAAAGGAACACCCCCGGGACCGGATAAGGGACCGGGAGAAACACCCCCGGGACCGGATAACGGACCGGGAGACAGGCAGGAGGTTCGCCCGCTGTGACCGAGACCCCCCCACAGCAAGGACAGCTCGTCTACGAGAACGTGGTGGAGTTCGTCGAGAACTACCTCAGCGTTGTCTATCGCCGCCAGGTCAGCGACCTCAGCGATACCGTCTGGTGTCCGCAATGGTGGCAGCACACCGAGGCAGTGGTCCGGCTCGACGCCGTATGGCGAGCCTGGGAGCATCTGCGGCAGGACCCGGCGACCGGAATGAGCGTGTGGTTCCTCGACCATGCCGACCAGCACATGGCGGTTCTGCTCGACCCGCGTGGGCCGTTCAAGTACTGCAGCGTACGCAACGGACACAAGGACAGGCTCGATCCCCTGCCGCTGGCGGCACCACCGCAGGGGTTGTTCAGCGAACCGGCGGACAACGGGAACCACCCGGCCGAGGAATCCGAGCCTGCTGGTGGAATCGATATCGAGGATCCACGACGCTGACAACTCGTGATACCGCTCTACCGCACGAGAAAACGCCCGTCGAGGTCGGGGGGTTTGTCGTTGTTCCGATAGGCGCAAGCGCGCGAACGCCTCCGCAAACCGCCGACCGGGGTTTA
>NZ_JARWOV010000105.1 GCF_029868855.1 Nocardia carnea | reverse complement strand
CGGCCTCCCGCCGGCCGGCTCGGGGGGTGGGGGGGTCGATCGGGGTCGGCATCCCACAAGCGCCTCTCGGCGAGTGGTCGCTCGTAGCGACGAAGGGGTGCGGCCCGGGGCTGTTCGGATGCCGACACCGCTGTTCAACCGTGCCGGCGTGCCTACTATTTCCGCGGTCGATGTGACGCCGGTGACCGTGCTCCCCTCAGACTGCGACCCGGTCGCCGACCAGGAAATCGTCGACGAAACCGGTCGCCCTGGCCTCCAGTGCGGCGTAATGGGCATCGCGCGCGGTGCCGGTGAGGGCCTCGTCGAGCAGCAGGTTGCCCGCGGCGTCCAGCCGTTGCGGTTTCTCCTCTGCGCCGGGCAGCAGCCCCACCGACGAGTACGTCAGGCCGCAGTAGTAGGCGATACCGTCGTCGAGTTGTGCGCTCAGGGCCTGCTGCATGAGACCGACCACCTCGTCGTCGTCCGCCGCCCCGGCGAGGCCGAGCCACAGCATCCGCTTACCCGCCAGCCGGGGTTTGCTGCGACCGTAGGCGAACCCGTAGTTCCACACGCGGTCGATCCAGCCTTTGAGGATCGCCGGGACCTGCATCCAGTACACCGGGAACACCGCGACGATCACATCGGCGGCGAGGATGCGCCGCATATGGCTTTCGACCTCGGGGGAGTAGGTCTTTTCCCGGTTGTTCCAATCCGGTAGGTCCGCCTCGGTCATACGGGGGTCGAAGTTCTCGGCGTTCAGATCGAGCAGATCGATCCGGTAGCCCGCAGCGGTGAGCCGGGCAACGGTGAGCCGGGCGATATGGGCGGTCAGCGAATCGGGTCGAGGGTGCGCGACGACGACCAGTGCGGTGCGGGCGGTCGCGGCGTCCTCGAGCGGGGTGTGCGGCACGGAATCCTCCAGAGTGATCCGATTACTCGGCTGTTCGGTCGGTTCCATTTCACCCCGAATCTGTTGGACGATCTATGGCTGAAGATCCACATTCGATAGGAGTTCGTCTACGCTCGAGGTGTGGACCCTTTGAGTAAACTGCTGGGCGGTATCCGGGCCGAAGGCGCTGTACTCACCCATGCGGTGCTGGAGGCGCCGTGGACCATCCGTTTCGCCGACCGTGCACCCTTGACGATGATGACGGTGCTCCGTGGCGGCGGCACGCTGTTGCTGCCCGACGGCACCGAACGCCGGATTTCCGCCGGGGACACCGCGGTAGTGCGTGGTTGCGAACCCTTCCTGCTCGCCGACCGCGCCGGTTCGGTCGCGCTCCCGCACGACGAATACGAAATCGCCTGCTTCATCGAGGAACCGAAATGCGAAGCCGCTCTGGGCGAAGGGCGCTGGGGTAACGATCCCGCAGGCGAAACCGCACTGATCGTCGGCGCCTACCGCGCCTCGGGCCGCCGCCACGAACGCCTCCTGCGCGCGCTACCGCCCGTACTGGTGGTAACCGACGATGCCGAGACCTGCGCCTGGATGGCCTCCATCGCCGCCGACGCGACCGCCCGCCCCGCCGGTGCCCAGGCCATGATGGACCGCCTGCTCGACTGGGCGCTGGTCTGCACACTGCGCGACTGGTTCGACGGCCAGGACGCCGACGCCCCGGGGTGGTACCGCGGCCCCGCCGATCCAGTAGTCGGTCCCGCCCTGGAAGCCATGCACAGCCGGCCCGACGCGGGGTGGACGGTGGCCACCCTGGCAGCGAAAGCCGGTGTGTCCAGGGCATTGTTCGCCAAACGCTTCACCGACGTCATGGGTCAGTCGCCGCTGGCCTATCTCACCGAATGCCGGATGGACGAAGCGGAAGAACTACTCGCCGATCGCGACCTCACGGTCGCGCAGGTGGCGAAGGCCGTGGGCTACGCGGACGCCTTCGGTTTCAGTGCCGCCTTCAAACGGCACCGCGGCCTGCGACCCAGCGATTTCCGCGGCAAGGTCGCCAGTTTCTGAAGACACAGGAGACAAATCTCCAAGCCTGTTCGTGATACGGCTGCCCATACTCGCCTTCATGGGCATTGAACAGATCACCCCGAAACTGGTCGTCGAGGGAGCCGACAAGGCGATCCGCTATTACGGCGAGGCCTTCGACGCGGTACTCCGGCGGCGCGACGAGGGCGATGGACGGGTCGTCTTCGCCGAACTCGGTCTTCCCTGCGGAGCGAGCTTCCAACTGAAGGACGCCGACCAGTTCGACAAGGATCCACGGCAACTCGGCGGCCCCGGCCTGCTGCTCACCGTGGTGGCCGACGATCCCGACCGGGTCGCCGAACGGATGTCCGCGGCCGGGGGAGAAATCGTATTCGAGGTCGCGGACCAGCCGTACGGGATGCGGCAGGGCCGGGTGCGGGACCCGTTCGGTCACGAATGGATCATCGGCAGGCCGATCCCGTCGGACGCCAGGTAGGCCCAGTGTCCGAACCGGGCGGGCACGAAGGGGTGGCTCGGCTTCCGAATGCGAGAAAGTCGCCGCCGACGATATCGCGTCCCGCAACGACAGCCCGGGGCCACCGCGCCCGCGGAGCGTTTCGTAGAGCCGCCGGCAGTGACCTGCACGGAGCCCACTGCTGCCGGACATCGCGTGCCGGCGGCGCCCGAACCGTGATGGCCGGTAGCCAGACGGGACCTACCACCCGGCTGGGTCCGGTAGCGTGCGGACTGCACGGTGGCCGGGCCCATGTCCGGCCGGGGTCGTTCAGGAGTTGTCAATGTCTCGATTCGGCGTCGCCGACCCAGCGTCCAGGTCCGCCGAGGCCGGGCATCCGGAAGGCCGCCGACTCGCCTGGGAGCGTGCGACGAATGTGCCGATGGCCGTTCTCGCGCTGACGTTCCTGGGAACCTACGCCTGGCAGGTGCTCGATACTGCCCCGTCGCCGACTCTGGACGGCTGGCTCACTGCGGCCGATATCGCTATCTGGTTCCTCTTCGCCGGCGACTACCTCATCCGAGTCGTGCTCGCCGGCAACCGTCGGCATTTCCTGCGCACCCATCTGACCGAGCTGCTGATCGTGCTTCTTCCGCCGGCCCGGCCGCTACGATTGCTGCGGGCGGGCCTGCTGGTGCTGGACGCGGTGAACCGCGCGCGGCTGCCGCGGGCACGGCTGTCGGTATTCGTCGGCGTCAGCTCACTGCTGATCCTCTTCCTCTGCAGCCTGGCCATGTTCGACGCCGAACGCGCCGTCACCGACAGCAATATCAAAACCTACGGCGACGCGCTGTGGTGGTCGGTGGTCTCGGTGACCACGGTGGGTTACGGCGACTACTATCCCGTCACCGCTGAAGGCCGGCTGGTCGCGCTGCTGCTGATGACCTTCGGTATCGGCCTGATCAGTTTCGCCATCGGTACCACCACGAGCTGGGTCATCGATCAGCTGAAAGCGGTCGAGGAGACCGCCGAACGCACGGACGCCGACGTCACCCAGCTACTCGGCGAGTTGCGGGCGCTACGCGCCGAGGTCGCCGCACTCGGTGCGTCGACCGCGGTGAGCGGTACCGGCGCCACAACGCACGCGTCGCCCGCGCCGGTGCTGAACCAGTAGCTCGGGTGCACGCCCAACTCGCTGGGGCCGGTCTTGAAGATCAGCCACCCACCTCCGGTATCGACCCCGGGCAGTCCGAGCACATCGCGGCAGAACGCGCGAGCGGGCTCGGGATCTTCGCAGTAGATCAAGGTGTGCAGCCCTGTGAGCATGGACCGAGCGTACTCGCGTGAACACTATTTCTGTTCGACCCGAGCCACGTGATCTGTGCCGGTCAGAGGGCCGCCGACCCCCTGACTCAGGTCTGTTTCCGCACGCGGTGGCGGACTGGAAGTGGAGTACCCCGTTCCCGCCCTCACCGTGACGGATCCGCACCCGGTGAGGCCGCGGATGCAGTCGGCGAGACCGCAGAACGCGAGGACGCCCACCAGTATCAGGACCGTATACGGGGACCATAACCCTATCCAGCGTCCGGCTCGACCACTCCTGCCTCGGTCTAGTGCGGCGTAGAATTACGCCCGTTAGAGGTTGCCCCTATGCAACAGCGATGGTGGGTGTGGATAGCCGCGTTCCTGACGACACTGGGGATGTGCGCGGCGTTCGCGTGCAGTAGCGGCACCCCACCCGATCGCCCTCCACCCGGCACGTCCTCCCAGGTGGGATCACCCGTGCTGGTCGCGAAGATAGACAACAGCCCGGAGGCACGGCCACCGGTGGGGCTCGGAGCTGCCGATGTGGTCTACGTCGAACCGGTCGAGGGTGGTTTGAGCCGGTTGGCCGCGGTGTTCTCGACCCACATACCCCCGGTGATCGGACCTGTCCGAAGCGCGCGGGAAACGGATCTGACGCTGTTGGACCAGTTCGGCAATCCGACGTTGGCCTCGTCTGGTGCCGCACCCGAGCTGGTTGCCGCCGTCGATCAGTCCTCGCTCCTGAACGCCTCGGCCGATCGGCAACCCAGGGCGTACTACCGCGACTACAGTCGCGACGCTCCGCACAATCTGTTCGTCCGCTCGGATCAGTTGCCCGTCGGCGGCGGCTGGCCGCCGGGTTCGCAACTCCACTTCGGTCCTGCGCCTGCCGGTGGTCGGCCCACGGAACACGAGGAAGCGCGGTATCAGGACACGGTGATCGGTTTCGACTGGTCACCCGGCCACCACCGATGGCTGGTGTCCATGGACGGTGCTGCCTACACCGAGGCCGATACCGGACAGGTCATGGCGAGTACGGTCGTGCTGCAGCGTGTGCAGGTGCAGAACTCGGCCGTCAGCGATGTCGCGGGCAGCGTCTCACCGTTGGCCGGGACGACCGGCAGCGGTCGGGCCCTCGTACTTCGCGACGGTCAAGCGTTCCCGGCCGAGTGGTCCCGGCCCTCCCCACAGGAGGGCACAACCTATACAACGCCGGCCGGTACAGCTATTCCGTTCGCACCGGGGCAGGTCTGGACTGTCCTGGTTCCTGCGCAGCTGTGGTAATCGGGACCGGCGCTGCCGCGATCGGTGCTCTACGCCGCCCGGCGGTCCTGGCGTCCGCCCCGAACTCTGCTCGCCGGTGTCCGATCCGAGCGGATATCGATCTCGGCAGGTGAAACCTTCTCGACGTCCAGCCGAGCTCATGACGGGATATCCGGACCCGATCCCGGACCGTAACGGAACATTTGTATCTGCGGAATACTGTCGTATATATCGCCGAATTCCCCCATCAGCATCTCTCGATAGGTTTTATCGGTTCCTTCCACGATGCATTCCCCGAGCTGCCGGGATATCTTCGAGATCGCTTCCTTCTCGGTAACGGCGCCTATCTCGTAGTCGGCGCCGATGAATTCGTAATCCTCCCACCCGGAGCCGGACATCGGTATGAAAATGCGGCTGGAGGTGGAGATTTCGTCGAGTGGCCGGTACTCGGACAATATAGCTCGACCCTCTTCGTTCAGGTGCTGGTCGGTGCACTTTTTCGACCACTCTGCCCGCGTCTGCCCCTGGATCGAGGGCTCATCCGAAATTTTATCGGCTCCGTACGCGTGACCTACTTCGTGATTGAAGGTCCGCGTCACTTCTCTCGGGTCTCCCTCGAGCCGATCGTCGATAACAATCGTCTTCTCGCGCAAATCGGCATAACCCATACGCATGGCTTCACCTCGACGCATCATGTACTCGTCGCCGTAACGTACGACCCATCCTCGACGCTGGATATCATTGAACCGTGCGGTGAGCGTGGGTGAGTGCGCGACAATTTCGTCCAAATCGTCGCCGAGGCCGATGAAAGGCCTTCGCAGGCGGGCCGTTTCGGAATTTACTGTCGTCGGTTCCGGACCGGCATTCGTCTTCGGGGGGAAACGATCGTTCGACGCACCGTACTTCCCGGAGACGGTGACCGGATCGGCATGGGCCGTGGTCGAAACGTTCAACGTGGCCCGGCTGTTGGCGTCTTGCCACCCCTGCGCGGCACGATCGAGCGCGCTGCTGTTCACGCGGTACCAGTCGGCCTCCGTGCGTGCCAACCTGCGGACAACCTGAGATACATCCACCATCAGCTTCCCGGTCACCTGATCCAGGGAGACCCCGGTGGGCTTGTTCATCAGGCGAGCTCCCGGTCCTGGCGCAATCCTCGGGTGACGGTCCAACCATGATATGGCACCGCCGCGTTCGGCGTATCTTCCCGATACCGAACGGGATTCCGTACCGAATGCGGGTGGATGGGCCGGGATTCCATCTACCCGCACCGCAACCTGGACGCCGCCGAGAACATCGAATCGTGGAATTCCAAGGCGCCGACCGGGTGCCGACGAGGACGTCGAAGGCGAGGACCACCGAGAACTAGTTGCCGGGGTTGATATCGGTGTAGATGTCGTCGTTCAGGTAGACCTGGCATCGATGAGCTTCTGGTTGCTGCCGAATCGGCGGTGGGGTGGGCGCACTTTTCGGGTTCGGCGCCCTGACCTAGCTTGAGTTTTAAGCTCTGAGCTGCTGTTTTGTGGAGTTTCTGCGAGGTCGTGGCCCGGCTTTCTGGGAAGGTTTCTTGTCGCTGGCGGTCTTGATGTGCACGTCGTAGCGGGGTGCTGGTCACTGGTTACCGTGGCCGGCTGGGCGGCCGGGACCGGGGCGGGAGGGTTTCGGTGCTCTGGCGGGACAGGCAACTTTCCGGCGGAGGTGCCGAAACCCCCGACGAACGCGTGCGGGTGTAATGCGGTGCGGAGCAACGCGTTTTTCCCACGGACGTTTCAGGTCGACGGTGAGAGTATAGAACTGGACCGGAGGATCGACACGAGGAACACGATCGCCGCGACGCCGGCAACAAGTTGACAGGATCGTGGCGGACCAGTTGAAATCACCGCCGCCGGCACGTCGATATCCCGTGAGCATTGCAAAGCCAGCAGAGCTTCCTTCCGTTCGTACAGGTTCGTGTCTGCTGCAACCAGTAGAAGCACAGCAGAAAGGAAGCCCCGCTACAGCGACTGCGGCTGAAGTCAGGGCGAGGCGGTTCAACTATCGGGTCTCCTCAGAGCGCGCCTACGGATTTTCCCGCAGTGTGAGGCCGTAGTATTCGACGTCGTAATCGCCGACCTGCTGTGCGCGGTCGGTCAGGCTGAGGTCCTTCGGCGAGCCGACGCCCAAGTCGCGCAGGGTGTCGACCATCATTCTCGCCAGTGCGCGGCCGTCCACCTCACCCGCACCGAAATCCCCGGAGTGGTAGGGAGACTCGAGCCAGTGATCCAGCACTGCCGGGCGGGTGGTGTGCGGAATCCAACCGAAAGAGCACGGATCGGTGATGGACTCGCCGAGTTCCTCGGTGTCGTAGACGATCTCCAGTCGTTCGCCGCAGATGAGATGGAACACGACCGGGCCGCGGGCACCAGGGACCAGAGCGTGAAACCCCAGGTCAAGGTCGATACTCAAGGCGTGAGTCTCGGCCGGCAGGGTATGGAGGAAAGCGCCGAGGCTGCGGGAGAAGATGTCCCAGTCGTCTGTGCGCCAGCCACCGGGAAAACTCAGGCCTGCGTTGGCGGGGTCGCGACGGGTGCCGAAGAAGCCACCGAGGGCGTTGAGCTCGCCGTGTCCCTGCCGCCAGAACCAGTTCTCCACCGGGTCCGTCGGCTGGAGCAGCAGTTCGGGGCCGTGCTCGCCGGCCCGGAGTTCCAGAGAATTCCTCCGTTCGCGCCAGCGCAGGAATGGACTACCCCAAATGGGCGCGGAGTCGTAGAAGGGTCCGGGGTCGCCGTAGGTACCCACGATCGGGGCGCGGCCGAACCCCTCGGACAGGGTCTCAGCGGCTGCCCGGAAGGCCTGTGCCTTCCCCGCAGCACTGCTCCCGGGCCGGCTCACCGGCACATACAGCCCCACATACTCCTCGCCACCGTGTGCATAGTCCTGCTCGAAGGGGCCGGTGGGACGCAGCCGGGCTGCCCCACCGGCCGTTTCCTGCTCAGGCCCCCGGAGCAACAGCGGTCCGGCATCGGTGTCTTGCCACTGCCAGCCGAGGCCTTCGATCACCGTTCGCAGCGCCGGTTGGCGCCAACCGCCTGTATCTGCCGCCTTCAGCTGTCGCGCCAGCTCCATAAGATGGGTTGCGCCCCAGACCCCCGTCATCCCGAACTCCCTCACTCAGTTCCGCGTTCTCCGCACAATGCCATACAGCAGCGACAGTCGCGATTCTCGGGGGCGAGATGTGTTACGGCGGAACCATATTGCTTCGGTCGAACGCTGAACCCGGCGGCCGGTCGGGATGTACGGTCGCTGAACGGCGAGCAAAGCCGGCGAAGACGATCCGCGAGCCGAATGGCTGGACATCGAGCCCGTTGGGCGGCACGCGCTGACCAGCCACCTCGATCCGCTCCTCAGGTGCGCTTCCGGCTCTCACGCACCACTACGGTGCCCAGCGTGTCGTACTCCACGCGCTCGAACGTGGCGAAGCCCAGCTCGTTCAGTGCTCTGAGCGCGGCGTGCGAGTTGTAGTTATAGGTCTCGCCGGACTTACCAGGCACCCCGGTGGCCAGTCCGATGAGCTGGGTCGGCGGCCAGAGAGCGTTGTTGACGAACGCGGCGTAGATCTGCGGCGTTCCTGGGGTCTGGTCACGGGTGGCGAGGAAGATCTGTTCATCACTGATCTGAACCGGATTGCCGTTGATCGTGATCGTCGTGGTCGAGCGGGTCATATGCCGAGATCTTTTCTTTCCATAGGATCGGCAGGTCGAATCCGACGTCCTCATTGGAAGATTGCCGAGTTGCAGGTGTCCACCAACCAGGGGCCGCATCGGTAGGTCAATCCTCCGTAGCCGCTGAACCACAGGTAGCTGTGCTCGCGTATCGAGAGTTCTGGTTCTGCACGATAACTGCCAATTCCCACTGTAATCCGTACTTCATGCAGGGCGGTGTAAGATATTCGTTCAACTCTATTTGTACGGCTTCATGAGACCTGACTTTTCTGCACCCGGGCGTCGGGGCATATTTTTCCCGTCGTTTGCTCGAGTAAGCGCGGATCGAATGCTGTCAGTGTGGTCCGTGGAAGGGCGGGTATCCCCATTCCCGTGCGTTGAGCGCTGGATCGTCGTACCAGGGATCACCATAGTTCTCGTATGGGTCGCCGAGGGCTTGCAGTCGGGCGCGACCGCGCTCGGTGATCTCGGCCCGGAAAACTTCGCTCGTTCCGATTTCCTTTTCTGTGATATCGAGATATCCCGGAACGTCGTTGAACCCGCGGGCAACCCTCTGTACCGCCTCTTCTGCGGATACTTCCCATGGTTCCCAGGATCGACCGCCGCCGGGGAAGGCTCCGGCGCGGATGTACCCCTTGTCGAGAAGCTCACGAATCGTTTCGAGGACCGCTTGCCTGGAGTATTCGGACGGGGCGAGAGCTCTGACATTTTTTTCGAACTCCGACAAGGGCGCCCAGTCATCGGAAATTCCGTACAACAGGAAGTTCTCGAGCGCGATATCCATCACTTCGGCAGATGTACCTTTACGACTCGTCCGTTGGGGTAAGTTACGTCGATTGTAACGCCGCCGCTCGTGCTGGTGTCGCGGATCCTGACCACCGTTCCGTCGGCGAGTTCGCTGGCTCGTCCGGGATAGCTGCCCACATCTACGGGCTTTCCGTTCGCGGCCAGGTCTTCGTACAGCTGCCTGATTTCATCGTCGGATGCCATCTGCCTGTGTGGCTTGTTGTTTCCCGGTTGCGTCCTGGAATTGAGAACCTGAGGTTCCCCCGCAATGCTGGAGGGCGGGGTAATCAGGTTCCGGCCGGAGCCGGGTGATGGTAGCTCGCCTCGAACTCATCCGGTGACCGCCAACCCAGCTTCTTCTGGATGCGCTGGCTGTTGTACCAGCCATCGATATAGGCGAACAGGGCGTTCTCGGCCTCGTCCCGGGTCCGCCAGGCCCGGCGATAAACCAACTCGGTCTTCAACGTGGAGAAGAAATTCTCCATCAACGCATTGTCATAGCTGTCACCGACCGAGCCCATCGACTGCGCGATCCCGTTGTCCGCCAACCGGTTAGCGAACCGAATCGCCGTGTAGGTCGAGCCCCTGTCGCTGTGATGAATCAGCTCACCATCGCGGATGTCACGGCTCCAAACCGCGAACTCCAGCGCACCCAACACCAGCTCGGTGTCGCAGCGATCCGAGGTCTTCCAGCCCACGATCCGGTTGGAAAACGCATCCCGCACCGCCGCCAGCCAGAACGCGCCCTGACCGCACGGAATCCGCGTGGCATCGGCCACCCACAACCGGTTCGGCCGGTCCGCGGTGAAGACCCGTTCGACCAGATCCGGTGCCGCCGCTGCCCGCGGGTCGGTTCGCGTCGAGGCGATGCGCCACCGTTTCCACAGGAACGCGCCCTGCAACCCCGCGCCACGCATCACCCGTTCCACCCGTTTGCGGCCCACCGAGATCCCGCGGCGGGCCAGCATCGCATGCACCCGCGGAGAACCATAGGTCCCGCCGGAGCTGGTATGGATATCGACGATCTCGGCCAGCAACGCCTCGTCCGCGAGCTGCCGCGCCGAGGGTTGTTCCAGGCGTTTGCACCACCAGTAATAGGTCGACGAGGCGATCCCGAGTACCCGCAATACGAGCTCGACCGGGTGCCGGCTGTCCTTGACGAACCGCACGATCACCTCCGGGTCTGGCCGAGCTCCGAGGCGAAATACGCACTCGCCGACCGCAGGATGTCGTTGACCCGCTCCAACTCGGCGACCTGTTTACGCAGCCGCTTGTTCTCCTCAGCCAGATCGGACGCCGCCGGCTCCGGTCGCTGCCCGGTATCGGCTTGGCGAATCCAGTTCCGCAAAGCCTCGTGATGGACCCCCAACTGCTGGGCGAGCTTGCGGATCGTCGGCTTCGGATCCGACTCCAGATACAAGCGGACCGCTCGAGCCTTCAACTCGTCCGGATACTTCTTCGGTGCTGCCACGCGGGGCTCCTTCCTGGCCCTATCGGACCATGCTCAGAGCCCTCCAAGGAAGCGGGGGAACCTCACCCTGGATGCGACGAGACTGGGCGGGTGAGCACCCGCTACTCCTGTCCCTGCTGCGGACACCACACATTCGACGAGATTCCGGGCTCATTCGCCATATGTTCGGTCTGCTTCTGGGAGGACGACCGACTCCAGCTACGCTGGCCAACCATATCCGTAGGAGCCAACAGGACCTCGCTGGTTGACGCTCAGCGCATCTATCGAGATTCTGGTGCCTGCGACGAACACGCCCGTACACACGTCCGACCCCCACAAGCCGACGAACCACTCAACCCGCCCGGCGTCCCATCGACCTCTCCCGCGACGACTTCGAGGACTGGGACAACCAGCAACGTGCCTCTTGGCCTGCCGACCTAACCATGCTGTACTGGTGGCTGCCGACATTCTGGCGACGTAATACTCACATCGAGTGACGCTCGAGCATCGACCGTCAAAACACCATTGCAGTGCTAACCGACCAGTTCACGCCCCGCTGGTCGAACTGCTTGTGCCCCATTCCGATCGCCGCCACCGCGGGCGACGCTATCCTGCGTGTCGCGAATCGGGTCCCCCTCACGAGAGCGGTAGATCCAGGTTCAGCAGTCGGTGCGCACGAAGATCCGGCGCGTTTCACCGCCTCCGTCGTGGATGACGACGTATCGGCGTGGATCGCGGTATTCGTCGATCGAGTGTTCGTTTCCCGTATCGACCGAGAGGACGTCGGCCATTCCGCTGTCGTGCCAGTAAGACTGCCACGACGGAGGAACTCCGGGTTCGAACCGACCGAACCCGGACAGCCGCGTGAATTCACCGACCGAGTCGGCGGGAATATCGACGACTGCTGCCGAGGTTGCCTCGCGAAAGGCGTTGTCGGTCCACGACCACACAGCATCCATCTCCTCAGGGAAGACAATGCCGGCGCATTCAACCAGGTCGCGAGCCTCTTCCTCATCGGTCGAGCACCCCGCGACAGTCGACACGATGATGCATGCGGCCACACCGACGGCCGCTCGTCGAATGCTTCGGTGCGTCACAGGTTTCCGGTCCATCGTTCGAGTCGTGGCGCTTCACCGTGGACACGGAAACTCCGCGCCCAGCCGAATTCTTCGAGTTCTCGCATCTCGTTGTTGATGTTTGTTCCGATATTCAATCGGAACGTGTCCTGCTTCTTGTGGTCGAAGTTGTAGAACTCGTAGATATAGATACGGTAGATGATCTCTGCGCGAAGGCCGCCGTCTTCTGAATACAGTGTGGTGTCGCTGCCGACAGCGACATCGTAATGCCCTACCGCGTAGCCGATATCGCCCTCCTCGGGCTCTGCCCCCAGCCATGGCGAGGTCAGCTCTCGTGTGACTCCGGTCTGGGGGTCGCGCCGCGCCTGATCCTTGATTGTGTCCAGGCACTTGGCGACCTGTTCTCTCGCGCCGCTCGTTGCGATGATCCGTTCGAGGTTGGACGGACTGATCTCGTAGACGAAGTCCGGCCCGTTGTTGTCGAGGTAGGCGGAGAAGATATCCGCCGCGAAGTCGAATCCCCTGGCCTTGAAAAAGCCCATGGCCAGAGCGGCGTCATTGCTGTACCTGGCGGCCTGAATCTTGTCGATGACACCGGTCCTCGAACCGTGGACCGCACGGTCCGCAGGGAGCGCGGGATCAGCCGGCCGGATGCAATGGAATCCTCCCACCAGGTGTTTCCACCGAATCCGTAGCGGTGTGTGCCCAGATCGACGGCCGCCTTGTCGGGGATGTCGAAATCGGCGGAATTGTAGGTCGGTGCGGATTGCCCGGGACGGTAGTTCAAGGCCCGGGTGATGTGGTCGATGAGCGTGGTCACGGCATTCTTTCCGGATTCTGCTGCGCGTTTCAGGTTGTCGACTGCCGCGGTGACCTCGGAACGTGTGGGCTCGTCGATCGGCTTGTCGATCAGGCCTGCCCACGAGGCCAGGGGCAGGGTCATGTTGTGGAAGGTCATGGGTGCGACGACCGCGGCTGCCAGGGTGAGAGCCAGGTTGTACACCTGGCGTTCGAGAGCACGTCCGGCGTTCTCGACGATCTTCGCGACGATGTCGAGGTCGAGACTGCGAGTGTCCACCGCTTGTGCGAACTGGGTGGTTGTGAGGGCGAAAGCCCGGGCGGCGTCCCCTGTCCAGAACTGCTGTAGCCAGGTGGCGCCATTGGTGAGATTCTGTGCGGTGACGTAGTCGGTGATACCCAGCGAGCGGATGCGTATGGCGATGTCCTGCAGTGCTTCCCAGTCGCCGATCAGGGGCGTGAGGTAGTCCGTCGCCGGCTTCATCCCGATAGCACTGCTGAGCACGTCGTCGTATGGGCCGATGGTTTCGACCACGCCGGTGAGGGTTCGAGCGATGGCGTAGGCGGGTTCGTTATCGATGGTGGGGACCGACAAGGACAATCCCGTGAATCGGGTGACCCCACCGTCGGCGCCCTCGACCGTGGCGCCGGTGCTTCCCGTCAGCTGCTGACCGGTTCGGACGAGGGTTTGCCCGGTGGATCCGTCGGTGGTCTGGTACCGGGTGGCGTTGTCGGCCAAGGTGGTGGCGTAGGCGTCGAGAGTGGTCCGGTCCTGCCCGTGTAGCACGCCGAACGCAGCCCGGAAGTCCGTGAGGATGGGCGTCACGGTCGCCAGCAGTCCCGAGGTGCCGGCCGGCAGGGTGAGTCCGTCGAGCGTGCGAGTGCTGTTGGTCGAGAACATGGTTCCGATATCCCCGATGTCGAGACGGAAACCCGCGAGGGCGGACAGCTCGACGGCCGGCTCAGACATGATGGGCCGCCCGCGCGGATCGACCTCTCGGCCGCTGGTCTCCGGTTATGTGCGCCGCACTAGAACAATGGGTCTCCGCGGTGGCCATATTCCCCCTCCATGCGCACAGTGGCACAGTTACCCGAAGATCATATCCGCTCCGGCTCTCGACTTCGATGTCGTGGAGCGAGAGGTCCGGCGCCGGGCTGGGGGAACCTCAGAAGCCGGTGACCACCGCAGTGTGGTGGGCTTCACCGGCGTTGTAGTCGCCGACCTCCTGCGTGTGCTCCCAATAGAGCACGCGCCAGGTCTCACGCCGCCCAAACCGACATCCTCCGCACCATTCTCCCGAAAGAGGTTCTTCTGCTTTTCCGCGTTGAACCACGTGTCGGTGTAGCTCAGGCCTTGCAGGGAGCCGGGCCCGGAGGGGCGAAGTCGATCCCCGCCGTTCGGCTCCGGTTCCAGCCGTCCGAATCAGTGGTCATATCGCCGTCCGGATTTGCCTTGACTCCGATGTGATGATGGAATCCGGAGGGACAGGGTGGGACCGTTCGCGGATCGGTGCGCCGGAACAAGTACTGAGGCGACGATCGGTAAGGGGGGGGGCCGAGTGAGCGAGCGCGAGGAGAAGCGGGCACGGAACGATCGGATGCGGGCCGAGATGGATGCCCTACTGGAGTCGTTCGAACAGCAGCGCGCACAGCTGGGAGAACTTCAGGCCCGGCTGGCGGCCACGACGGTGAGTGTGTGGTCGGCCGACAATATGGTCCGGATCGATAGCAATGTGGCCGGGATCCCGGTCGATGTGCACATCGATGCGGGGGCGTTCAAACGGACCACACCGGACAAGCTCGCCCGTTCCGTACTCGAGGCGGTGCACGCCGCGGCCCGGCAAGCCGGCGACGCCACGCAGCAGGCCATGGCGCCGCTCGAGGCGGAGGTCGGTGCGATGCCCGATCTCTCCGAGCTCATCCCCGGCGCGCCCAGCATCCGGGACATGGTGTCGAGCTTCTCCGAACCTCCGCCGGCCACACCCCGGCAGGCCACGCCGGAACTGACCGACGAAGAGGAAGACGAGTACTTCCGCAACCGTTCCTACCTGGATCCCGGCCGGTGACCAACGAGCGCACCGGGGAGGACATGTCGTGAGTGTCCTGGGCGTCGATCCGGACGGGCTCCGCAATACCGGACCGCGATTCGGTGCGGTGGCCGCCGATATCACCACCGCGGCAGAACAATTGCGTCGCGTGCTCGACACCGAGGGGCAGTGCTGGGGCACCGACCAGGTAGGTCAGGCGTTCGCCAAGCGCTACACACCCGACCCGGGACTGAAGGCCATTCAGGACGTGCGGGACGCGTTCACCAGATATGGAGAAGATGTGGTGACCCTGGCCGACAATGTGGAGGCCCAGGAACAGATCATCTCCGGAAATCTGGGCTCGGCTGCGTCCTGATGGGTATCGAGATCCCGGACGAACTGCAATGGGTCGCCAAATGGGTTGTGGGGGCCGGGGATTGGCCGGAAGCCGACGAGACGGCCATACGGCGGATCGCCGATGCGTGGAACGGTATGGCGACGGCGCTCGAGGAGAGCTCCGGTGACGCCGACCTCACCATGCAGGCCGCGCTGACCGCACTCCACTCGGGCGAATCGCATACCGCGCTCAGCGCGCACTGGGACATGGTCGGCGGCAAGGACGACGCCGCGCTACCGAAGCTGATCGAGCATTGCCGATGGCTGGCCGACCAGGCCGATGACGGGGCGCTCGATATCGAGCACACCAAGCTGGCGATCATCACTGCCATGGTCCTGCTCGCCGCCGAACTGGTGGTGGCGGGGTTGACCGCATGGACCGGTGTGGGTGCGGTGGCCGGTGCCGCGGCACGGGTCGCCACCCAGGCCGGGATTCGCATAGCGATCCAGATGTTGATCAAGAGGCTGGCCACCGTGGTCGGAAAGGGCGCGCTTTTCGGAGTCCTCGAAGGCGGCGCGGGTGAACTGATCCCGCACCTGATCCAGTTCGCTTCAGGGGAGCGGACAGGCTTGGACAGCGAGGACTGGCAGGGGCTCAAGGGCAGTGCGATCGCCGGTGCTGTGGGTGGCGCCGTGGGCGGTGGTCTGGGATCCGGCGGGCTTGCCGCACCGTTGACCAACCAGGTGGGCTCCACCGTCGGGAAGACAGTCACCGAACTCGGTGTCGAGAGTGCGGCCGGGGTCGCCGGGAATGTCGCGGGAACCGTGGCCGTCGGTGGCGAATTGACTTTGGAGACCTTCACTTCCGGAGCCGCTGGTGGCGCTGCCGAGCGCGGGGCCTCCGCGGCGGGGGAAGCCGCGGGCACACATTTCGGCCAAGGCGCCCCCTCCGCCCCCGAGACCGGGAGCCCGGCCGATACCGATCCGAGCAGCCCCGCATCAACCCCCTCGGAGTCCGGCGCTCCCGCGCAGCCGGACAACGGCGCACCAGGCGAGCAGACCGCGACACAGCCCGCCGCCACCGGGGCCGATCCGGACACCGGCTCCACCCCGAGCAGCGAATCCCCGAATTCCGCGCCGCAGAACGACTCCGCATCCACCACCTCGGCCAGTCCGGCATCGACTCCCGAAAGCACCCCCACTCGGACCGATTCCGGATCGGCACCCGAAAGTGCCGGGCCGGCACCAACTCCGGATAGCCAGGCGGCCCCGGGGGATACCGCCACCCCGTCCTCGCCCGACAGCCCGGCTTCGACCACGGACAGCACCTCACCGGGCAGTAGCCCCAACTCGTCACCCGACACGCCCGACACTGCCCCCGACGTGCCCGGCACTGCCCCCGATAGACCCGACACCCCGACCTCCGACAGCCCCCCACCGGGCAGCAGCCCCGACCTCTCCCCGGATCCTCCCGGCACCACATCCAACACATCGGATACCCCGCAGACGGTCCTGCCCGACGGAACAGTGCCGGGTAGCAGCCTCAACCTGTCACCGGACCCACCCAGCCCCACGCCGGCCACCTCGGATGCCCCCTCCGCACCGACAACGGGCGACACCTCCACCCCGCACACCTCCGGCACTCCGACGAGCACCGACAACCCCGCCGGCACCAGCGCAGCGGCGACCACCACAACAACGGGCACCCCCGCCACCTCGACACCGTCCTCCACCACAGCTCTCTCCGGCACCCCCACTTCGCAGTCCACCGAGGGCAGCCACCGGCCGAACACCGCTGCGCCCACAACCGAGACCGGCCCGGCGGGAGCGCCACGGACCACTACCGATCCCACCCGCGGAACCCCCCCGAGCCGCGCACCGGAAGCACCGAGTGCGGGCCCTCCGCGCCCGGCCCGCGGCGACCTCGAACGTCCCGGACACCCCGCTGACCGTCCCGCACACCGCCTCGAACCGCCGCGAGAAGCGGCGGGCCTGAACCCCTTTCGCCGGTCGCGACCGACCCCGGCACCCGATGCCGGTAGATCGAGACCGTACGGGGACAGCGATATTTCGAGGCCCGGTGATCACTCCTGGGGTGCCCCGCCACCGCACCGCCCCCCGGACTCCGGCACACCCGCACGCTCCGCCGAGCCCGTTGAACCTGTCGCGCCCCGACCAACGGACGACTCGCACACCCCGGGGACCCGTAACGAGACCGCACCGCTGGAATCCCATCCTCCGGATCGTCGGGCCCTCACCCCGCATGAGCTCGCGGACCGCGCCAATCGCTCGAGCATGGCCAAAGCGATGTACAACTACTCGCAGGAGAACAATCTCTCCTTCGACGATGTTCAACGGGCCGTGCGAGCCGGCGATCTCCTGATCGACCCGAACTGGAATATTTTCCCCAGACCTCGGATCGAGGTGGTCGATGCGCTGCCGCCGCCGGACAATTTCGACGAAGGTTACTTGAACGCGGTTCTCGAGCATCACTACTCGCACAACCGCCGGGTCTCGCCCTACGACAGTATGGCCGACCCTACGTTCGAACCGGGCTGCCCGGACAATGAGCTACCCGCTCATATCACCCGTGACATGCCGGCGGACGCACTGGCCGACGCTGTGGATCCAGTTGCCGACAACCTCTTTCTGAATCACGAAGGCGACGACGCGGTCGTGTGGCGAGATCGGTCCGCCGGTGATGCATTTCTTCGCCAGGAGAACGCGCTGTTCCGAATGGAAAGCAGAGGTCCGGACGAAATCGCCGGCCTCGGTGGGTTCCACTGCCGCAGGCCGGGCGACCCCAACCTCGGGGCCCACACCGGCCAGGCCACCAACGGCGGTGGATGTGTCTCGTTCTCCAACAGTCCGGAACATGTGCTCCAGCGTGAAGATTCGCTGAGCGTCGATATGCACGGAGTCGAACAACTGCCCAACGGGTTGTATCGGCAGACGCGCTACATGTACGAGGCATACCATCCCTTCGGGGTCGACGTGGAGTCCTCACATCGCGACACCGGCCATCCCAGCGGGCATCGGGAAGCGGAAGTTCTCGCACCGGGCGGACTTTCCTCCGACGTGATCTATCGCGTATGGACACGCGAAATCGTGTTCGACCCCGATAACTGGAACCAGATAGTCAGCGCGCGGGTACTACCACCCATCTACAACCCCGATTTCCGATACAGCGATCACCCGAATTTCACCTCACCGGAGAATTCCTCCGCGCCGCCGACGAACCCCGCGCCCGCACCACCACAGCCGGCTCCGACCCCGGACCCCGATCCGGGCCGGGCACCGGAAAACGAACCACCCTCGACCCCTTACCGAGCGCCCGACAGCAACAACGAACAACCTCGACCCCGCTTCGCCACCGACCCCCTCCCCGGTGACCCCATCTGGGACCCGGCCGACATCGCGAACCTCCTCGGCAGGGACTACGCGGAGAGCGACCCTGCGCTCCCGCCACAATCCCGAGCGACGCCCGAGCCGGCGCAGCGGGACTCCGTCGGCCGCACCGACACCGATCTTCGAGCTCACCGATTCCCCCAAGGGCAGCCGGCTCCGGCACTGCACCAGGCGCCCGCCACGAATACGGGCATACCGGAATTCCCCGCTGCACGGACAGATAACGCTACGAACTCAGGCCCGGCCCGGGCACCGGAAAGCGTGCCGCCCGCCCCTGTTCCGCACGCCCCGGAAAACGGTTCAGCACAGCCACCGGCGCCGCGCGGCGACACCAGGACTCACCCCGATCATCACGCCCCGCCGAATGCTCCCGCAGCCCGGTCGACGGAGGCGAGTCCAGGGCTTCGCACACCGACCCCGGGAACCCCGGCTGTACAACCAGGCAACGGCGGGGTCGCGAGTCCTCATGGGAATGCCTCGGTCGCGGCCCCCCACCGCGCGTCGGAAGGTATCGCGCCCCACCCCGGCCACCGTGCGCCGGAGGGTAATTCACCGGCCCGGGCCGACCGACCGCAGACGGCCGGCCCAGCCCGTCCGCAAGGCGGTCGAAGCCCTGTCGGCGACGGCCGACGCACCGACACGCCGGCTTCCCCCGCTCCCCCCGGTACCCACCCGCAGAACCCACCGAACCCCACGCGTGTTTTCCGCGAAGATTGCCGTCGGCTCCCGCCGGTCGAGGGACGCGTAACACCGGTCGCACCGGCGGCACGTCCACGGTCCGGGCCCGCGTACAGCGTCCGGCATGTCGATGTCCCGGGGAATCCGCCCCAGCGGATCACCGTCGCCACGATCGCGGTCCATGTGAGCGCGCCTCCGGATGTGCCCCGCGCGGATGTGCACCGGGTGATGGAATCCGTTCAGACAACCGTCGACAGCGCCTTCAACCGCGGCCACGAACTTCCGGGCGGCGAACGGATCCTGCTCGATATCGTCTACACCAGCGATCCGGCAGCCGCGAATATCCGGGTTTCCGTCGATCCCCGGCAGAACGGGCCGAGCATCTGGAATCCGCATCACGCGGATCCCGGCACTCTCGCCGGCTTCGTGCGCGACCAGTTGGGAATCGGCCCGAGCCGACCAGGGGATCCCGGCCTGAACACCGCGGACCTCCGCGTGATCGGCAACGATATCGCCACCGCGAATACCCGCGCCCCCTTCGCCGACCCTTCCCAGGGCCGAGTCTTCGCGGATGGATACCTCCGGCCTGTCGAACGCCCGGAATACCAGGCCGCCGTCGAGGACGCCCTGCGCATCGGCGACCACTTCCAGATGTTCGCCGACCCACGAACAAATCCCTACTTCTCGCGGATCAACGACGGCGGTACCAGCGTTCCCGGCCGCAACAACAATTGCGTCGAAAGCTGCATGGCTCTCCTCTCGTCGTTCTTCGGCCGGCCCCTGGTTGCCGCGCCGTGCTGGCGAGCCGAGCAACCCGATGCGCACGGGCGGGTGACGGCCGGCGAGGCCGACAGCCTGCGGCGCGCGGCAGCCTGGCTCGGCCAGGACCTGCGGTCCGGATTCGACCTCGGCAGCACCATCAACGAGCAATTCCGCGGCCTGCACGATCAAGTCGCCCGCCTGGGGCCGGGTGCCGCGGCGTTCGTCGTCAACCAATGGCATGCCCGTGACCCCGCCACCAGAGAATTCCAGTACAGCCCCGACGGCCGGCCTGTCACCGACGGCAACCACGCCGTCGCCATCGTCTACCCGCTCGGCGCCGACGGCCCGGTATGGGTGGACCCCCAGGGCAACCGCCTGGCCGAAGGCCCGCCGCAGGACCTGATCGCCGACTCGGCCGGCCTATGGTTCAACCTGATTCCCTCCCCGATAGGCGCACCCTATGCCGGCACCGTTCCAGACCGGAGCACAGGTGGAAGCCCACCTGGACCAGGCCCGGCCCGACCAGGGGTGCTTCCCGGAGACCCCAGACCACCGATATCCGCAGAAGGCGGACGGAGCAGCGATCCCCCGCCGCCAGGGCAGGATCCAGGGACGGCGTCTGAACGACAGCAAGCGCTCGAACGTGTCCTGGCGGATCTGGAACGCGACGGCGTCGAGGTCCGATCCGATGAGGAAGCTCACGCCTACCTCGACTTCTGCGCCCGGATGCAGGGCATCGAAGCCGATCAGGTGCATGCGGTAAGCCTCGGCGAGGACCTGATCATGGTCCGGCGCGAGCACGCCTCGAACGTACGGGTTCTACGTGAAGAATGGATACACACCCGCCAGGCCGCCGCCGGCCAGGTCTCTACGGGGGCCGATGGGGGATCGGTCCTGGACAACGAAATCCGAGCACGGGAAATAATCTTGGAGAACCGGAGTACATGGTGCATCACGACCGAGGAGGTCGCTGAGATAGAAGAGGAGATAAGAATTATGCGTGAGAGAGGGCGATACTGATATGAGCACGGGGGAAGGGCCACCAGAGGTCCCCGACTTCATCCGCAAGAAGCATCCCGAGATGCCTGCCGTCGTGCTGGCCATCCACCAGTACGACGCGAGCGAAGAAGTAAGTGCGACCTGTTACAAATGCAAAGCAGTGCTGCGGGTAACCGACCTTCGTGAATTCGGCGTACTCGAGGTTGAATGCGGTAACGGGTGCACACGCTACCGCCAGCGTACGCCCCCTGCCGATCCGTCAACCAAACCGACGTGAAAGATCTGAAGTCCGGAATGCGATCCTGGTATCCGGTCCAAAAATCGAGTTCGTATCAGCGATAGGAGCACCCGATGCCGGCACAGTTCCAGACCGAGGAACAGGTGAAAACCCATCTGGCACAGATCCTCGAACCCGACCGGGAGTACCGGATCTACCAGATCGATCACGGGTGGGTGTGCTCCCCGATACCGACCCAGCACGAAATCTCGGCCCAGCAGGACATCGGGATGCCGAAACTGGTGGTCGACGCGGAGATCGGAGCGATCTACGAGTATCCGAGCTGGTCGGTCGGAATGATCACCAGCAGCTTCCACACCTCCAAGGAGGCGGGCAGCCGACCCGAGGCCGTACAGATCTACCCCAGGCAGCCCCCGCCGCCCCCGGCATGGATCCCGGAACCACCCCGAACTCACCATCGCGTCCCCCAGGTGCATCTCCAGAAGGAATGGGAGGACGCCCTGATAGTCGGGTACTCGGTGAGCTTCGACAACCCGTACCTGGCCGGCAGCATATTCCCCCTGGAGATCAACAAGCAGACCCACGACGTCCAGCCCCGGGAATTCCTGCCCGGCGACCGGATACCGGAACAGGTGGCGGCGTGGATCATGCAGTACCGCCTCGTCAACCGGGGGGTATGGCCCGACCGGGGCAGTTTCGACCACTAGACCCGACACCCCACTCAACCCATAACCCGACCACAGTACAACCCATTGATCCGGAGGGGTTTTCATGACCGACGTTCGCATATTCAATCGGCTCGGAAGGCCCGCACTTCCACCGATATCGGAGAACGATCGGGCAACCGCACGCAGGAGCCCCGGGAAGTGGTTCTACTACGTGGATCCCGCGGTCAGTCGCGACGGACCGATCTTTCCGGAGAACGTTATGTCCGGACGGAAAGCCGATGACGCAGGCAATGTGAGCGAAGAATACTGGATGAACGACGGATTCATTCCTGTCCCGAGTACAGCGGGAATGAAATTCGCAAACGAATTCGAATTGATATTCTGGCGAACCATGAAGGGGTACTGCCGTGCCGGCGACTTCGTGCGGGGACTTTCCGGCGCGGAATTATTGGCAGTCGCGCTCGAAGATATGCCTGATAAGGCGCCTCTGAAATACGAGGGCGAAGAAAGAGTGCTCGAGGTATACACATCGGCACAGTTCCTACCCGCAGACACCAACCCCTTTCTTCGAATATCGCTGACCGGAATGTACATTCTGGACTACATCTGCCCCATCGAGAACAGTGTCATACATTTCAACCCCGGGGGCGCACCGAGCATGGGTTTGTGGGGCTCCATGATCCTCTCGCTGTGGAACGAACTCAAAGAAGTCGACGCGCAGATCAAGGCGGACGAGGAACGGGGCATCGTATTCGATGTACCACCGGAACCCGGTCGCCCGAGGAGTATGTGAGTCCTCGGAATCACCGTGTTCGACCGCGGTATTGCGCTCTTGGTTGCCAGGACCTCCCGAAACTGCCCGGTCTCGTCGCGCATCGCGGAATCGGGTCGACAGAAATCCGATTCGATCGGCGAACCGGTCCCGAGTACCCCGCAACGGACAAATCTGAGGCGAGCCGAAACAGGCTGTGGCGGAATCGGACAACTGCGCAAGCGATGGCGACGACGGGCCACGCAGTTGTCCCGTTCGGCCGGCAACCCCGGAGAGTGCCCGGGGCGATGCCATCGGACGAGGATGGTTCATGGCTTGTTCCGGCGTTCACAATGCCTCGCCTTACGGGCCAGTTGCGCCCTCCGGGATCGGGTCGTTGAGTTGTCGGGTGGTGGCACGAATCGATCTGAACGGTGACCATGGCATCACGGTTGGGGAGGTGGAGCGGGTGTGGTTCAATCGGGAATATCTCACTGCGGAGGGCAGGCCGAAGGCCACGACGCATCCCTTGATGCAGCAGACGGGGAATCTCTTCACCACTTCCGCGGAGGCGACGGTTTCGGTGAACTACTACTGACAGATGCATATGACAGGCATGAGCCATGTATCCCGCCGCACTCAAGAGGCGCTAGCTGCGGTGGCTCACCTGTACATGGGGATCGGTTGGAAGCCGTCTCGCCGGCGGTGATCATGCATGCCCGGTCCAACAAGCCCGGCCTTGTGTACCACTCTGCCGGACGCAACCGCGGTTTCGGCTTCATGACTAACCAAGCACCACCGAATCGGCAACAGGTCGGCGACGAACTACAAGAGGTCGATTTGGTCAGGCTCTGGTAGCTGAGTAGGCCGTTCGTCGGTGTACCACGCGTATTCGATCCCGCTCAGTCGTCCAGCTTCGACCCACAGAATGATCTCGCCGATCGGCTTTCCCGCCGGGTCGGTAACAGTTCCGTTCGCGACGATCCCGTCTGTCACACCGCCCGCCTGGGCGGGACCCGGGCGTACCTCTATATCAACACTGGGTGATCCGACACCCCACGTGGATACAACCTGCGAATCTGGTATTTGCGCAAGGTATTCGGCTGAACCATGTCGGCCCGAGGACAACATCTTCGTTATGACCGCGGTCTCGAGGTCGGTTAGCGGCCTCGGCTGAATCGGGGTACTACCCATCGTTCCTCCTCTGTATTCGGGTAATGTTACGGAATGTAGGCGGTACCGATCTTGAATACTCCGTTTATCATAGCCCCGCGAATGTGAACCGTTTCGCCATTGATAGTGCGCACCAGGGGGTTCGAGGCATTGTATACGCCTTCCGGAACTCCCTGCACGCTCTCGATGATCTTCGTCATCGTAGCCTCTTCGCCACCCAACGACTTCACCAAATTGTCCAATTTGTGCTTCGGTACGAAGACGTGCCCCATCGCCTCTTTATCGAGCGCATAGTCGAGGGAACTTTTCAATCTGTCACTTGCGGCTTTCGCTATATCGGCGGTTCGCTGTGCGAGGAGATCGGCGATTCGTTGAAGCTCGGCGCGTCTGACCGCAAGATCATCGCCGGTCTGCGTGACTTTATCGACAAACTTTGCCGCCCGCTTTGCGCTGATGACACGATCGACATAATTCTTCATCTTCAATGCGAGTTTGCCGGCTTTGGCTGCCGCGACAGCGGCGGTGCCGAACCCTGCCGTCAACGCGCCTGCGATTACACCTAGCACGACGGTTTCGGCGACCTCTTGGGCGAGATCCTTTCCGAGGTCAACCAGCAGATTTCCTAGTTGTCGTCGGAATTCCACGATCGCATCATGGTGTCCTCGGCAGGAATTTGCGAGGTCTCTATAGAGGGTCAACAGACCCTCCGCTGAATTCTTCAGTTCACGAATATCCTCATCTACCAATGCCGCGTCGGGCGCAGTTTCGGTTTCGAATGACTTCGCGATCTGATCTAATTTCGCGGGAAGGTTTGCGACCACCGGGTCGGCGGCGAATTTTTCCCAAACATCTGCGGCGACTTCGAGGTCCCCGGGCTCTCCGTCGGGAATTGAAACGCCGAAATCCTCGAGAGCTGACACAGCGAATCCGACGTCGTCGAAAAGGCCGCTGCCGGGGCCACCGGCCGAGGGCGGTGGTGCCGGACGCTTCTCAACGGCCGGTGGAAATTGCGTGGGTTTGGTCGGCTCCGGTCGGCCGGTCCCTTCGACATAGTCGGCGAGGGCATGGTTATAGCCAAGCTCACGAACGATGTTGGCGTAGTTGCCCATCGCGTTGATCAACAATTCCGTCATGCTCATCGCGGTGGCGACGGTCGAATCGTATGAGGTCGCCCAAGCTTTGGATTCGCCGACGTTGCCGCCCATGTTGGCGGTCTCTCCAAGTGCGGCGATCCGGGTGGAATAGGCCCGCTGATACTCGGTGGCGTGGGAGTACAGCGACTCACCCGCCTGCAAATACACTGTCGGATCGACTACCAAGGTCGTCATGGGCACCACCACCTATCGGACATCGTCAAACTTCCGACTAGCGTGCCAAGCGAATTCTTGTACGGCGCAGTGTTCGTCGCCCGGTTCGCTGATGATGAAAGTCACCGGCCCAGGATCACGCGGTTGGTCTCGATTGCCGCGGTGTATCGATCGTGTGCTGCCCGGGCTGCATTTCTCATGGCATCTATACCCTCGGCGGCATCGGTGACCCCGGCAGCCCACTGTCGAAAGGCATCTCGCTGTGCCGTCGCTGCCTCCCCTCCCCACGTGGTATGCAGAGCTGCCATCCGCTGTTCGAGGGCGGTGAGACTGTCGGCAAGGAAGCCGATAAAGTTCCCTACGCGCGCGGTGATATTGTCCAACTCTGCAAGATCAACTTGAAAAGAATATTCCTCGGGCACGTTCACCTTCACTGTTCACTGTTCTCAAATATTCAGCGACCCATAACTCTGAGAGTTGTCGTCGTCCTGTTCAACATAGGTGCGACTGTTGACGCCCAGTAGAACTGCGATGTCCCCCAACGCATCCAAGACCGTTATGACCCCCTGCTTGGTCTCCTGCCATCCTGCCTGATAGCTGGATGCCGAGACGCCCCTCCATACTCCAAGCATTCCCTCGATATCCGTATCAAGGGAATGCAGTGCGTTGACAAGGGTATTCGCCGTCTGCTGGACGAACTGGCCGGCGTCGACTACTTCTTCCGGCACAACGTGCAAATCTGGTGTCGGATTCTCGGGCTCAGAAATGAGCGACCCCCTTGAGCGAGTACAGACTTAGAAGCACGCTATCAGAGTCAGCACCTACCCGCCCACGAGCCCGCCCGCAACCTGGCCTCGGCCGCCCGAGTGATACGCAATCATCATGATCTGCTCGACCCTGCAGGCGACGGGGCGTTGTTTGCGGCCGTGCGCAGGTCGTCGTGGGTAAGTCGTCCGTTGCGCGTGCTGTCGAACCTCGGCGCTGATCGTTTGGGAGCCCGTCTCGCTGATGGTGATCATGCACTTGGGACCCGTTGGTACGTTCAGCCGTGACGGTGCTTCCACGGCGAAGACCGGCGACCTTGCCTTTCCCGAGTCGCGGACGGCTCCCGGCGCTCGGGCAGCGTCACCGACAGGATCAGCACGGCGAGTGGCAGGCCGGAGGGCAACCGCCTGTGTCCGTGCGTCCGGTTTCGTCACAGTGCTTGCCCCTCCACGATTCGATAGGGATGTACCGGAACCGAGCCGCACACCCTCGGTCCGGCGGTCACTGATTGTCCTCGATGTACTGTGCCGCGAGCCGGAAACGCCGGCAGTTGTGTTTGGTGTGGTCGGCCATCAGGTGGATGGCGTGTGCTCGCCCGCGGATGGGGTCGGTGCTCTTGCAGGCTGCCGGGTGGTCGAGGTGGCGGAGGCCGGCGGCGACGCGCTCGAGGAGGTCGCGGTTGCGGGTGTGCCAGAGTCGGAGGGTGGCCGCCATCGACTGGTTGTGCGCGCGTCTGGTGGGGAGTTTCGGTGGTTCCTGACGCAGGTGGTCGTCGACCGGGGCGGTACCGGAAGGGATCGGGTCCACGCAGGCCGGCTCGCGGACGGTGGTTTCGGTTGAGGGAACGGGCATAACGGTCGGCTCCGGGTTCTGTTGGGGCGAAAGTCGAGCGTGCGCCTCTGCGGGTTGCGGTAATGATCGGTTTCAGCATTGCTGTGTTCTTGCGGCAGAAGGACACACCGAACCCGTACGGAGGCCGTACCCTGGCGGTATCGCAGCGGAGGGGAGAACGCCGAAAGATGACGATTATCAAGTGGACTGGGCTCGAGGTCGCCGCGCTGCGTACAGCGTTGCGGGACACGCAGGTTCAGTTCGCCGACCGGATCGGTTGTTCGATCGAGTCGGTCGGCAAATGGGAGCGCAGGGGTGCGGATATCACGCTGGGGGCGAAGTACTCCGAGTGTATGGACACCACCCGCCGCAGGCTCGATGATGAGCAGCGGGCACGATTCGATGTCGCTCTACGCGAGCCGGACTCGACTCCCCAAACCGCCGGGCCGGAAGTATCCTCGCTGAGTACTGCCGATGATTTGTTCGACCCGCAGAAAGTCGATGACGTGAGGCGACGTGATTTCGGGGCCACCATTCTAGGATTGCCGACCCTCGCTGTCGGTGTCGCGAAGTCGGACACGATTACGACGCCAATCGAAATGTCAGACGTGGTGAGTGGCACCCGTGTGGCCCCGGAACTCGTGGACTACTTCCGCTCCCAACTCTCCGGTCACTACACCGCAGATATGTATCTGGGGCCTCTGTACCTCATTCCCACCGTGCAGGCTCAAACGGAATTGATCGCGCGGCTCGCTGGTACGGCTGCCCCGCCGGTGAGGCGGGGGCTGCTCGAGATCGGCACCGCGTATGCCGCTCTTCTCGGGTGGCTGTATCAGGATGCAGGGAATCGTGCGGCCTCGGCAAAATGGCGGGGTGCCACGTTATCTCTCGCGCACCGCTGCGGCAATCCCCAGCTCATCTCCTACGCGCTTTCGAATATGGCAATGCTCGCGCTGGACGACAACGACGGCCGTACTGTCGTCGACTACGCGCGTGCAGCTCTAGCGGTCGGGACGAAGCTTTCCCCGAAGGTCCGCGTGATGGCGCTTCAGTACGAGGCGCATGGGCACGCAATGCTCGGTGATCGGTCCACAGCGGACCGCCGGCTCGATGAGGCTGTTCCTCTCATCGACCGAATTGATGACGCGCATCCGTGGGGAAATTCCTGCCGCCGTACCCCGCGCTATGTGGAAGTACAGCGTGCGACCTGTTACGGGCGCACCGGAAGTACGCAGGACGCAACCGATGCAGTCGCCCTGTGGGACGAGATCATGGACTCCATGCCGGAGTCAGCACGCCGCGACAATGCGGTGTTCCGGGCACGGCAGTCGGCTGTGCTTTCCAGAGTCCCTGACCCCGACCGGGCCGTATGGGCGGCAGCGGAAGCGGTGGATGCGGCGCGAGTTACTGGGTCGGCGAGGCTCCGCATCGAACTGCAGGGGATCACTTCCCATGCCCGGGCTTGGGGGTACACCTCAGCGGGACGTGAACTTCGCGCTCTCGTAGGGTCCGTCGCATGACCGAACTTCCCGCACTGCTGGACGACAACGAAATTTCCCGCCGCCTCGAAGCTCTGTCTGGCTGGAAGCGTGACGGTGACGAGATCACACGCACATTCGCGCACACCTACCACGAGTGCGTGCACCTCGCGATGTATGTCGCGGCGAAGGCACGAGAGGTGAGCCACCATCCTGACATGCTAATCACATGGCAGCGGATCGAGTTCCGGATCACGACCCACGATGTCGGTCGGAAACTGACCGAGCTGGACTTCAATCTGGCGCGGGACATCGACCGGATCGCGGAAGCTTCTGGCGCGACCGCGGTCGATAGGAAGACTTGCCACCGATAGGAAGCAGGCTGCGGCGAATTATTGCCAACCGGCGGGCGGCTCGTCGGGTGTGCTCTGCCAGGTACCGCGCGATTTGGCGAGGTCGATGGCTGCTTGCCCGGCCTCGGTCATCAGGCCCTGCGCGGTCATGCGGGCGGCGCGCTCCCGGTTGACCGCGCTCCAGCTGCTCGTCGGCCGGCGTGGGGTGAACCGCAGCCGTGAGCTGTGGGCATCGTGTTTGCGGTGCAGCCCGTCGATCCAGCCGTAGCAGAGGGCGTGTTCGATGGCCTCGTGGTAGCGCAGTCCGGGTGTCGCGCTGTCCTTGTGGGGGATCACCAGCCAGACCTCGGTCTCGGAGCGGCCGTGGGTTTCCAGCCAGGCGCGCCACACCTCGGCGCTGGTTGCCTGCACGTCCATATCAGGCGCCCTTCGTCGACTCGACGATGTCGAGGTAGTGCTGGTTGTACATGACGCCGAGCGCGTTGCCGAACGGGTCGATGACCGACGCGGTGACGAATCCCGGGCCGCGTTCGGTGACGTCCTGATGCGATGTGGCTCCCAGTGACAGCAGTCGTTCGTACGCGGCCCGGACATCGTCGACGGCCCAGTAGGTGAGTGTCGCGCCGACGTCCGAGCCGGCCCGGCTCGCGGGCGCGAACCGGCGGTCGATGAACCCGAGTTCGTGTTCGAAATCGCCGATGCGGAACTCGACGTATGCGGGTGTGCCCTCGACCTCACGGACGAAGTAGGGCTCGACACCGAGCAGTTCGGTGTACCAGCGCACGGCGGAGCCGAGATCGTCGACGACGAAGTTGGTGGTGGTGAGTCCTCGCAGCATGGCGGTTGTTCCTCTCTTGTTCCTGACTGTCGGGTGTCACTCTTCCAGCTAAAGTGCTCACCAACTGAGCACTTTTTCGGGGAGGTTGGAGCAATGCGCGCAGACCGGCTTGTCGCGGCCCTGTTGTTTCTCCAGCATCGAGGGCGGGTGACCGCCGCTGAGCTCGCCACGGAGCTCGAGGTGTCGGTGGCGACCGCCCGCCGCGATCTGGAAGCGCTGGCGGCGGCAGGAATTCCCGTGTATCCGCAGCCGGGGCGCGGTGGTGGCTGGGCGCTTGTCGGCGGCGCGCGCACCGATCTCAGCGGGCTGTCGGCCACCGAGACGCAGGCACTGTTCCTGCTGGTCGGTTCGGCGGCCTCGGTCTCGGGCGAGGCCAAGACCGCCCTCCGCAAGCTCCTCCGTGCTCTCCCGCACACCTTCCGGGCCGACGCGGAAGCGGCCGCCGGCGCGGCCATGAACGATCGCACCGGGTGGAGCGGGCTGGACCGGCCGCGACCGGACCTCGTCGGTCTCCTGCAGAACGCGGTGGTACGCCGCCGGCGTGTGCGACTGGCCTACACCGATGCCAAGGGGGAGCGATCGGTGCGCCTGGTCGACCCGTGGGGGCTCGTCGACAAGGACGACGTCTGGTACTTGATCGCCGGTACCGAGCGTGGACAGCGCACCTTCCGAGTAGACCGCGTCGTCGAGGCGGTGGCGACCGAGGACCCGGCGGAACGTCCCGACGACTTCGCACTCGACCGGGCCTGGAAGGAGGTGGTCGGAGAGGTGGAGCGGAAGCGGTCCCGCACCTGGGCGACGGTGCTCGTCGAGACCCGGCACGTGCCGATCCTGCGCGACCATTTCGGCCTCCACTGCCACACCGAGGCCGAGCTCGACGACGGGCGCAGCCGCGTACGGATCGCCGCACCGACGCCTCGCGATATCGCCCGGAATCTCGCCGGCTGGGGCTCGCTGGTCGAGGTGCTCGCGCCCCCGCCGGTTCAGGCGGAGCTGGCGCGGATCGGCAGCGAGCTGGCCGGGCTGTACGGTCGCTGATTCTCGCCCCGGCAGGTGTTCACGGCGACAACGGATCATGCCTGCACCGGCCAGCGAGAAGGCGGAGTCGTGGATTTCGCTTCAGGACAGATGGAGACGCGGTGCCGGGGCGGATCGGCCAGTGGTGGAACCGGCCGATCCGGTAGCGAATATCCGGCGCCCGATTCGGGCTCAGGCGGGGACTCCCAGCGAATCGGCGAGGAACGGCCAGGAATGGTGCAGGTCGTCCTCCCAGTAACCCCAGGAGTGCGTGCCTACCGGCCGATCATGCAGTGTCACGGGGATATTCAGTTCGCGCAGCCGGTTGGTGAGGTTCATCGTGCAGTGCTGAATCGCTGCTTCGATCGGTCCGCCGAAGGCGATCTGCACCGGCAGCGGTATCCGCCCCTCCTGGACCCTTTTGTCGGCGGGAGTGTCGTGCGGTGCCGCCGGGAGACCGCTGCCCGTGCTCAGGTAGATGGCGGTGCCGCGCAGCCGGTCGGCGTTCACCAGGGGATCGTTGGCGCGCCACAGTGGTCCGTTGCGTGGGCCCCACATGTTTTCGACGCTCTGGCCGCCGCCCCAGGTCTCGACGGTGATCCGGACGAACTCCTGTCCGAGCGGGTCCGAGGTCTGCGCGCACCCGCTGTAGGAGGCGACGCTTTTCCAGAAGCCGGGTTTGGCGACGGCCAGGTTCAATACCGAGGTGCCGCTCATCGATACGCCGGCCAGTGCCCGGGTGCCGTCGGCGTTCAGGAATCCCTCGATCACCGGTGGCAGCTCTTCGTTGAGGAAGGTCTGCCATTTGTTCCGGCCCAGGACGGCGTCGTCGCGGATCCAGTCGGTGTAGTAGGAACCGGCGCCGCCGAACGGGGTCACGACATTGACGTCTTTGTCGCGCAGGAATCCGACGGCGTCGGTTTGTACATCCCAGCCGCTGCCGTGGGGACCGCCCTGCGAACCGTTCAGCAGATACAGCGTGGGTCGCGGGCGGGAACCGTCCGCGGCTCGGATGACCTGCACCTGGATCGGCCGGTTCATCGCCGGTGAGAACACCGAAACCAGTTGCTGCCGGTCGTTCACCTGCTCCACCGAAACCACGCTCGCCGCCCCGGGATCGGCTGTCCCGGTCGCGCAGGTGCCGATCAGGCAGGCGGTGGTCAGAGCGGCGGCGAGGGCGTATCGCACTGCGGTGGTGCGGGAGGATCGCGGTGTGCTCAATGTCGGCCTTTCGTATGCCTCACGCGGTCACTGTCCGGATGACGCCGGCGGCCGCGGTATTCGCCGGCCGTCCGGATCGACATCGGAAGGGGTTCGTGCTGCCGCGGCCTCCGGTTCGGTGCAAGAAGACAGGGAACGCATATCCGGCGAGAGTGCAGCCGTGTACCCCGCTCGGCCGGTGCCGCTAGGCGACGGTAGCCCTGCCGGGGTCCGCCTGTAGTTGCGGCGCGCCGGGGAGTTCGCCGAGCATGGCCGCCAGCTTCGTCAATTGCGGCCGGCGGTGCGCGGAGCGCCAGATCAACGCCATCCTCGACTCCTCGTCGAAACCGGTGACGCGGACGAAGCGGAGATCGGCGCGCTGATTGCGTTCCGCCACCGGACGGCAGGTCAGCATCGCGTACCGCCCGGTGGCGGCGAGAGTCATCCCTTCTTGGAGCGTCGCCACCCGGACCGTCGCCGTGATGGGTCTGCCGAGCGGCGTGAAGCGCGGGAAGTGGACGTCGCGCCAATATTCCGGTGCGGGTCCGTCCACCGATACGAGGTCCACGGTGGCCAAGGCTTCGGCATCGATGCGTTCGACCGTCGCCAGAGGATGACCGCGCCCCACCGCCAACATTCGCGGCGCGGGCGGGAACACGTAGCCGACCGCGAGTTCGGGCTCCCGCACCGGTAACAGGGCTACGGCGGCGTCGACCTGCCCGGCCAGCACAGCGCCGAAAGGGTCGCCGAGCGGGATTTCCTGCAATGACAAGGCCACGTCGGGGTTGTCGCGGGCGAATCTGGTGAGTGTCCAGGTGACGGTTTCGTAGGCGATGCCTTGAAAACCGAGGCGGACCGGAGCGGGCAGCTCGTGCCGCGCCTCCTGCCGCGCACCACCGACCAGATCGACCAGCTCGCTGTACACGGGGCGCACGCGCTCCACGAATTCGGCGCCGAAATCGGTGAGGGCCACCCGGCGGCTGGTGCGGTGCACGAGTTGCGTGCCGATGGTGCGTTCCAGCGCGGCGACCAGCTGGCTCACCCGGCTCTGCGACACCCGCAGGCGCTGGGCCGTCCGGCCGAAATGCAGCTCTTCGGCCAGTATCAGCAGACACTCCAGCTCGCGGACGGGTAGGTCCGGCATGCCGCTCCTCCCGGTCACCGCGATCGATCAGTTCAGCTGATCGAACAATGAACTGATCACTGTTGTTCCGCGATACCGCGCATCCTTGACTGGATTCATGTCCATTGTGAGTGAATCGCGGGAGCCCGCGGCCGAACCCGCCGAACGCTGGTCGTCGATCGCCGTCCTTGCCCTGTCCACATTTCTGGTCGTCACGGCGGAGATGCTGCCCGTGGGAATTCTCACCCCGATGTCCGAAGGCCTGGGCATCTCCGCGGGCACGGCAGGTTTCAGCCTGGCCGTCACCGGCGTCGTGGCCGCGCTGGCCGCGCCCTTCGTCGCGCGGGGGATCGGTGGCCTCGACCGCCGGCGCGTTCTGGTGGCGGCCGCGCTGCTGCTCGCCGCCGGCAATCTGATCACCGCGGTCGCCCAGGGGTTCGCGGTACTCGCCGTCGGCCGGATTGTGGTCGGCCTTGCCATGGCCACCGTATGGGCGCTGGCGGTCGCGCTGGTCACCCGGCTGGTGAGCGCTCGCCGGGCGGGGCTCGCGGTATCGATGGTGGTGAGCGGTGTCGCGGTGGCGTCCGTACTCGGCGTGCCACTCGGGACCGTGCTCGGCGATATCGCGGGATGGCGCAGTGCCTTCGGGGCGCTCGCGCTGGCGGCCGTCGGGCTTGCCGTGGGACTCGCGGCGCTGCTGCCCGCACTACCCGCGCAACTCGAGGAAGCGGGCAGCACGAACGCCGGTTCCCTGCTTGCGATTCCGGCGGTGCGCCGGGGCCTGGTGGCGGTAACTCTTCTGGTCACCGCGCATTTCGCGGCCTACACCTATGTACGGCCGGCGCTGGAAGAGTTGTCGGGCGTCCACGGTATCGATATCTCGCTGCTGCTCCTGCTCTACGGGATCTGCGGAATCGTCGCGAACTTCGCGGCGGGCGCGGCGGCCACGCGCCGGGTCCGGTCGACACTGCTCGTCCTGGCGATCGGTATCGCCGCCGCGCTACCGGCTCTGCTCCTGCTGGGAACCACCCCGTTCGGCGCCGCCGCGGTGCTCGTGCTGTGGGGACTCTCCTACGGTGGCGTGTCGGTGTGCAGTCAGCTCTGGGCGGTGCAGGCCGCGCCGGACCGGCGGGAAGCCGTTTCGGGGCTGTACGTCGGAGCCTTCACCGGCAGTATCGCGCTGGGGTCGTTCGCGGGAGGTGTGATCCTCGACGGTGCGGGGTTGTCCGTACTGCTCTGGGGGTCGGCGGGTGTGGCGGCCGTGGCCGCGCTGGCGACGATGGTGAGTCCGGCCCGGTGACGGTCAGGCGATGAGGTCGGCGATCCGGTCGACCTGGCCGGGGTCGGTGCCGTAGCAGTACAACATCACCTCGTCGGCTCCGAGGTCGGTGAATTGCCTTATTGCCGTGCGAATCTCGCCAGGAGTGGTCCGCAGGCCCGCCACCATGTTCTCGGCATAGCCGGTGAACTCGTAGTAGGTGCCGAGGGCAGCGCGCGTTTCGTCGACCAGCGACTGCGGGCCGAGGACTACGTTGATCTGGGCGACGATCCGGGGTTCGCCGGTGCGGCCGTGTTCGCGCCACGATGTGCGGACCGAATCGAAGAGGTCCCCGCACCATTGCGGCGGGGCGGCGGAAAGGTACCCGTCGCCCCAGCGGGCCACGCGCTCGAGAGCGGCCGGCCGGAAACCGCCGAAGAGGATCGGCGGTCCGCCGGGCCGGACCGGGGGCGGGCCGATCGGACCACAGCCGGGGCCGAACGGTTCGCCGGACCACAGGCTGCGCAGCCGGGCGAGCTGTTCGTTCATGCGGCGGCCGCGAGTGCGGAGTTCGACTCCCGCCGCGAGATGGTCGTCGGCGCGTCCGCCGACTCCGAGGCCGAGCACCAGCCTGCCCCCGGACATCCGGTCCACGGTCGCGACCTGTTTGGCCAGCAGCGCGGTATCCCGCAACGGGGTCAGCAGAACCTCGGTCTGTACCCGCACCCGGCTGGTGGCACCGGCCAGGGCGGCCAGTGCGACCAGGGGTTCGGGATTGTTGTAGACGAGCCGGTCGAGCAGGCCGAGTGTCGAGAAGGGGCCGGCATCGGCGCGGCGGGCCCAATCGAGCAGCACTGCGGGATCGGCAATGGGCAATCCGAGTCCGATATCCATCGGTTTCCTCCAGGAAAATGGGTGGGCAAACAAGCCGCCCACTCCATCGCCCGAAATCCTGGGCGCGGGCTCTCATTCTGCGGCTGTACTTCCGGAGAGCGCCGAACGGATTGCGCAAACTGTAGGCCGGGAGCTCTGCGGTCTGCAACCGGGTTACCGCCGGGCAGGGACCGGGCCTATTGCTGCCGGGCCGGCCAGTTGGTCAGTGTGGAATCGAGAACCTCGAGGATGCGCGACCAGCTTTCCTCGGCGGAGGGTTCGCTGTGGTCGAAGCCGCCACCGAGTTCCAGGGCGGCGTAACCGTGGAAGACGCTGCCCAGTAGCCGAACCGCGTGTGTCTGTTCCGGTTCGTCGAGGTCGTAACCGCGCAGGATGGCGCGCATCATGTTCGAATGCCGGATGCCCGCGCTCGCCGCCGCGGTGTCCGTGGGTAGACGCATGCGGGCGGCGGCATAGCGTCCAGGGTGTTGCGCGGCGTAATCGCGGTAGACGTTCGCGAAAGCGGTCAGTGCGTCGCGTCCCGCGCGGCCGGCGAGAGCGTCGGCGGCCCGGTCGGCCATTTCTTCCAGGGCGAGCAGTGCGATCCGCGTTCTGAGGTCCTGGGAACTCCGCAGATGGGAGTACACGCTGGCGGCCTTGACGCCGAAGCGCCGGGCGACCTCGGAGACGGTGACCTGGTCGAAACCCACTTCGTCCGCCAGTTCCGCACCCGCCTGGGTCAGCCGCTCCGGGGTCAGTCCTGTCCGAGCCATACCGGTAACCATACAGCATTAGGAATTTGCCTATGCTGTATAGGAAGCCTACTATGGCCTGTGATCCGAGCCGAGTGCCCGTTGCCGGGCCGGTCGGCGCAACCGCCCAGAACCGATGCACAGGTGAAACCCATGCACTGCGACGCCGAGTGGACAACCACCGCGCTCACCGCGGATATCGTCCGCGGTGCCCTCGAACTCGAGCACACCGGACGCGGCATCCTGCCGCATCGCCTACCGGCCTGGGCGCGTGAACAAGGCGGCGACGGGCAGTTGGCGATGGCGGAGACCCAGCCCTCCGGGGTCCGGCTGGTCTTCCGTACCGCTGCCACGACGATCGAACTCGAAACCGTCCCCACCAGGCTGAGGTACGCGGGAGCGCCGGCCCGCCCGCCCGGCGTCTACGACCTGCGTATCGATGGCCGGTTGGCCGCCCAGACCCATGCCCCGGGCGGCGATACCGTGACCATCGATATGGCCACCGGGAGTACCACCCGGCAATCGGGGCCGGTGGGTACCGTGCGTTTCACCGATCTTCCCGCCGGGTCGAAGAACGTCGAAATCTGGTTGCCGCACAACGAGATCACCGAACTCGCCGCGCTGCGCACCGATGCCGCCGTCGACCCGGTGCGGGACGACGACCGCCGGGTGTGGGTGCAATACGGCAGTTCGATCAGTCAAGGGTCCAATGCCGGTAGCCCGTCCACCACGTGGCCCGCCCTGGCGGCTGCCGCCGGGGATGCCGAGCTGATCAATCTGGGATTGAGCGGCAGTGCCATGCTCGACCCGTTCGCCGCCCGGGTGATTCGCGATACCCGGGCCGACCTGATCGGCCTCGAGATCGGCATCAACCTCGTCAACGCCGACGCGATGCGGATGCGCGCCTTCGGACCGGCCGTACACGGTTTCCTCAGCACCATCCGCGAGGGTCACCCGACGACCCCGCTCCTGGTGATCTCGCCCATCTACTGCGAAATCCACGAGAGCACACCAGGGCCGGGCGCCTTCGATCCCGAAGCGCTGCACGCGGGAGAAATGCGATTCATCGCCACCGGCGACCCCGCCGAACAGGGCACGGGAAAGCTGACGCTGCGCAGCATCCGTGACGAGTTGTCCCGCATCGTCGATCAGCGGGCGGCGCGGGATCCGAATCTGTTCTACCTCGACGGGCGCGAACTGTACGGCGAAACCGACTACCGCGAACATCCGCTACCGGACCGGCTCCACCCGGACGCCGCGACACACCAGCTGATCGGCGAACGGTTCGCCGAGCGAGTGTTCACGGCCGGCGGTGTATTCGGCAATCGGACGGACAGCGTCCACCGCCCGGTCGTCGCGGCGAGGGGATGAGAACGGCGCTGCCACAAGCGCCCGGGCCGACCGGGGCGGAGGTGGGCGGGTCCGCGAAATGCGATACGACCACCTGGCCGTCCAGCGGAATCCTCTAACGTCTGATCGTGATCCGAAAACTGATCGACACGCCCCACCGGGTGCTGGGTGCGGTGGTGCTGCTGGTGCTCGCGGGTGTGGCGGTCCTGGCGGTCCGGGCGGAAGGAAACGACCGGGAGCTGGTGCCCGCGGGGGCGCCCGGACAGTTCAGTGCGGAGCGGGGACTCACGCACCTGGAACGTTTCGCGACCGAACCGCGCCCGCTGGGCAGCCCGGCCAGTGACCGGGCCGAGGACTATATCGCCGATCAGATGCGGGCCGCCGGGTTCGAGGTGGAAATCCAGCACGCGGTCGGGTCGGGGACGGCGCCGGGCCTGGTGACCTTCGGCCGGGTGGACAATGTGATCGCGACCCTCCCGGGCCGGAACCCGACGGGGACCGTGGTGGTCGCCGCGCATTTCGACTCCGCCGCCACCGGCCCCGGGGCATCCGACGACGGGGCCGCGGTCGCGGCCATGCTGGAGGTGGGACGGCTGGTCGGTGCGCAGGGCGGGGTGCGGAACAACCTGGTGCTGTTGTTCACCGACGGCGAGGAGGACGGGCTGCTGGGGGCCGAGGCATTCGTCCGCGAGCATCCACTGGGTCGCGCGGGCGGGGTGGTGCTCAACTGGGAAGCGCGCGGGGTGAGCGGGCCCTCGCTGATGTTCGAAACGTCCAGGGGAAACGCGGAACTGTCGGCACTGTTCGCCGATACGGTGCCCGACCCGCGGGGCGACTCGTCGATGGTCGAGATCTATCGGAAACTGCCGAACGACACCGACTTCACCGAGTTCAGGAAGGCCGGCTTCGACGGGCTGAACTTCGCCTATATCGAACAGCCCGCGTATTACCACACCGCCGGCGATTCGCTGGCCAACCTGGACCCACGCAGTCTGCAACACCACGGCGACAACATGCTGGCACTCACCCGGGCCCTCGGCGCCGCCGATCTGCCGGAGCTGCGCACCGACCGCGACGCCACCTACTTCCGGATCGGACCGCTCTCCATCCACTACCCGAACGCGCTGGTCTGGCCGCTGGCGGTACTGGCCGCGGCGCTCGTGGCCGGGCTGGCCGTGCCGGCGCGGCGCCGTGAGCTGGCCAGTACGCCGCGAATGGTGCTGGCGGCGGTTTCGGTGGTGCTGCCGCTGGGAGCGGTGATCGGGCTGGGGCAGGCGTTGTGGTGGCTGCTGGTGGCGCTGCGGCCGGGCTACCACATGATGAACGGGCTGCTGTACCGGCCGGAGTTCTACGAGGCCGCGCTCGCGGCGCTGGCCGGTACCGCGCTGCTCGTCTGGTATCTACTGCTGCGGGTGCGGCTGGGGCCGGCCGCACTCGCGATCGGTGCGCTGGCCTGGCCGGCTGTTCTCGGATTGCTGTGCGCGGCGGTGGCGCCGGGCGCAGCATTCCTGTTCACGCTGCCCGCGGGGTTCGCCGCGGCCGGTCTGTTGCTGGCGATGATCCCGGTGCGCTGGGCCGGTTGGCCGGTGGTGGCGCTGGTGGCCGGGTTCTCGATCTCGGCCGTGTTCCTGCCGGTTCTCGCGCGTGGCGTCTTCGACGCGGTCGGGATGGGCTACGCCGGAGCCGGCGCAGCGTGTCTCGCGCTTCTCGGTCTCATGCTGCTGCCCGCGGTGGAGTTGCTGCTACCCGAACCCGAGGCGTTCGAGGGAAAGCTGTGGGCAGTTCCCCGGACCAGGCTCTGGGCAGTGCCCGCGACTGTGGCAGCGCTGGGAATCGCCTCGGTGGGCGCGGGTCTCGTCGTCGATACCGCCGATCCGGCACATCCACAGCGCAGCCATCTCGCCTACGTCCTCGACGCCGAAACCGGGCGGGCGTCCTGGGTGAGCGCGGAACTGCATCCCACCGATTGGACCGGTCAGTACGTCAAGGGTCGCGATACTTCCGGTCTCCCGATCGGCTACACCCGCGAGTCGCTGTGGACAGGGCCGGCGGACCCGATCGATGCGGAAGCGCCGCGGGTCGAACTACGCCACCGCGACGGCGATACCGTGACGATGCACGTGACCTCCCCACGCGCGGCTTCGTCGCTGATCCTGCGCTTCGACCGGCCGATCGATCTCGTCACCGCGAAGGCTCCCGGCGCCGCGTCGGTGACCGTCCCGGTCACGGGCACCCGGCCGAACAACCTGCCGGGCGAGATCCGCTTCCGTGATCTGCCACCGGAAGGGGTCGACCTCACGGTGCGGACGCCAGGCGCGGACGAGGTCGGCGTCACGGCGTCGGACGAAAGCCACGGTCTCACCGGCGCACCCGGTTTCCGGCGACGGCCGGCGGACACGATCGCCTCGATCCGCCCGGACGGCGATGTGATGGTGGTGGTGCGCACGTATCGGATGTGACCTGGCGGCGCTGCCCGATCGGGTCCGGCCGGACACCGGTACCGGCGGCGGCCGGTCGCCGTGGCGGAACGTGATCGCCGTGTACGACGGCCGGCGTAGCCGATCCACCGTTCTCCTACGACTGTCGGCGTGCTCGGAGAAGCTTCCCGGCCGACGCGCGACCGCCCTGGTCGGCGCGAAGGTTAGGGCCTTCGATGCTGATTCGAGAGGACCGACGACGTGAAGATCCGATCCATGGCCATCCTGCTGACCGCCGCGCTGAGTATCAGCGCCTGCACACTGGGATCCGCCGGCACCCCCGAGCCCGCGGACGTGTTGGACACCGAGCACCTGCGCGCCGCGCTGGCGGCAATCGAGCGTGCCGGGATACCGGGAGTTTTCGCGGAGGTACGCGCGGGCGACCAGGTGTGGAGTCACGCCTCCGGGATCGCCGACCTGAGCTCCGGCCGTCCGGTCACGCCGGATATGCGGCATCGCATCGGCAGCGTCACCAAAACCTTTACCGCGGTCGCGGTCATGCAGCAGGTCGAGCGGGGCCGGATCGATCTCGACGCACCGATCGGCGACTATCTGCCGGATCTGGTGCCGGGTGAGCGGGGCCGGAAGATCACGGTGCGGATGCTGGTCAACCACACCAGCGGTCTGCCCGACTACCTGCCGTACGCGTTTCCGTCGGTCGCGGGGATGTTCACCGGCGGCGAGATATCGGCGCAGAGCCTGGACGACAATCGTTTCCGGAAGTTCGAGCCGGCGGAGTTGATCGCCTTGGGCGTGAACGCGCCTGCCGGTGAGCCGGGCACGCTACCGGGTGTGTATTCCAACACCAACTACCGCATCCTGGGCGAACTGGTGCGGCATACGACCGGTACGCCTTTCGAGCAGTACGTCACCGAACAGGTGATCGCGCGGGCGGGGCTCGAGCACACCTACTTTCCGGACCGGCCGGAACTCGCGGAACCGCACTCGCGGATGTACGAGGCGCTGTACGGCGTCATCGATCCGCCGCGGGACTACAGCACCTACGACAACTCCTGGCTCGGCCCGGGCGCCGGTCTGGTCTCGACCATGGCCGATGTGAACACCTTCTACCGCAAGCTGTTCACCGGTGCGTTCGTCGGCCCGGCGACGCTGGAGCAGATGCGGCAGACGGTGCCGGTGACAGCGCTGGACGGGCAGCCGATCGAGTACGGGCTGGGTTTGCACAAGGTGCAATTGCCGGGCTGCGACACCTTCTGGGGCCACGACGGTTCGGTTTTCGGGGCCTCGATGATGTCGCTGCATTCGGCCGACGGGCAGCGCCAGATGTCGGTCGCGGTGAACCTGGTGCGTGCGAACCGGCCGGACGCCACCGGCCGACCGCAGCCGCACCCGAGCGACGACGCGCTCGCGGCGTTCTACCGTGCCGCTATGTGCCCGGCGGGGTAGCCGGGCACGGGGAGGGTGCCGGCGCTAGTTGTTCGCGCGCTGGATCGACCGCTGGACCAGAGTGCGGATACCCGGTAGCCCGATCGCGCGGAGCATGAGCTCACCGGCCCGGACGTGGGCCCGCGTCGGGGGAGCGAACCTGCTGATCCCTTTGCGCGCCAAGGCTTGCCGTTTGTTCACTTCCGGGCGCAGTGACGACTCCCAGGCGGCCAATGCGCCGGGGATATCTGCACCGTGGTCGTCGAGGGCGGCGCCGAGACGGTCGGCGCCGTCGAGGGCCAGGGCCGCGCCGTAGCCGGCGAAAACGGTGACACACCAGGCGGCATCACCCAGCAGGACGATACGGCCGTCGCTCCAGCGGTCCATCACCACCTGGCCGACGGAATCGAAATAGGCGCCGGCCGGATCGGATTCGAGCTGATGCAGGGCGTCGGCCACCCCACCGCCGAGATCCCCGAACGAGCCGGTGAGCGCGGCGGCCGGGCCCAGCGCGAGTTCGGCCCGGGTATCGGCGCAGCGGTAGGTGAAGAACGTCGAGGAGCGCCGCGGGCCGAGATTCATCACCGCGGAGGTGCGGCCGGGGCCGATGAACGTGGTTCCGGCGCCCTCCGGTACGTGTTCGGGGACCGTGTCGAGCGGGAACGCGCCCACCATATGGCCCAGGACCACCAGGTATTCGGACTCGGGTCCGAAGACCCGTTCACGGATCCCGGAGTGCACTCCGTCGGCGCCGACGAGCAGTTCGACCCGGATATGCGTGCCGTCGGCGAGAGTGGCGTCGACCTCCTCGGCGTTCTGGGTCACCGCGCGTACGGTGGTGCCGAACCGGATCTCGACATGGCCGGCCACCGCGTCGTACAGCGCCGATTCCAGGTCGCCGCGGAAGATGCTGAGCGCCCGGGTTCCGACGGCGGCTTCGGCGACGGCGGCCGGTAGCCGGAACTTCTCCCGTCCGTCGGCGTGGACCAGGATCGAGGTGAAGAACCCGATATCACGCGGTTCCAGGGCCGGCACCAGCCCGAGCCGTTCGGCCGCGTCGTATCCGGGACCGTGCAGGTTCACCAGGTAGCCGCTGCTGCGCCGGGCCGGCGCGCGCTCGACCACCACGACATCCCAGCCCTGCCGGTACAGCCGTAGTGCGGTGGCGAGTCCGGCGATACCGGCGCCCACGACAAGCACCCGTTTCCGCTCCGTATCCGGCGTTTCGATGGTTGCCACTACCACTCCCGTGTCGGTTCGTCGCCGGTGTGGACCACACCAGCTGTCGTCAACCATAGGTTGACGTTCTAATTGCGTCAACCCATGGTTGACGAACCGAGTTGGGGGGCTCCCTTGGTGCGCTGAAGATACGGACGCGCCTCTGTGACGGGGCACGGGAGCTACCCCACCTTCGGGCGTAGCCGGTCGAGTGGGCTTTGCAATTCTCACGAAACAAGCTGTGGGGGCGCCCCAAACGCGGGCCCCCCCGCGGGGGAAGAAAAACCCCCACCCGCGGGCGGAGACAACGCGGCGCCCCGCCCCCCCCCCGGGGGGGGGCCCCCCCCCCCCCCCCCCCCCCACAGGCTCTCGAAGAAAACGCCGCTACGGCGGCAGATCAGACGGCGGCGCCGGCCAGCACCTCGTTCGTCTGCACGGCCTGCCCCACACCGGCCACGATAGCCGCCGCGCGCAGGGCTTCGAAGATCACCTCGCGCGAGGCGCCGGCCTCCCGCAAGGTGTGCTCGTGGGCTTCCAGGCAGTGCTGGCAGCCGTTGATCGACGACACCGCGAACGACCAGAGTTCGAAATCGGCCTTGTCCACACCCGGCGTGCCGATGATCTGCATCCGCAGGCCGGCCCGCAGATCGTCGTACTTACCGTCGAGGAAGGCCCTGCCGCGGTAGAACACATTGTTCATACCCATGATCGACGCGGCGCCCAGGGCGGCGTTGTACGCCTCGGCGGACAGGACGTCGGCCGCTTCCTCCGCGATCTCGCGCAGGGTGGTGGCGGACCGGGTGGCCGCGGCGGTGGCCAGCAGGGTGCCCCACAGCTGCTGCTCGTTGAGCACGGTGCTGCGCGACAGCGAGGAGAGGTTGAGTTTCAGATCCTTGGCGTACTCGGGAAGCGAGTTCTTCAGATTGTCGATGCTCACTGAGTTACCTCGTCTCTCAGACGCTCGCCGCCAGCAGTTCGCCGGCGTCGATGGTCGGATCGCCCTTCTTCCAGTTGCATGCGCACAGCTCGTCGGACTGCAGCGCGTCCAGTACCCGCAGTACCTCGTCGACATTGCGGCCCACGGAACCGGCGGTCACCGAAACGAACTGGATCTCGTTGTTCGGGTCCACGATGAAGGTGGCGCGGTCGGCGACACCGTCGGCGTTGAGAACGCCGGTGGCCGTTGCCAGTTCACGCTTGAGATCCGACAGCATCGGGAACGGCAGGGTCTTCAGGTCCTCGTGCTGAGCCCGCCACTGGAAGTGCACGAACTCGTTGTCCACCGAGGCGCCGAGCACCTGGGCGTCGCGATCGGCGAACTCGTCGTTCAGCTTGCCGAAGGCGGCGATCTCGGTGGGGCAGACGAAGGTGAAATCCTTCGGCCAGAAGAAGATGATCCGCCACTTGCCGGCGTGGTCGGCACTGGTGATCCGGGTGAAGTAGTCGTCGGGCTGCTGGGCGTTGACCTTCGACAGGTCACCGCCGATCACCGCGGTGAGGTCGTAGGCGGGGAACTGGTCGCCGATGGTCAACAGGGGCATGGTCGAACTCCTTGTCGTATCGAGTGGCCGGCGCTCGGCCGGCGGGGTGAGCGTTCGCTGTCGATCTTGCCAATCAGCCCGCAAAAGGTAAAAGTGATAGGTCGCACTACACTGATAGGGATGTCCGATCAGTCTTATCAGCCGACCCTCTCGCAGCTGCGTGCGTTCGTCGCCGTCGCCGAACACCGCCATTTCGGAACGGCGGCCACGAGTCTGGATGTGAGCCAACCCACGCTTTCCCAGGCGCTGGCCGCACTGGAAAACGGCCTCGGACTACAGCTGATCGAACGCAGCACCCGGCGGGTTCTGGTGACCGAGGCCGGTCGGCGACTGCTCCCGCAGGCAATCGCAACACTGGACGCGGCCGGCCGATTCCTGTCCGCGGCGAACGGCGATACGCTCGGCGGTGTCCTGCGCATGGGCATCATCCCGACGGTCGCACCGTATCTGCTGCCCGCACTGCTGCCGACCCTGCGCCGCCGCCTGCCCGCGCTCACTCCGCGGATCGTCGAGGACAGAACCGCCCGTCTCCTCGACGAGCTGCGTGCCGGCAGTCTGGACGTCGCGGTACTCGCCCTTCCCGCCGAGGTCCCCGGTGTGGTGGAGATACCGCTGTACACGGAGGACTTCGTACTGGTCGTGCCGGCGGGGCACGAGCTGGCGGGCCGCACCGATCTCGTACCGGCGGCGCTGGATACGCTACCCATCCTGCTCCTCGACGAGGGGCACTGCCTGCGTGCCCAGACTTTGGAACTGTGCCGTTCCGCGGAGGTCCGCCCGGGCGCGGTGGGCGACACCCGGGCGGCATCGCTGTCGACGGTGGTCCAGTGCGTGGCCGGCGGGCTCGGGGTGACCCTGATCCCGGAAATGGCGGTGGCGGCCGAAACGGGTCGCGGTGCCTTGGATATCGTGCGGTTCGCCGCGCCCGCGCCCGGGCGCACGCTGGGTTTGGTGTACCGCGCATCCACGGCTCGCGCCGACGATTACGCCTATCTCGCAGAGGTCATCCGCACGCAACAACCGATCTAGGGTCGGCGGTCCGCCTGCGGCCAGGCCCGCAACCCGGGGTGGGGTTGCGGGCCGGGCGTGATCCGGCGGCGAACGGATCACAGATGGTGGCGACGCCTCACTTACGCGATTGCGGCGACCACCGGTCTACGGTTCAGCAGCGCCGCGGACGAAGCCGCCAGGCCGACCACCGCGACCGCGGTGACCAGGTACAGCCCCGGCCGGTACCCGGCGATGCCGTCGGCGGTCGCGCCGCTGATCAGGCCGGTCGCAACGGCCAGCACCACCGCTCCGCCGATCTGGAACGAGGTCTGCACCAGGCCGGAGGCCAAGCCCTGTTCGTGGTCGGCGATACCTTCGGTGGCCTGCACCATCACGGCCGAGAAGCCCAGGGCGAAACCGAGTCCCAGCAGCAGGAATGCGGGCAGGTAGTCGACGGCGTAGACCGGGGCGGGGTTTCCGCCGCGGGTCAGGAACCATGCGTAGCCGGCCACGAAGGAGGTGAGGGCGGCGAGGATCATCGGGGTGGTGCCGAAGCGGTCGATGAGTTTGCCCGCGAGGGGTGAGAGGACGGCCACGATGATGCCGGTCGGCGCCATGGCGAGCGCCATCTGCAGCGGCTCCCAGTGCAGCGTGTTCTGCAGGTACAGCGAGACGATGGTCTGGAAGCTGAGGTAGGAGCCGAAGATGGCCAGCGCGGCCAGGTTCGCGCGCACGATCGACTTCACCTTGAAGATGCTCAGGCGCACCAGCGGGTGGCTCACCCGGTTCTCGACCACGAAGAAGCTGCCGAGCAGGCCGACCGCCAGGACGGTGGTCGCGATGACGGTGGCGGTGAAACCTGTCTCCGGGGCTGTGACGATGGTGTAGATCGCGGCGAGCGTGCCACCGGTGAGCAGTGCGGCGCCGGCGAAATCGATACGGCCCTCTTCCTTTTCGGTATTGCGCGGCACCACGAGGTAGGCGGCGAGCACGACCCCGGCGACCACGACGACGGGCAGGTAGAAGGTGAGCCGCCAGTCGATACCGGTGAGCAGACCGGACACGATGAGCCCGGAGGCGTATCCGGTGGCGCCGAAGATCGCGAAGATCGAGAGTGCGCGGTTGCGGTCGGGACCTTCCTTGAATGTGGTGGTGATGATCGAGAGTGCGGCCGGGGCGGTGAGCGCGGCGGCGACACCCTTGGCGATCCGGGTGGCGATCAGCAGCCAGCCCTCGTCCACGAGTCCGCCCACCAGGGAGGCGATACCGAAGACGACCAGGGCGGTCAGGAAAACCTGCCGGCGGCCGAGGAGATCGGCGGCGCGACCGCCGAGGAGCAGCAGGCCGCCGTAGCCGAGGATGTAGCCGTTCACGATCCACTGCAGTGCGGAGGTGTCGAGGCCCAGCTCCTGGCCGATGGAGGGGAGCGCGACGCCGACCATGGAGACGTCGAGGGCGTCCAGGAACATGGCGAGGCCGGCGACGAACAGGATCGCCCACAACTTCGGGCTCCAGCGGCCGAGGGTGGACGCGGGGGTTATCTCTGCCGGGGTGAGGTTCTGCGGCGAGGTTGCAGTCAGGGTCACGACGGCAAACTTAGATGCACGTACATTAAATGTCAACGCATGTAATGCATGGGCATAAAATGACTTGACATGATAATCTCGGGCCATGTACCACGACACCGACAAAGATGTCTGCGCGAAGTGGTCCGATACGCTCCGCCTCTACCACGGCACGTCCTGCGAGCTGGAGAACGCGTTGCAGGCACGGCATCAGCTCGGGCTCAGCGAGTTCGAACTCCTGCAGGTCCTCGGCGGACGCTGCGGTGCGGAGCAGACCGAAAAGGTCAAGATGAAGGACATCGAAACCGAGATGTACCTCAGCCAGAGCGCCCTCTCCCGTACCGTGACGCGGCTGGAGAAGGCGGGACTGGTGGAGCGTGCGGCCTGTGATTTCGACCGGCGCGCCAACTTCCTGAAGCTGACCGCGACGGGCCGGGCACGACTCGACGATGCCAAACCGACGCATCTGGAAGTGTTGCGCAAGCATCTGAGCTGAACGGGTGCAGGCCTCGCGCCGGACACTGTGGCCCGGTTACCGCCGCTACCAGCGGAAGGCCTCGGGATGTTTCGTGGCCTCGGCGCGGATCTTGCCCAGATCGGTCGCGAACAGCTTGGTGTGACCACAGCTCAGGCAGGTGACGGCCGAGAGCCGGGACAGCGGTTTGCCCCACAACTGGCGCCCGGCGGGGTGGATACCGACGTGGTACTGGCTCACCACGGACAGATTGCCGAGCTGCCGGCCACCGCACAGCTCGCACGCCGGCAGCCCTTCTGGATTCGGAGAAGTCATGCCGCCCATACCTATCACAGGCGGTGGTGCCGAGCTCCGGCCACGATGCGGCCGGGTGCGGCGCGGGCCGTACCGTGTGGTGACGCCGAGTCCGAACCGAGGAGGAAACCGATGAACGCCCACACCCCTGAAGGGCGCGTTCCGAGCAAATGGGAGGAGCTCGTCGCCGCCGACCCGCAGCATTCGCAGTGGTATGTGCAGCGATTCCGCGACCTCGCGGCCGAGGGCCAGGACATCTTCGGGGAGGCTCGGCTGATCGATGCGATGCTCGGCCGCCGGGGCCGGGTGCTCGACGCGGGCTGCGGACCCGGCCGGCTGGGCGGGTTCCTGCACAATTCCGGGCATGCGGTGGTGGGCGTCGATGTGGACCCGGTGCTGATCGCCGCCGCCGAAACCGATTATCCCGGCCCGACCTGGCTCGTCGGTGACCTCGCCGAACTCGACCTCCCGGCCTGCGGGGTGCCCGCCGATTTCGATGTCATCGTCTGCGCGGGCAATGTGGTGACGTTCCTCGCGCCCGCCACCCGTACCGCCGTACTCGCCGGATTCGCACGGCATCTGGCGGCGGACGGCCGCCTCGTCGTCGGCTTCGGTGCCGGGCGCGATTACGAATTCGCGCAGTTCCGCGCGGACGCCGCCGAGCAGGGCTTCCGCGAAGATCTGCTGCTCTCCACATGGGATCTGCGCCCGTTCACGGACGAATCGGATTTCCTCGTAGCCGTACTCTCGCACCAGCGCGGACCTTCACGGCCGCAGATCTATGGCGTTTCGAGCGCCGCGAGGTAGGCCGCGGCGGCCGGGCCGGGTTTACGCGGACCCCACACCACGTACTCGACCCGCCGCGGCGGATTTCGCACAGCGACGGTCCGCAGATCCGGAAACGCCGCCACAATGGCTTCGGGTAGCAGACCGATGCACAGGTTGCGCCGGATCAATTCGACGAAATAGTCCACCGCGACCACTTCGAACGCCACTTCCCGGTGCACCCCGGCGGCGGTGAAGGCCCGATCGGCCTGCGCACGCCCGGCCGAACCGGCGGGAAAATCGACGAACAGTTCCGCGCTCAACCGCTCCGCGCCCACCTCGTGTTCCCCGGCCAGCGGATGGTCGGGGGAGACCACGGCGACCAGCTCGCCGCGGGCGAGCTCACGTGCCGTGACGCCACTCGGTTCGGTGCCCTCCGGCAGGCCGAGGAAGGCGATATCCAGTCGACCCTGGCGGACATCGTCCACCAGATGGTCGCTCATCCCCACCTGCAAGCTGATCTGGACCCGGGGATGGCGGGTGCGGAAATCACGCAGCGTCCCCAGCAGATCGATCGCGCCGACGCTGGGGATCGCGCCGATGGCGAGGCGGCCGCGGATCTCACCGGCCGCCGCGGTGACCTCGGCGCGCGCCCGCTCGGCCGCTTCCAGGGCCTGCCTGGCCGCCGGCAGGAACGCCGCCCCGGCCGGGGTGAGTTCGACGCGTCGGCTCGTGCGTTCGAACAGTTTCGCGCCCAGTTCTCTTTCGAGGCGTGCGATCTGGTGACTCAGCGCCGACTGCACCACCAGGCATTGCCGGGCGGCCCGGGTGAAATTCTTCGTCTCCGCCACCGCGATGACGTACCGCATCTGCTGCAGTTCCATCGAACTATCGTGAGGCATGATTATTGCGCTGACAAACATGTGCTGAACTCATTGATCGCGCGGTCGCAGGTAGAGTTCATGGGCGGGACGGCGGCGTACGGATCGGTCTACCCGCCTGCACGTAAGGGCTCGATTCCGGTGCGGCGCTCAGTCTTCCGGGATCGGCACCAGGCTGTCGGGGTCGTTCGCGACCACGTAGTCCAGTACCTCCATGATCGCCGGAATCCCGGCCTTCCGGACGATCACCAGGTCGGGGCAGGTGAAGTAGGTGCCGCTCGCGTACTCACCGGATTCCTGCCACCGCTGCATGATCGCCCAGATCCGATCGAGGGTGAGGATTGTCGCCGAGCGCCGGGATCCATCGTTCAGTGTGATCATCACGTCGATGTTGTCGATCGTTTCCGGATCGTCTTCCGCGCCCAAGAGGAAATGTGCGGTAAAGGTGTCCCGCACAATATGGTCAGGCGGTTTGGTTGCCATAGAGATCCCTCAATCTTTTGATAACTTTGTCCTCGTCGGCTTTGGAACATTTCGCAACGATGACAATTTCTTGGTTTATCGTCCGGTAGAACAGGCGGGCGCCGTTCTTGCCGCGAGCGTAGCTGACATCGGTCGTCGAGTTACCGTTGCCGGTCAGTGTCTTTCCGCCGAGACCGGCCATGAAGTTTCCGCGCACCAGTTGCTCCTGCAGGTGGTCCATTTCTCGCTGGAGAACGCCCTGTTTGCCGACTTTGTCCGCCGCCTTGATGAGTAGGTTGTCGTCGTGAATGACCGACCTGATGGCGTGCCGCGGCGTCTTCGCGGGATTGTTGTTGCCGACTCCCCGGGCCTGGGTCACCGACAGATTGCTGTTGACGGCGCCGTCGTTCTCGGTTCTTTTACCGAACTTCCTGGACAGGGCTTCGTCTGTCTTGTCCAATTCGGCCGCTCGCGCTACGTGGGACCCCGCTGCCCGTGTGTGTTTCTCCACATGTGCTGCCGCGTTCGTGCCGGCATTGCCTATGCGTTGAGCCGCTTCCTTCCATTCCCCCGCCCAACTGTTCTCGCTCCCGCGCCGTGGTGACATTTCCAAATCCCGGTCGATGGATCGGCAATCCACTGCTGCCGAACCGTGCGACGCTACTCATGTCGATTCTGAAATCCAAACATGGTCTGTGCCAATAGCGGGAACGGTGCCACAGGACATCGATCTCCGACCGGACCGCCGGCGCGGCAGCCGGTTCCGGCAGAGCCGGGCGTCTCCGCCACCGCGATGACGGACCGCATCTGCTGCAGTGCCATCGAACTATCGTGAAACACGATTGTTGCGTTGACAAACATGTGTTGGACTCATTGATCGCGCGGTCGCAAGGTTGAGGTCATGAGCATGACGACAGCGGCCCGGCCGCCTCTCGGAGCCGACCCGGCCGAAGCCCGCGGCCTGTCCCGCGGACTGCTGATGCTGATGTCGGTGGCGACCGGCCTGATCGTGGCCGGCAACTATTTCGCACAACCATTGCTGGACGCGATCCGTGGCGACTTCGGGCTGAGTACCGGTACCGCCGCGCTGATCGTCACCGCCGCCCAAGCCGGTTACGCACTGGGTCTGTTCCTGCTGCTGCCGCTGGCCGATCTCTTCGAACGGCGGCGTCTGGCGGTGACACTCTTCGGCGCCACAGCGTTGTTCCTGCTGGTCTGCGGTGTCGCCGGAAACGGGGTGGTGCTGCTGGCCGCGACCGCGCTTGCGGCGTTCACCTCGGTCGCGGCGCAGGTGCTGGTGACCTTCGCCGTTGCGCTGACCACGCCCGAACGGCGTGGCCGGGTGGTCGGCACCGTGATGAGCGGTTTGCTGATCGGCAGTTTGCTGGCCCGGACCGTCGCGGGGCTGTTGAGCGAGGTCGGTGGCTGGCGCACCGTGTACTGGTTCGGCGCGGCCGCCCTGGCGGCGGTGGCCGTCGCGCTGTGGCGGTCGCTGCCCGCGGTGCATGCACCGGTGGGGATGTCGTATCCGGCGCTGCTACGGTCCACGGCGGGGCTGCTCCGGACGAATTCCGTACTGCGGCGGCGGGCCGGGCTCGGCGCCCTGTCGATGGCGTCGTTCACGCTGTTCTGGACCGGTGTGACCTTCCTGCTGGCAGGCCCCGGCTATCAGTGGTCCGAGGCCACGATCGGGTTGTTCGGGCTGGTCGGGATCGCGGGCACCGTCGCGACCCCCGTCGCCGGCCGCCTGGCCGACCGTGGACAGGTGCACCGGGTTGCGGGTGCGGGCGCGGTCTTGCTGGTGGTGGCCTGGATCGTGCTCGGTGCCGGTGGAAGTTCACTTCCGGCACTGATCGCCGGCGCGATAGTGCTCACCGTGGGTCAGCAGTCGCTGCTCAACAGCAACCAGAACGTGCTGTACGCGCTCGCCCCCGAACTCCGCAACCGGTTGAACTCGGCATTCATGACGGCCTTCTTCCTCGGCGGGGCAGCCGGATCGGCGCTCACCGCCGTCGCGTGGGACCGGGCCGGGTGGATCGGCGTGGGCGTGGCGGGGGGCGCGCTGGCGACAGCCACGGTATTGCTGTGGGCCGCCGACCGGTTGCTCGGCCGGTCCACTCGAGCACAGTGACCACAGTTCGCGCAACCGGTATTCGGAGAAGGAAACGTATGCGTATCACCATTTTCGGCGCGGCCGGACAGGCCGGCAGCCGGACGGTCGCCGAAGCTCTGGACCGCGGCCACCGGGTCACCGCGGTGCTCCGCAGTCCCGATCGGGCGCATGAGATACCGCGTGCCGCCGAGGTCCGGATCGGCGATGCCGCGGACCCCGAGGACGTCGCCGATCTCACCGTCGGCCAGGATCTCGTGATCAGCGCGACCCGGCCGGCCGCCGGACGGGAAAACGAGTTGATCACCACCGCAGGCAATCTCACGGCCGCCACCGCGCGCACCGGGACGCGATTGCTGATCGTCGGCGGCGCGGCCACGCTGACCGTACCCGGCACCGACGGGGTGACGGTGATGGACGAACCGGGATTCCCCGAGTCCCTGCGCCCTATCGCCCGTGCCTGCGCCGATCAGCTCGCGGTGTGCCGGGCCGCCCGCAGCGACTGGACCTATCTGAGCCCGCCGGCGCAATTGCACACCGGAACCCGCACCGGACGCTATCGGCTGGGCCGGGACACCTTGGTGGTCGATCGGCACGGGCGATCGGCGCTGTCCTACGCCGACCTCGCGGTGGTACTGCTCGACGAGGCCGAACGCTGCGCGCATCGCGGTATGCGGTTCACCGCCGCCTACTGATCATGGCCCGCCCGGCGGCGCTAATCCGGCCGCGGTGCCGAATCCGGCCGCGATTGCCCATTCGCGCAACCGGAAGCGGCGCCGGGGGATACGCCCTATTCTGGGAGCACGATCCGGCGGATGTCGAGGGGCACTGATGTCGACGATGGTGATGACCGGCGGTACGTCCGGATTCGGGGCCATTGCGGCCGGTCGCCTCCGGTGTTCGGGCGATACCCGGCTGCTCCTGGGCGCGCGGCGGGTGCGGGAGTTCGGCGGATCGCTTCCACTGGAACTGACCGACCTGGAATCGGTGCGGGCGTTCGCCGCCGCTGTCCGCGACGAACTGGCCGCGACATCGATCGACGCGCTGATCCTGAACGCCGGCCTGGTGCGCGCCGATACCGGCAGCCGGACAGCCGACGGATTCGAGACCACCTTCGCGGTCAATCACCTCGCGCACTATCTGCTCCTGCGCCTGCTGCTGCCCTCGCTCACCGAGGGGGCGACGGTGATTCTGACGACCAGTGGTACCCATGATCCCGCCACCGGCGCCGGCCTCGTGCCGCCCCGGCACGCCGACGCGGCACTGCTGGCCCACCCCGACCGCGATCCGGAACTGGACCACCGGCCACGAAAGGCCGGTGAACACGCCTACACCGCGTCGAAGCTGTGCGCCGTGCTCACCGCGCGGGCCTTGTCGGAGCAGCCATCGGGGCCGGGCAGAAAGATCACCGCGATCGCCTACTGCCCGGGGCAGGTCTTCGGTACCGGGCTCGCCAGAGAACTGCCGTTGCATCTGCGGGCGGCGTGGTCGCTGATGGGGTCACCGATGCTGAGCCGGCCGGCCCGCCGGTTCGATCGCACCCTCAACACCCGGCCGGACGCCGCGAACACCTTGGCGGATCTGGCCGCGGGGACCACCCGGCCGCCGGCCGGGCGGATCTACGCGGCGCTGCGCGGCGGGCAGCTCACCTGGCCGGACCCGTCGGCGGCGTGCACCGCGGAAGCCGCGCGGAAACTCTGGAGCGACAGCGCCGAACTGGTGGGGCTACCGGCTTGAAGGAGTTCACGTCGACCCGGCGGTCCGGTCAGGGGACCGCGGTACGGTTCCGGCCGCCACCTCGGGCTGCTGTGCCGGCCGAGTGCCCCTGCTGATAGACACGACCCGTGGATATCGGGATTGCGCTGGTGGATATCCGGCCCGGCCGCGTAGAGCTGTCGGATCGCCGGACGGAACGGCGCTGGCCGGTGGAGGTCGCGGCGTTCCGTATCGCGGCCCTGCCGGTGACCCGGGCGCAGTACGCGGCGATCGCCGGGGACGACGCCGGCGACGGACTGCCGGTCGACAGCGTGTCCTGGGATGACGCGGTGCGATTCTGTAACCGCTTGTCCGAGCGGGAAGGACTGACCCCGGTGTACAGCCGGACCGGGGAGAACACGGAAGTGGTGGACTCCGCCGACGGGTATCGCCTGCCCACCGAGGCCGAATGGGAGTACGCCTGCCGGGCCGGGACCACGGGACCCCGCTACGGCGAACTCGACGATATCGCCTGGTACCGCGGCAATTCCGGCGGCACCGCGCAGCCCGCCGGCCGGAAACAGCCCAATGCGTGGGGGCTGTACGACATGCTCGGCAATGTGTGGGAATGGTGCTGGGATTTCTACGATCCCGCCGTGTACGGCGAATACCGGGTGCTGCGCGGTGGCGGCTGGTTCGACGAACACTGGAGTTGCCGGGCCTCGGTGCGGCGGCGCAGCCATCCGACACTGCGCCTCGACGATGTCGGGTTCCGGGTCGCCCGCTCGGTCTAGAGCGCGCCGCGGGCGGCGAGTAGTTCGAAGGCGGCGTCGGCACTGCGCCACAGGATATCGATCTCCGCCCGAGCCGCCGGTGCGGCGGCCGGATCCTGGAGGGCCAGGCCGTTACCGAAGATCACCACATTGGCGCCCGCATCGGCCAGCCGCAGCAGGGGACCGGTGGCCACACCCGCGCCGAGGACGGCGTCGAGTCCATCACCCACGAAATAGAACCGCCACAGCGGGCCGAGATCGGCGCCGTAGACGGCTTTTGTGAGATCGACGATGAGGAACCCGTGGCGGGCTATCGCGTCGACGATGGTGAAATGGTCGCGGGCCTGGGCCGGTGTCGCCTGCGTCGCGGCGACGGAATAGGCGAGGTCGACGCTGAGATGGGCGTTGTAGCCCGCCATCGCGACCCGTGCGGCGGACAGTTCGCACTGCCGGGCGAGCGCGAAATAGTGGGCCCACTGCGGATCGGCCGGGGCGCCGGTGAACTCGGCGTGCAGGTTGCGCAGGAAGCGCGCCAGCAGCTCGAGGCTGACGCGATGCGCCCATTCCGGGTCGTCGAACGCGCCGGGGTTGTGCTGCAACGGCATAACGGCCGCCTGCTCCACGGCGTCGAGTCCCAGTGGCAGCAAGCCCCGCCGGTCCCGATACGCCACCAGGATCTCGGTGATGCGCCGATGCTGTTCCACCGCACGTTCGAGCCGGGCCAGGGCCGGCCCGGTCTGCTCGTCGAGCAACTCGGAAGTATCGGAGAGGGTGACGATCTCGGCGACGGCGGCGGGTGCCAGCGGTGCGCCACAGGCACTGTCGGCGACGACGGCCTCGGCGCGCGGCACGAAGATCAGGCCGATCACTGCAAATACGAGCACCGATGCGGTGATGCCGGGATATCTCCGTACGCCGGGCATGGCCGACCACCTTCCTCGACGGAAAACAATGGGGACGTGCACGACTGCGGTGGGACGGATTCAGCGGACCGGCCGGAATGCCGGTCCGGTGCGGCTACAGACTAACCGCGGACTCCGGGCGAAACACTGCTCGCCACGCAGGAACAGCCCGCCACCGCCGACCGGCGACGGCGTGGTTCGGCGAGTCCGGCAGGCGATTCGGTCCGGGGCACCCCGGTGCCGCCGCTAGGTCGTGGTTCGTGCGAGGGCGAGCACGATATCGGTGGCCGCGTCCACCAAGCGGTCGCGTGGTACCGGCAGCCGGCCGTCGATCCAGTCCACATACAGAGCGACCAAAGCGCCGCTGAGTGCGGTCGCGTTGATGATGAGGGTTTCTTCACTGTCGGGCAGGAGGGCGTTCACGTCGGTGCCCAGGGTGGGGAGCACGGTGCGGAGGAAGACCGGGAGCCGGTCCGCGCTGTACCGGCGCAGCGTGTCGTCGGTGAGTGGTTCGCGGAGCAGCACCCGGGCCCGGCGCGGATCCTCTTCGAAATAGGCGGCGCAGATCTCGAGCGCCGAACGGACGGTGGTGGGCGTATCCGCACCCGTGCCGGCCGCACCGAGCCGGGTCGAGAGCTCGGTTTCCAGGCGGTCGTAGACGGCGGTGAGCAGCGCTGTGCGGTCGGCGAAGCTTTCGTAGAAGTAGCGGGGGCTCAGGTTGGCGCGGCGGGTCACGGCCCGCATGGTGACCGCCGCCGGCCCGTCGGTACCCAGCAGATCGAAACCGACGTCCACCAATTGTTCGCGGCGCTCCGCGGATCTGTCGTCCAGGGTCCGGCCGCGCCACAGTTTCGGTGCGCTCATCGGTTCATCCTCGCATCGACCGGGTCCATTGACATCAGGTGATTCAACATGAATCATACGATTCAAGTTGATCCCGGGAGCGGCCGGCCCGCGCCCGCCGAAAGGTTGCCGCTGTGTTCAGTGAGGAAAAGTTCCAGCAGGCGCTGCGCCGCCCCCGCCTCGCCCGGCCCGCCCCCGAGTTCCTGGACGGCAACCGCGCTGTGCCGATCCGCGTGATCCCCGAACCCGAGCTGCAGGCCACCACCGAGGAATGGTTCGACCGGTTCGACCGGAAGCTCGAGTACTACGGCAAACTCGGTCTCGATCTGTCCTGGCTTATGGAGTGGGCGAAGAAGTACTGGTGGAGCTTCCTGGCCCGGGATATGAGCCTCAACCACGAGCTGTACGCGCCGGATATCCGCTACACCGACGTCACCACCTTCGGCCGCACCATCGTCGGTATCGACGAATTCGTGAAGTACAACTTCGCCTTCTTCGACGCCATCCCGGACTGGCGCTACGACCCACTGCCCGACCAGGTCTATCTCGATGTCATGCCCGACGAGAAGGTCCGGATCGTCATCCGCTATATCGGCAGCGGCCACTGGGACGGGCCGCTGCGGCTCTACCCCTACGACGGCAGTGCCCCGGTGCTGTACGGCACCGGCCGTTTCATCCAGTGCCCCGCGGTCGACCGCTACCACTTCAACGCCGACGGGCTGATGGAAGAGGGCGAAACCCTCTACGACGCCTTCGACGTCACCCAACGCGGCGGCATCCTCCCGCGCGACGACAGCTGGCAGTTCAAGGCGCTGATGTCGGCGTCCAAGATCCCGGCGCTGCTGCAGCGGTTCCGGTTGTAGCGTGCGCTGTTTCGCTAGTAACCCTTCGATCGGAGGAAATCCGCCACGGTGACCACGGTTTGCGGATTACGCGGCCCTTCCACCAGCGCGGCGTAGGGCAGCGCGAGAATATTGTCCTCCCGGACAGCCGTGGTACCCGCCATCAGCGGGTGGGTGCGGAGTTGCTCGATCTTGGCCTGCACCGAGTTCTCCGGTCCCGCACCGTAGTCCACGATCAGAATCACCTGCGGATCCCGTTGCGCCGCCGCCTCCCACGACGCGCTGATCCAGGAATCGTTCAGATCATCGAAGATATTGCTGCCCCCCGCCGCACGGATGATCTGCGACGGCGCCGCGGTCCGGCCCGAGGTGAACGGTTCGGGAGTTGCACTGTCGAACAGGAACACCCGGGCCGGTTCCCGCCCGGCCGGGGCACTGCCTGCGGCCTTTGCGACCTGGTCCCGATACTGTGCGATGAGCTGGTCGGCCTTCGCCCGCACACCGAAGATATCCCCGAGGTTGGCCAGATCCGCATAGAGCGCGTCCAGCGGTTCCATCACGCCGCGGCGGTCCGTTCCGGGTTGCCGGCACGCCTCGGTCAACTGGTACGGCACCGCCCCGATCGAACGCACCCACTCCGGGGTGAGGCCGGTGGACTCCTTGAATCCGTAGTTCCACCCGGCGAAGACGAAATCGGGATCGGCCGCTTGGACGACCTCGCGGGTGAACGCGTCACCGAGCATCGTCGTACGGTCGAAATCGGCCTGCCACGGTGAGGACGCGATATCGCGTTCCTTACCGCGATAACTGGTGTAGCCCACCAACCGGTCGGCCAGCCCGAGCGCGAACATCATCTCGGTGATACCGGTGTCGTTGGTGACGACCCGCTCGGGGACTCCGTCGACGGTCAGCGGCGCCCCGCAGTTGGTGACGTTCACCGCCGCTCCGGTGGAAGCCTCGGCGGGCTGCTGCACCTCGGCGCCGCATGCGGTGGAAACGACCGCGGCCGTGACGGCCAGTGCCACGAACAATCGGGGAGACCTCATCTAACAGTCCTTCTCGTCGAAAATGATCTGCGGAACACCGAGCCGGGGATGGGTGACGATATGGCCGCCGATCGAGAACCAGCGGGCGATCACCTCCGCGGTGATCACCTCGCCCGGCGGGCCTGAGCAGACGACCCGGCCCGCGTGCAGCACGAAGAGCCGATCACAGTACTGGGCAGCCAGATTCAAGTCGTGCAGGGCCGCGACCACCGTGATACCCAGACCGCGCGCCGCGGACAGGACGCTGAACTGGTGGTGGACATCCAGATGATTGGTCGGTTCGTCCAGCACCAGCACGCGCGGCTGCTGGGCCAGCGCCCGGGCGATCAGTACACGCTGGCGTTCACCGCCCGACAGCGACAGGAAACCGCGGTCGGCGAGATGAGCGATATCGGCCGTCGTCATCGCCGCCGCGCAGATCTCCTCGTCGCGCCGGTGGGTGCCGCGCAGCAGTGCCCCGTGCGGTAAGCGTCCCGTGGCGACGACCTCGGCCGCGGTGAAATCGAACGGTGTGGTGGTGTCCTGGGTCAGCGCCGCCACTCGACGGGCATTCTCGCGCATACCGATCGCCGCGATATCCGTGCCGTCCACCAGAACCCGCCCCGAGCTGGGGGACACGGCGCGGTACAGGCAACGCAGCAGGGTGGACTTACCGCTGCCGTTCGGGCCCACGATGCCGATGAACTGCCCGGCTTCGGCGGCCAGGGTCACTCCCTCGACGATCGTCGTGCCGCCGATCGCCACGGTGACATTGTCGTAGTCGACACGCATCAGCCGCCTCCGGTCAGTGCGCCGCGCCGTCGCATCAGCAGAACGAACACGGGCACGCCCACCGCGGCCGTGACGGCGCCCAGCGGTAACTCCTGCGGCGGCAGGAGAATACGGGCCACCAGGTCGGCGGTCACCAGGAACACCGCGCCCAGCAGCGGGGTCACCAGTATCAACCGCCGGTGGTCGGCGCCGACCAGTAGCCGGGCGACGTGGGGCACCACCAGGCCGACGAACCCGATGGCCCCGCAGACCGCGACGAAACAGCCCGTCATCGCAGCGGAGACCACGAAGAGCAGCAGGCGGAACCGGGAGGCGTTCAAGCCGAGCCCGGCGCTGACCTCGTCACCCATCGACAGAGCATTCAGCTGCCGGGCGCACGCCGCGATGATCGCCAGGCCCACCACGGCAACGGTGACCACCAGCGGGATCATCTGCCAGGTCGCACCGGCCAGGCTGCCGAGCAGCCAGAACATCACCGAGCGGGCGGCGTCGCCGTGCGGTGCCATGAACACCAGCACCGTAGTCACCGCGGAGAATCCGTAGCCGACCGCGGTACCCGTGAGCACCAGCCGCAACGGCACCAGCCCGCTGCTCGACCGGGCCATCAGGTAGACGAGAACGGTGGCGCCCAGTGCCCCGGCGAAGGCAGCGGACGACAGGGCGTAGACCCCCAGCGCACCGAAGGCGCCGAAAAGCACGACCGCAGTGGCACCCACCGACGCACCCGACGAAATCCCCAGCACATACGGATCGGCGAGGGCGTTGCGCACCATGGCCTGAACCAGCAACCCGACGGCACCGAGCCCCGCACCGACGGCTGCCGCCAGCACGACCCGCGGCAACCGGGAGTCGACAACGATCCGGTACTCGGCGATATCCGCCGCCACGACGACACCGCCGGTGAGTTCGGCCCACAGGAAACCGGCGGTGGCCCGCCACGGAATATGCACCGCGCCGAGCATCAGCGCGAGAACGGACACGACCACCAGCGCCGCGGTGAGACCGGCAAGCAGCGCAGCCACGGGCAACCGCCGGATCCCGGGTGCGCTCATGGAACCGGAACCGGTCGTCCGTTCCCCATACCGATGTAACAAGACGCGCGCACGCCACCGAAATCCATCACTGGTCAACCGTTCCCTCGGAGTCGACACCGGACCACGCCGGCAGCGTGGCCGCGCGGGCAGGTCTTCGGACTCGTGAACGTGACACCGGACTCCGGTTATCGCCTACTGACGGTCGCTTCCCGGGCCCGGAGGCCCAGTGCTCGATGACCGCGGTCGTTTTCACATACCGCTGCGGGGCAGCTCCGGATTCCCACCGGATTCCCTCTTACGAACCACCCGTCGTCGACGGGTGGTAACCAGCGCGCGGTCACGGTAACACCCCGGATTTCCGGTCCGGACCCTCCGGGCGGGAATGTGCAGCACCTCACTCGCGTGGCGGCCGTGTTCCGGCGGGTGAGCCGACCCGGCGGCCACCGGTTCCCGGCTGCCGAGGGGAGGCGGCCGGGGCGCGTTTTGGTGCGGCGGCCCTTCGTGCGCTACGGTTGGCAACGCAACGCGGGGTGGAGCAGTTCGGTAGCTCGCTGGGCTCATAACCCAGAGGTCGCAGGTTCAAATCCTGTCCCCGCTACTGAAGGGTCCGGCCGGGACGGTTGAACACCGTACCGGCCGGGCCTGTTTTCGTTACCCAGCTGTCGTCCGGCGTCCTCGATCGTTCCCGATCAGCGCGCCTCGGTTGCCGCGGTTGGGGGCCGAATACGGCACCGTCCGGTATCTCAGGTCAGCGACCGTACTCCGGCGATATCGTATTCGGCCACCGTGGCCCCGGCTATCTCCGCATTCTGCTCGGCGCCGGTACCGGCGCCGCGAAATACCTCCACCGATTCCTGGGTGTCCCAGCGTTCGAAGATATTGATACGGCCGGGATCGGTGAGGTCGGCGCTGATCGCGAAGTCGAGGCAGCCGGGCGCGGACCGCGCCTGTTCGACCACGGTGACGCACCCGGCCAGATACGCCTCGCGGGCTTGCGGTGCGACGAGAATATGTCCGGCGACGATGACCATTGCTGCACTCCTGTTCGGTCGGTTCCCCTGTACCGACCGATCCGTGCCGCCCGATTCATCGGTGCCTTCATGCGGTGCGTCCGGTAGTCACCGCCTCGTCGCTGATGTTGGACGCGGCGCAGCGGTATCCGGTTCCGCGACATCCGAAATTTCGGTCGGCTCGAAACCGGGTCCCGTCTCGCCTCCCGTCGTCGGTACCGCGTGAGCGGCGGGAGGGGATGCGGTCCACCCGGGCCGGTGCCGAGGTTCGGGTAGCGGCGGCGGCTCGCGGCGGAACATTTCGCGGGGAACCGCGGACTGGAGTCCGAACCCCAGGGAGCTGACACGGAGGCCGGGGGCGTCCAAGTGGAGGACCGGTACGTCGGTGGCCGGCAGTGGGCGGAACTCCGGTGCGATGCGGTACCGGGCCTCGATCTCGGCCGGTGGCTCGTGGATCGCGGCGACCTCGTCGTCTTCTTCGTCGAAGGCGGAATACGGTGACAGCCGTACTCGGCCCGGACCGGTGCATCCGATCACTCGACCACCGAACTTCGTCGGCGTCAAGGCTTTTCGTGCACCTCGAAGGCCCGGTGACGGTCCTCCGGCCGGACCCCCGGAGCGGGCACTGTGGCCGGGTTCAGGCCCGCGACCCGAACCGTTCCAGGACTGCACTGGCCTCCTGGGAGGCGGTGCCCTCGTCGGCGAGGTGCGCCATGGTTTCCGGGATCGCGCGGCCGTGATGCGCCATGGCCTGGGCGTAGAGGCGGCCGGCGCGGTAGGAGGAACGCACCAGCGGACCGGCCATCACACCGGCGAAACCGATCTCCTCGGCGACCTTCGAATGTTCGACGAACTCTTCCGGTTTCACCCAGCGGTCCACCGGATGGTGCCGCGGTGAGGGGCGCAGGTACTGGGTGATGGTGAGAATATCGCAGCCGGCTTCGTGCAGGTCGCGCATGGCCTGGGTGACTTCCTCGGGGGTCTCGCCCATACCGAGGATCAGGTTGGATTTGGTGACCAGGCCCTCGGCGCGGGCCGCGGTGAGCACCGCGAGCGAGCGTTCGTAGCGGAACGCCGGCCGGATCCGTTTGAAGACGCGGGGCACGGTTTCCAGGTTGTGCGCCAGCACCTCCGGGCGCGCGGAGAACACCTCGGCGAGCTGATCGGGCTTCGCGTTGAAATCCGGGATCAGCAGTTCCACACCGGTGTTCGGGTTGAGTTTCTTGATGGCGCGCACGGTTTCGGCGTACAGCCAGGCGCCGCCGTCGTCGAGATCGTCGCGGGCGACACCGGTGATCGTGGAGTAACGCAGCCCCATCGCCTGGACGCTTTCGGCGACCCGGCGCGGTTCGTCGCGGTCCAGCGGGGAGGGTTTACCCGTGTCGATCTGGCAGAAATCGCAGCGCCGGGTGCACTGTTCGCCGCCGATGAGGAAGGTGGCCTCGCGGTCCTCCCAGCATTCGAAGATATTGGGGCAGCCCGCTTCCTCACAGACCGTGTGCAGACCTTCTCGTTTCACCAAACCTTTGAGCTCGGTGTATTCCGGTCCCATGGTGGCGCGGGTGCGGATCCAGCCGGGTTTGCGTTCGATCGGGGTCTCGGCATTGCGGGCCTCGATACGCAGGAGTTTACGGCCGGCGGGGGCTTGGGCGGAGGTCATGCGGTAGGACCTTTCGGGTCGCGTGCCGCGGTAGCGGCGGCGGGCTCCGCGACGGCCGGGGTGGCGGCCTGCGGAATATCGTGCTCGGTAACCGGAAGCTCACCGTCGAGCGCGGCCGGTATCGCGGCGGCCAGCCGCTGCCGGGCCTCGGCGACGGTGACGGTGCGGCCCAGTTCCTGGCTGAGGCTGGTGGAACCCACGTCCCGGATACCGCAGGGGATGATGGCGCCGAACGCACCCAGATCGGGGTCGCAGTTCAGCGAGATCCCGTGCAGGGTCACCCCGCGCTGAACCCGGATCCCGATGGAGGCGATCTTGCGTTCGGGCAGCATCCCGGACGCGGCGAGCCATACGCCGGAACGCCCGGGCACCCGCCCGCATTCGACACCGAGATCGGTGACCACCCGGATGAGCGCCTGCTCCAGCCGCCGGACGTAATCGACCACGTCGATCGGCTCGGCGAGCCGGATGATGGGATAGCCCACCAGCTGTCCCGGCCCGTGCCAGGTGATCTTGCCGCCACGGTCGACGTCGATCACCGGGCTGCCGTCGGTAGGCCGGTCGACTTCCTCGGTGCGGCGGCCCGCGGTGTAGACGGACGGGTGTTCCAGCAACAACAGGGTGTCGGCGCCCGCGCCGTCGGCGCGCTCGGCGGCGAGTTCCCGTTGCAGATCCCAGGCCTGCTGATACTCGATGAGGCCCAGATCGCGCACGTCGACGGGGGTGCTGTCGTAGCGTGCCGACCGGGTTGCGGTGCGGGTGTTGTTCACGATCACGACGTTACGCTCATCTCCAATGTGAGCTGCATCAGTGTCAGGTCCATCCAGCGGCCGAATTTGCGGCCCACTTCGGGCAGCTGCCCCACCGTGCGGAAACCGAACCGCTCGTGCAGCGCGATGGAGGCGGTGTTGCGGGATTCGATCACCGCGATCATGGCGTGGATATCTCCGGCACTGCGGGCCCGCTCGATCAGTTCGGCCAGCAGGGCGGCACCGATACCGCGCCGCTGGAAGCGGTCGGCGATGTAGATCGAGTTCTCGGCGGTGTGCCGGTACCCGGATTTGGGCCGCCAGGGGCCGTAGCTGGCATACCCGGCGAGTTCACCGTCGACCTCGGCCACCAGTACCGGCCGCCCGTGTGCGGTGCGGTTGTCGAACCAGGCCTGCCGATCGGCCAGATCGACGGGCTCGTCGTCCCAGATGGCGGTGGTCTCGGCGATCGCCCGGTTGTGGATCTGCAGAATCGCGGGCAGATCACCGATCCGCGCGTCACGGACCAGGGTGGCGGTGGTGGGGTTCATCGGCCCACCGCGGCGGTGAGTGCCGCCCCGACCGTGGGGTAGCGGAATTCGTAACCGGTCGCCTCGAGCACGCCGGGAAGTGCGCGAGGGCTGTGCAGGATCGCCTCGTCGGCGAATTCGCCGACCGCCAGTTTCAGGGCGAAACCCGGGACCAGCAGCGGGGTCGGGCGATGCAGCGCCCGGCCCAGGGCGCGGGTGAATTCGGCATTGGTCACCGGTGCGGGGCCCACCGCGTTGAGTGGACCGGTCACCGACGGGGTGGTGAGGGCGTGCCGGATCGCGCCGATCTCGTCGTCGAGGGATATCCACGGCTGGTACTGCCGGCCGTTGCCGAGCCGCCCGCCCAGACCCAGTAGGAACAGGGCCTTCAGTTGCGGCAGCATTCCGCCGGCGCCGGCGAGTACGACCCCGCTGCGCAGCAGTACAGTACGGGCGCCCGCATCGGTGGCCGCGTGGGTGGCGGCCTCCCAGTCCACACACAGTGTGGGCAGGAAACCGGTACCGGGCGGGCCGCTTTCGTCGACCGGGCGGGCACCGGTATCGCCGTAATAGTGCACGCCACTGGCATTCACCAGCGTCGGCACCCCGGTCCGCGCGACGGCCGTCGCCAGCACATCGGTGGGGGTGATCCGGCTGTCGCGAAGTTCCTGTTTGTACGCGCCCGACCAGCGTTTACCGCCGATCCCGGCGCCGCACAGGTTCACCACCGCGTCCGCACCGTCGAAAACGGCCGGATCGAGTTCGCCGCGGGCGGGATCCCAGCGGCGTTCGTCGGGCGCGGCGGCCGGCCGCCGGACCAACCGGAGCACCTGATCCCCGTCACGGCGCAGCGCCGCGACGAGGGCAGTGCCGATCAGCCCGGACGAACCGGCCACCACAACCAGCATCTACGTGACCTTACAGGCCGAGATCGGCCTCGAACGCCGCCTCTTCGAGGCGGTGCCGGATGGTGGTGAGGAACCGTCCGGCGTCCGCACCGTCGATCAGGCGGTGATCGTAGGTCAGCGGCAGGTAGCACATCGAACGGACGCCGATGAATTCGCTACCGGACTCGTCGGTGACCACGGTGGGCCGTTTGACGATGGCACCGGTACCCAGCATCGCCGCCTGCTGCGGCATCAGGATCGGGGTGTCGAACAGGGCGCCCTGGCTGCCGATATTGGTGATGGTGAAGGTGCCACCGGCCAATTCGTCCGGTTTCAGGCCGCCGGTGCGGGCCCGGTTGGCGATATCGGCGATCGCGCGCGCCAGCCCGGCCAGTGAGAGATCGCTGGCGTTGTGGATCACCGGCGAGATCAGGCCCTGTTCGGTGTCCACGGCGATCCCGAGATGCACCGACGCGTGGTAGGTGATCTCCTTGCTGTCCGCGTCGTAGCTGGCGTTGACGTTCGGGTGCGCCCCGAGCGCCTCCACCACGGCCTTGGCGAAGAACGGCAGGAAGGTCAGGTTCACGCCTTCACGCTTGGCGAATTCGGCCTTGGCCTTCGCCCGCAGGGTCGCGATCTTGGTGACATCGGCCTCGTGCACCTGGGTGAGCTGCGCGGTGGTCTGCAGTGATTCCAGGGTCTTGGTCGCGGTGATCTGCCGGATCCGGTTGGCCTTCTGCGTGGTTCCGCGCAGCGCCGCCAGCGCGGGGCTGGGGGCGGGTGCGGCCGGCGCCTTCGCCGCGGGGGCGGCCGGAGCCGCGGCCGGGGTCGCGGGCGCCTTCTTGGCCTCGGCGGCGGCGAGCACATCCTGCTTGCGGATCCGCCCGCCGACACCGGAACCGGTGACGGTGGCCAGGTCGACGCCGTTTTCCTCGGCCAGCTTACGGACCAGCGGGGTCACGTAGGGGGTGGCGCCGTTACCGGACGAAGCGGGAGCCTGCGCAGCGGGGGCAGGTGCGGGGGCGGCGGGTGCCGGTGCGGGGGCGGCAGCGGCGGGTGCCGGTGCGGGTTCGGGCGCTGGAGCAGGCTCGGGTGCCGGTGCCGGTGCCGGTGCCGGTGCGGGGGCCGGTGCCGGAGCAGGCTGAGAGGCAGAGTTCGCGGCGGGTGCGGCGGAGCCGATCACGCCGAGCTGACCGCCGACCTCGACCACATCGTCTTCGTTCGCGGTGATCTCGAGCAGCGTGCCCGCCACGGGCGAGGGGATCTCGGTATCGACCTTGTCGGTGGAGACCTCGAGCAGCGGTTCGTCGACCGCGACCTCGTCACCGATCGCCTTGAGCCACCGGGTCACGGTGCCCTCGGTCACCGATTCGCCGAGCTCCGGCATCTTCACCGGCGTACCGGAGGCCGCGCCGGACGCGGACGCCGCCGCAGGCTGCGCCGCCGGTGCGGGTTCCGGTGCGGGAGCGGCTTCCTGCGCAGGCGCAGGCGCGGGCGTGGGTTCGGGCTCGGCGGCAGCCGGCTCCGGAGCGGGCGCGGGGGCGGCGGATTCGCCGGCCTCACCGATGACACCCAGTTCGCCGCCCACCTCGACGACGTCGTCTTCCTGCGCGACGATCTTCGTCAACACACCCGCCGCGGGGGACGGGATCTCGGTGTCGACCTTATCGGTGGAGACCTCGAGCAGCGGCTCGTCGACCTCGACCGTGTCTCCTTCCTGTTTCAGCCACCGTGTCACCGTTCCCTCGGTAACGCTCTCACCAAGAGCGGGCATCTGGACGGAGAAGGCCATGTCCGTTGACTCCTCTAACTGCTCGACGGGTCTACAACAGTTCGTTCCGGTGGATCCCGTCGCGGGTCGCGACAGTGTTCCAGCCGGCGTTCATTCTGCGCGGCGCCGGAGATCCGTGTGGTTGTTGTTCCGGGAACCATCCTTGCACCCGTCGCCGCGCGCGGTTACCGGAGGGCATCCAATTCTGCTATCCGGCACCATGGAATCACCGCCCTGTACGGCGGGTTCGGTAGCGAGAGGAGGTCGGCCGCGGTGGGCTTACTCGATCGTTTCCGTCGCGTCGCAGCAGGGCGTGGCGGTGTTTCCCGTGGCCGCTCACCCGAGTCCGCGTATCTCGCGGACTGGGTGCGCACGCACACCGGAGTGGAAGGTTTCGTCGAGCCGAAGACCACTGTGACCGATGTCACCGTGGTGCTGGTTGCCGCGGATGGGGAGTGGACCCGGCGGATCGTCGGCGAACGCGGCGCCCGGCGGCTCGCCCGTGATCTCGGCATCCCGGTGTACGACGTCGGCAAGACCGGCTATCCACAACGGATGCGCGACTACGACGCCCGGCGCCGGATCGAACGCAAACACGCGATGGAACGCGAACTCGACGAGGACTGACTGTCGCCGCTTTCTGGTCCGGCAGCGGCGACCTGCCTCGACTGCGGTGCGCACCCGATATGCGGTATCCGCATATCGCCGAAATGACCGCTACCGGCACCGACGCCGAGTGAGGCACACCCACTCCGGGGCGGCCGCAACCTCACCCGGTTTCGGCCGCCACGGCGATCGAAACTCCTCGCCGTTTCGCGGCCGTGGTCGCGCGTACTGGCGCCACGGCCCGCTTTCGGTCCCAGGTGCGGTGACGGTCGAGCGGCGGAGCGCCGATGCGGAGCGGCAGGTACGCACCGCTCTCCGGCCCTACCCGCCCGCGCAGCTCCCCGCTGTGGGTCCGGCGCCGCCCGAAGGCGACGCCGGACCCGGTCTGCTCGCAACCTGCCGGCGGCCTATTCCGCGGCGATATCCTCGAGCACCGCAATGAGCGTGCGGACCGGGACACCGGTCCCGCCCTTGCCGATATAGCCGAACGGCCCGCCGGTGTTGTACGCCGGACCCGCGATATCGATATGCGCCCACTGCACGCCCTCGGGCACGAACTCTTTCAGGTAGGTGCCGGCCACCAACATCCCGCCCCAGCGGTGCGAGGTCGCGTTGACCATATCGGCGACCTTGGAGTCCAGGTCGGCGCGCAGTTCCTTGGGCAGCGGCATCGGCCAGCCGTGTTCGCCGACCTCCCGGGAGATCCGCGCGACGCGGTCGCGGAAATCGTCGGTGCCCATCACGCCCGGGGTCCGGGTGCCCAGCGCGACCATCTGCGCGCCGGTGAGCGTGGCGACGTCGATGAGGTATTGCGGATCGTCCTCACCGGCGCGGACCATGGCGTCGGCCAGGATGAGCCGGCCCTCGGCGTCGGTATTGGTGACCTCGATCGTGGTGCCGCCGTACTGGGTGAGCACATCGCCGGGTCGCTGCGCGGTGTCCGAAGGCATGTTCTCGGCCATCGGCACGGTCGCGATCACGGTGATCGGCAGGCTGAGCCGCGCCGCCAGCAGGGTCGTCGCCACGACCGCCGCCGCGCCGGCCATATCCGAGGTCATGTTCTCCATGTTCGCGGCCGGTTTGATGGAGATCCCGCCGGTGTCGAAGGTGATGCCCTTGCCCACCAGCGCGACCTTCTTGTCGCCGCCCCGGTAGCTGAGCCGCACCAGCCGCGGCGGCCGCGAGGAGCCCTTGCCGACGCCCACGACACCGCCGTAACCGCCGGCCTCCAGCGCCTTCTCGTCGAGTACCTCGACCTCGAGCCCGGCGCCCTCGGCGAGCAGTTGGGCGCGGCGGGCGAATTCGGCCGGGTAGAGGTGGCTCGGCGGGGTGTTCACGAAATCGCGTGCGGTGGCGACGGCCTCGGCCGTCAGCTGCGCGCGCAGCAGTGCGTCACCGCCGAAATCCGGTTCGGGAACGAGCAGTTCCAGCCGGGCGAGCGGGGCGGCGTCCGGTTTCGGCGCGGATTTCGCGGACCGGAACGGGGTGAAAGAGTAGGCGCCGAGGTAGAAACCCTCCACGGCCGCGCCGATATCGAGGCCGGACAGGGTGGTGACGGCCCGCGTGACCCCGGTCAGCGAGCGGGCGGCGACACCGGCGCTGCGGCGGATCTGCTCGGCGTCGAGATCCTCGGCGCTGCCGAGTCCGACGGCCAGCACACTCGTGACGTTGTCGAGTCCGGCCGGCGCCGGTATCCGGATCAACTGTTCGGCCTTACCGGTGCCGCCGACCGCGGTCACCTGATCGAGCAGCCGGGTACGCAGGTCGGCGTCGAGCACATCACCGAAAAGGTCCTCGGGCACCAGGACGGGGCCGTCGTCGGTGGTGGCCACACCGACGACGAGGACATCGGTGCCGGGCTCGATGGTCTGGGTACGTGCCAATTCCGGTCCGAGCGGACGATCTGCGACAGCTGTCATGGCCTTCAGGCTATGCGGTGGTATTTGCGTACCGCACCGCGACACCGTCCAGGAGCGTGTCCACGGCGTCGGCGAGCAGCGCATCGAAATCGAGTCCGAGTCCGGGTGCCTGCGGGTCGAACACCTTGTACAACGTGGGGCGAGTCGCCGGGTCGATGAGCTCCGCCAGGGCGGCCGGGATATCGGCGGCCGATTCGGCGCCGCCGATGCGGTCCACGCGCTCGGATGCCCAGAGCAGAGCAAGTCCCTGGACCAGCGCGGAGTAGCTCAGATACGCCGACAGCAACTGTGTGCGTGGCAGTTCCAGTTCGTCGAGGGCAGCCAGGGCACGCTCCAGTGCGTCGAACAGGCTCTGCCCGAGCGGCGGCCGGACCCGCGCGAGGACCCCCAGTATCCAGGGATGACGCCGGTAGAGCTGCCATTCCTGATGCGCCTCGTACCGCATTCGCTCCCGCCACCCGGCCAGGTTCGGGGGTGCGGGTGGGGCTTCGGCGAACACCAGGTCGGTCATCGCGACGAGGAGATGTTCCCGGTCGTCGAAATAGCGGTAGAGGGAGGCGGTGGTCACGCCCAGCTCGCCGGCCAGCCGCCGCATGGTCAGCCCGTCCAGACCGGCGCGGTCGGCGAGACCGACCGCGGCGCGAGTGATCGCCACGGTGGACAACCGGCGGACGACCGGGCGTTCCCGCGCCGGAGTCGTCGCGCGGCGGGCCCGGTAGGCGCGGCCCTGACAGGAGCGGGAGCAGTAGCGCCGACGCCGGCCCCGGGACGGTTGACGAAGGAGTTCACCGCAGCGCACACAGTGGGTCACGACCCCGATTTCATCACACGAAATGCCGTGACGAAATAGTAGTGATGTAGTGGTAGGCCGCATATGTTCGTCCACAGGAACACCATTCACCGAGGAGGCGGCATCGTGGGTGCGGAACTGAGTGTGCGACGGGCGGACGAAGACGATTTCGATGCCCTGGTGAAGGCGCTGCGGGAGGCGGCGCCGGACGAGGCGGTGACGGAATGGATGATGCGCGGATCTCCGGTGGGCGAGTTCCTCGACGCCTATGTACCCGAGATCATCGAACGCGGACTCGGCACGGACGAGATCTGGATCGCGGGCACCGAGGACGAGATCTGGGCGGTATCGGTCTGGCAGGCGATCACCTCGGCCGACCGGCTGCACGCCGACGCGGCCACCGCCCGGGAACGTGCCGAACGGGCACCCGATATCCGTCCGCTACAGCGTTCGGCCTATGTCACCGAGTTGCTGGCCCGCGAACACCCCCGGCGCTTTCCCCATCGCTACCTGGAGATGATCGTCACCGTTCCCCGGTACCGAGGGCAAGGCGCCGGTGCGGCGATCCTCGACAACCGGACCCGGGCCTCGGCGGCCGCGGGGATGCCGGCCTACCTGGAGGCCAGTACCGAGCGGTCGTCGCGCCTGTACGCCCGGCAGGGGTTCGTGCGCATGGGCGAAACCCACACCCTGCCGGAGGACGGCCCGACCTTGATCCCCATGTGGTTCGAAGCCTGAGCGTGCTTCCGACCGCCGAGATCACCGATACCGGGAGATGGGCTCTCCGCCCGACCCGACCTGGCGGTCGCGGGGACCGCGACCGGGTGAACCCGAGACCCGGCGCGGGGCCCGTCGAGCCGAGCCGGGGCCGGGATAAGCTCGCCGAGTGAGTGACGCCGGGCTGCAGCAGGGACCTGTCCATGGACTTCACGTCGAACTCGGGGCGAAATTCGCGCCGTTCGGCGGCTGGGAGATGCCGGTTTCCTACACGGGCACCGTGGCCGAGCACACCGCGGTCCGGGAATCGGTCGGACTGTTCGATGTGAGCCATCTCGGTAAGGCGACGGTGCGCGGGGCGGGGGCCGCGGAGTTCGTGAACTCCGCGCTGACCAACGATCTCGGCCGGATCGGCCCGGGAAAGGCCCAGTACACGCTGTGCTGCACCGCCGACGGGGGAGTGGTCGACGATCTGATCGCCTATTTCCTCCGCGACGACGAGATCTTCCTGGTGCCGAACGCGGCGAACACCGCCACGGTGGTGGAGTTGCTGGCGGCTGCGGCGCCGCCGGCGATCACCGTGACCGGCGAACACCACGACTACGCGGTGTTCGCGGTGCAGGGACCGCAGTCGGCACAGGTCCTCGACGCCCTGGGACTGCCCACGGATCTGTCGTATATGGCGTTCACCGATGCCGACTGGCACGGGCAGCCCGTCCGGGTCTGCCGCACCGGTTACACCGGTGAACACGGATACGAACTGCTGCCGCGCTGGGCGGGAGCCGAGGAACTGTTCCGGGCGCTGCTCGAGCAGGTGCGGGCCGCCGGTGGTGCGGTGGCCGGGCTGGGGGCACGCGACACCTTGCGCACGGAAATGGGCTATCCGCTGCACGGGCACGAGCTCTCCACCGAGATCACGCCTGTCCAGGCCCGGGCATCCTGGGCGGTCGGCTGGGCGAAGTCGGACTTCTGGGGTAAGGCGGCGCTGGAGGCCGAACGGGCGGCCGGGGCGCGGCGGATCCTGCTCGGCCTCGAGGCGCTCGACCGCGGCATTCCCCGGGAGAACCAGACCGTACGGTACGACGGTCGCGAGGCGGGAGTGACCACCTCGGGAACCTTCTCCCCGACCAAACAGGTCGGGATCGCCCTGGCCCTGCTCGACCCGGCGATCACACCCGGTAGCGAGGTCGAGGTCGATGTGCGCGGGCGCGCGCTGCGCTGCACCGTGGTGCGGCCGCCTTTCGTGAAACCGCGCACCAGCTGATCCGGACCGGAGGGCGCTGCGGAACCGTGCCCGGGATGCCGGACAACCGACCACCGCGTATTCTGCGCGACCCCAGGACATAGACTGCTGGTCATGACCGCTGCTGCACAGTTCGCCCGTATCCCTCATCCTGCGCCCACCCCGGCGCAGCGGGTACAGGAGATTCTGGCGGCGCCCGGTTTCGGCCGCTTCTTCACCGACCATATGGTCACCATCGACTACACCGAGGCCGACGGCTGGACCAACGCGGTCGTCGAACCGTACGGTTCGCTGACGCTGGACCCGGCGACCATGGTCTTCCACTACGGGCAGGCCATCTTCGAGGGACTCAAGGCGTACCGGCAACCGGACGGGCAGATCGCCTGTTTCCGGATCGATGCGAACGCGGCCCGGTTCCGCCGCTCCGCGCGCCGGATGGCGATGGCCGAACTACCCGAGGAACTGTTCATCGAATCGGTGCGCCAGCTGCTCGAGGTCGACGCGGCGTGGGTGCCCGCCGCCGGCGGCGAGGAATCGCTGTACCTGCGGCCGTTCATGTTCGCCACCGAATCCGGTCTGGGCGTGAAACCCGCCTCCTCGTACAAGTACCTGCTGCTCGGATCGCCGGCCGGAGCCTACTTCCCGCGCGGCGTGAAACCGGTGCGGGTGTGGCTGTCCACCGAATACGTGCGGGCCGCGCCCGGCGGTACCGGCGAGGCGAAGGTCGCCGGCAACTACGCGGCCTCCCTGCTCGCCCAGGCCGAGGCCACGGCCAAGGGCTGCGATCAGGTGGTGTGGCTGGACGCCTGCGAACGCCGCTACGTCGAGGAGATGGGCACCAACAACCTGTTCTTCGTCTACGGTTCCGGCGCCGACGCCCGGCTGGTGACCCCCGAACTGTCCGGGTCGCTGCTGCCGGGAATCACCCGCGACTCGCTGCTCACCCTGGCCGCCGATTCCGGCTATCCGATCACCGAACGCAAGATCTCGGTGGAGGATTGGCGTGCGGGCGCGGAATCCGGTGAGATCACCGAGGTTTTCGCGTGCGGTACCGCGGCGGTGATCACGCCGGTCGGCTCGGTGTGCGGGCCGGACGGCGAATTCGTGATCGGCGGCGGCGAACCCGGCGAGGTGACCATGGCGCTGCGCGACACCCTGACCGGGATCCAGCGCGGCACCTTCGCCGATGTGCATCAGTGGATGCGGGTGCTCTGAACCGCTCCGAATCTGCTCGATAACCCGTGACCACCGGGTACCGGACCGGCTTCCGGTACCCGGGCGGCAGGGTCAGCCGGGCATGAGGGCGTGCCATTCGGCCAGCGACCGCGGCCGCAGCACATAGTTGTTGTCGCGGATCGAGTCCAGCGAGGCGTGCGGGTCGGCGGAGTACCAGTGCCCCGGGTACACCTCCGGATTGATCGGCATATCCGCCAGCGACCGCAGGCTGGCGAACATGGCCGCGGAATCGCCGCCCGGGAAATCGGTGCGACCGCACCCGTCGATGAACAGGGTGTCTCCGGCGATGAGTTTGTCGTCCACGAGAAAGCACTGGCTACCGGGCGTATGGCCCGGGGTGTGCAGGAATTCGATATCGAAGGCGCCGACACTCAGCTTGTCGCCGTGCCCGTGGCCGGTCAGTTCGCTGGGCGCGATCCCGGTGACGTTCGCCACCCAGGATTTCTCCTTGTCGTTCACATGAACCGGGACGGTGACCTGTTCGAGCAGTTCCTTCACCCCGCGCAGCGTGAAACCCATCATGGATCCGCCGATATGGTCGGGATGGTGGTGGGTGACCAGTACCCCGGACAGTTTGAGCCCGTCGCTCTCGGCGATACCGGCCAAATCGCCCGCCGCGTAGGCCGGGTCCACGACTACGCATTCACCGGTGTCCCGGTCGCCGATCAGATAGGCGAAATTACGCATCTGCGTGGCGATCGGGTCGCCCACGGCGAAATCCCGGCCGGCGAGCAGTTGACGGAAGTAGAGGCGCTCGGCTGACATGCCTTCCACCTTATGGGCAGCGCGGCGGCGGTGAGACGCTGCGTTCGCAATATTGAGGCGGGTGACATCAGAGCCTGTCGGCTTTGTGGTGCGCCACGTGTCTGAGTCACCCTGGTTCAGACGGAATTCGCGGCCACGACGAATCCCAACGCCGACAATGCCGTGGTGAGTTCGACAGCGGCGCCGAGCAGGTCCCCGGAGAGTCCGCCGATCCGGCGGATACCGTGGCCGGCCAGCCACCCGGCCGCCGACAACGCGAGCACCGCGACCAACGGCCCGGACCACGCGAGTCCGGGTACCGCGAAAACCGATGCCGCGGCAGCCACGACACCCCACACCGCGACCGTGGCCCGGGACTGTGTTCCCGCGACGAGGGCGCCGAACCGGGTCTCGGGAGCGGGCTCGATACCGTGGCGGCATGCGGCCACGACCGCGACCCGGCCCAGTGTCACCGCCACGATCACCGCGTACCAGTTCCCGGAACCGGCGAGAGCTGTGAACGCACCGGACTGGATACCGGCAGTCAGGACGATCGCGGCCACCCCGAACGGTCCGGCACCGCCGCTTTTCATGACCTCCCGCGCGCGTTCCGGTGGGCCGTACACCCCGAGCCCGTCGAAGGTATCGGCCAGTCCGTCCAGATGCATTCCCCGGGTGAGCAGCGCCAGTACCGCGACCGCGGCGAATCCGGCCGCGGCACCCGCCGGTTCCAGCAGCCACAGCACAGCTGTTGCCGCGAGCCCGAGCGTGAGACCGGCGACCGGCGCCAGCGCGATCGCGCGGCCGGCCGCACGCCGGTCGACCTCGGCCGGGCCGCGGACAGGCAGCACGGTGAGCCAGGAGAAAGTGAGCCGGAGAGTCAGCACAGCGCAGTCCCCGGGACGGGTGCCGTCACTTCCGCATATCGACGGCAGCGGCCTCGGCTGCGCCGGAAGCGGTATCGGCGGCCGTGCTGACCCCGGCGTCGGCGAAGGTCGCCATGTCGGCGAGTACCGCCACGGCCGCGCGGAGTACGGGCAGCGCGGTGAGCGCACCGGACCCCTCGCCGAGCCGCATCTCGAGGCCGAGGATCGGGTCGAGCTTCAGTTTCGTCAGCGCGGCGGTGTGCGCCGGTTCGGTGGAACGATGCGCGGCCACCCACCAGGCCGAGGCGCCCGCCGCCAGATCCTCGGCCACCAGGGCCGCGGCCGTGACGATCACCCCGTCGAGCAGGACCGGCGTGCGCCGCGCCGCCGCCCGGGCGAGAAAACCGGTCATCGCCGCGATATCGGCGCCGCCGGCCACCCGCAGTAATTCGACCCCGTCACGAGCGACCGGCCGGGCCCGCCACATGGCGTCCCGGACAGCCGCCACCTTGCGCATCCAGCCGTGATCGTCGACGCCGGTACCGCGGCCGACAGCCTTCACCGGTTCGGTGCCGGTGAGGGTCGCGATCAGCACGGTGGCCGGTGTGGTGTTGCCGATCCCCATGTCCCCGGCGATGAGCAGATCGGCGCCCGCATCGATCTCCTCGTCCGCGACGGCCCGGCCCGCGGCGAGGGCGGCCGCGACCTCCTCGCCGGTCAGCGCATCCGCCCGGTCGATGGCGCCACTGGACCGGCGGATCTTGTGCCCGCTCACCGCCGGGTCGGTATCGGCGGCGACCGCGATATCCACCACCCGCACGGTGGCATCGGCCACCCGGGCCAGCGCGTTGACCGCCGCACCGCCCGCCTGGAAATTTGCCACCATCTGCGCGGTGACCTCGGTCGGAAAGGCCGACACACCGTGCGCGGCCACGCCGTGGTCGCCCGCGAACACCACCACCCGGGCCCGCTCGAACTGTCGCGGCGGGCACACTCCCTGGCAGGCGGCGACCCAGTTGCCCAGCTCCTCCAGCCGCCCCAGCGATCCCGGCGGTTTGGTCAGCGATGCCTGCCGCTGCTCGGCCGCCGCGCGGGCGCCGGCATCCGGCGGAGCAACGGGTGCGAATCCCTCTGACACTGGTGGAGCCTTCCGGTCGGGTAGCTGTCACGCCGGGCCGCCGCGCGGCGCCTGTGACAGGCCCCGCCACGGTGGCCGGTCTCCCGACAATATTGCCCGCCGGTCCCGGGAACAGCGCGAGGCACCCATCCGTCCCGGAATCCTCCAGCCCACCGATCCGGCCGGGCCGGCCGGGACTCCGGGTCGGGGTGGCCGCCGCATAGGCGGATTCGCTGTCGCGCGCCGTGCCCGGTTCTTCCGTGTTCGCCGGGAGGGCCGAAGGGCGACGCAGGCCGGGCTCTGTGTGGCCGCCTGGGACCAGCCGCCGAATGATCGGCCGGTGCCGTACTCGTCCGCGTCGGCTGTGCACGAATCCGCTACGGACCGGCCTCGGCTGTGGTGTCGACGGTTCACCCGGTTCCTCCGGTGCGACCAGTACGTCCGAGGTCGGGAACCCTGTGCCCCGGAGGAGACCAACCGCATCGGTGATCGGTGCGGTCCGGAGCCGTGCTCCTACCGCCCGACCGAGATCGGTCGCGTCAGCCTGCGATCCGGGACCGCAACACGGGCACACCCGGACCGGTGAGTTCGGCGGAGTATTCGGCGCGGCCGGCCATCGCCATGACCAGCGCCAGTGTGCTGCCCCGGACCTCCGGGCCCGTGCCGATTTCGAACGGCCCGTCGGTGGCGATGAGGTGGAGTCCCTTGCGGACCGTGCGACCGGACACGGTGAAATCGTGTGCGGCGAAGAACCGGGCGACCTCGGTGACCGCGGCGAGTTCCGGAGTCCCGGACAGTCCGAGCGGCCGGCGGATGTCCTGACCGTGCACCACGACCTCACCGAGCCATGCGGGGGTATGGCCGGAAGGCGCGGTTGTACTCGTGACCGCCGTCCGGAATCGGGCGAGTGTCTCGTCGGGACCGGACCCGCGATACTCCAGCATCCGCCGCTGATTGTGCAGGTCGCCGTCGAAACGCGCACCGGCCATACTGCGGATCCACCGCCACCGCCCGATACTGGCCGCGGCGGTGAGATGCGCGACGACTTCCTCGACCGTCCAATGCCCGCACAACGATGGGGACGCCCACTGATCCGGTGTCAGCTCGGCGAGTTCATCGGCCAGCGCGGCCCGTTCCCGATGGATAGCGGCCCAGATCTCGGCTCGTGGCATGCTCTGCACGCGCATATGGAAACACGGGCCGGTGACATAGCGGCACGAGCGCGCGACGACCCGGATCACCATGCCGGGCGGGTGTGGACCGTTTCTGCCGCGGAACCGTGTTCTGTGGGGCTCATTTCAAGCGCATCGGCAGTCCGGCGACGACGAAATAGACGTCGTCGCAGACGTGGGCGAGGCGTTGGTTGAGGGTGCCGATCTCGTCGCGGAACAGGCGGCCCGAGCGGGTCGCGGGGATGACACCGAGCCCGACCTCCGGGGTGACCAGGACCAACCGGCCCGGGTACTGCGCGACAGCCGAGACCAGAGCGTCCATATCAGGGGCGATCGTCCCGCGGGGCGCGTCCCAGGCGGCGCGGGTGTCGAGACGAGCGGTGAGCCAGGTGCCGATATCGTCGACGAGAGTGGGGCCGGGGTGGGAATCACGGAGCACCGTCGCCGGATCGGCGCCGTCGAGCACCGTCCAGCACGCGGGGCGGCGTGCGCGGTGCGCGGCGATCCGGGCGGCGAAATCGGTATCCGCCGGGTCCGGGATCGCGGTGGCGAGATAGCGGACCGGACCCTCGCCGACCAGAGATTCGGCATAGGCGGATTTGCCGGACCGGGCCCCGCCGAGCACCAGCGTGCGTGACCGGCCACCGGACGGCCGTGTCACGGGATCGGGTTGCGGCACCGATCGGTCAGATCGCGTCGCCGGGGCCGACGCGTGGTTTCGGTGCGCGCATCTTGCGCATCTGGGAGGCGCGCACGAAGGCGTACCAGCCCAGCCGGAACCCGGTATCGGTGCTCTTGGGGAACCGTTCCCGGACCCGCCGGTTCACGATCCGGCCGAGCAGGAAACCCTCGGCGATCATGAACACCATCATCACGAGCATCGCCAGGGTGATGATGGATTGCCACGCGGGGGCGGCGAACATGGACAGGATCAGCAGCAGCGCCATCGGCATGAACAGCCCGACCAGGTTGCGGCGGGCGTCGACGATATCGCGTACGAACGCACGGAGCTCACCCCGATCGCGCGGCAGCAGGTATTTGTCCTCACCGGCGAGCATCCGGGCGCGGCGATCCTGCGCGGCAGCCCGGCGTTCCGCGGCCGCGGCCTTGCGATCCGCCTTGGTGCCGCGGGTCTCCTTGCGGCGGGCGCGGGCTTCCTTCGCGGTCATCGGCGGCGGCGCGACGGGACCGCGGCGTCGGCCCTCGGCCTCGCGCCGGCTCGGCGTCGGCCGGCCTTTACCCGCGGTCGGGGAGGCTTTCGCCGGTGCCGCATCGGCCTCGGTGGCATTCGCGGTAGCGGTCGCCGCCCGGGAACTGTCGGCGGGCACGTCGGTACCGCTGGACTCACCGCGTCGGAACAACTTCACGGTAACCAGGCTAATCGGTCGGCTGACCGGCCCGGAAGCCGGGCGGTTGCCGGGTGGGAACGGTCACCGCCCGGCCCGGTCGTGGCGGTGCTCACGTGCGGCGAGATCCGGATACGGTGCCAGAACAAGCCCGGGTGCTGTGGCGCGCGCGGCCGGAGATGGCAAGATGGGGAATAGCAGCCCGTCCGAGGGTGTTGACCCCTGAACCGTGCGCTGTTCACGGACCGACCACGCTGTCCATAGGAGAGTTCATGACTGTGCAGAACGAGACCGCCACCGAAACCCACGGCGTGAAGCTGACCGATGCGGCCGCGGGTAAGGCCAAGGCGCTGCTCGACCAGGAGGGCCGCGACGACCTCGCGCTGCGGATCGCGGTGCAGCCGGGTGGCTGTGCCGGGCTGCGCTACCAGCTCTTCTTCGACGATCGCACCCTCGACGGTGATCTGACCGCCGATTTCGGCGGCGTCACCCTGACCGTCGACCGGATGAGCGCCCCTTACGTGCAGGGTGCCGCGATCGATTTCGTCGACACGATCGAGAAGCAGGGTTTCACCATCGACAACCCGAACGCCACCGGTTCCTGCGCCTGCGGCGATTCCTTCAACTGAGCTGAGTTCGCGCCGCTTCGAGCGGCGTGGGCTTCGGCCCTTCGGTCCAAGCGTTCAGCCCGCATACTCGCGGCTGCGCCGTATGGTCCTACGGTCCGAACGCATGGACGGACTGACGACCTTTCGGACTCGCGGTGCCGTTGGCCTCGTCGAGACGGGCTCGAGCGACAGAGCCCGGCTGTTCTCGGCAAGCCGCCACCCGATACAGCAGGGCTGGTGGCTTTCCCGGCCGGCATCGTCAACCCGGATTGCGGGCAGGAATCAGGTGTTGCCCGACGGTATCGCAGGATAAACACCGTTTACGACACATAGTCGTAGCCCCGGTGAGTTGATACGGTGATTCAGCGGGGGCAAGGCCCCGTTCACTTTCTGTTCGCGCTGATTCCGAAGGGGCCCACTTACGTGTCCATAGCTGTATCCGCGTCCGTCGCGACCGACCATCTCATGCGTTTCCCCGGCCGCTTCGCCGACGCGCTGCTGCCCGATCAGCTCGAGCATGTCTCGCTGAGTTTCCTCGTCGACGATCTGGTGGTCCGGCGGGGCGGCGTGGGCGGCAATATCGCCTACGCCATGGGTCTACTCGGCCGGGCACCGCTGCTGATCGGCGCGGTGGGCCGCGATTTCGACGACTACCGCACCTGGCTGGAGGGCAGCGGCGTCGACTGTTCGGCGGTCCGGGTCTCCGAAACCGCGCATACCGCGCGCTTCGTCTGCACCACCGACGAGGATATGGCCCAGATCGCCTCCTTCTATCCCGGGGCGATGAGCGAGGCCAGCGATATCTCGCTGACCGCGCTCGCCGAACAGCGCACCCTCGACCTGGTGCTCATCGGCGCCAATGATCCCGAGGCCATGCTGCGGCACACCGCCGAATGCCGCGAGCTGCACGTCCCGTTCGCCGCGGACCCGTCCCAGCAGCTGGCCCGCCTCGACGGCGACCAAGCCGTGCAGCTCATCGAAGGCTGCACCTACCTGTTCACCAACGAATACGAATGGGGTCTGCTCAAGCAGAAGACCGGCCTCACCGAGGAGGAGATCGCCGCCCGGGTCGGGGTGCGGGTCACGACCCTCGGTAAAGACGGCGTGCTGGTCGTCGATACCGACGGCACCGAGGTGCGGGTCGCCGCGGTACCGGAGACCGCCAAGGTCGATCCCACCGGCGTCGGCGATGCCTTCCGGGCGGGCTTCCTCACCGGTCACACGTCCGGCCTGAGCCTGCAGCGCTCGGCCGAGCTCGGTTCGCTCATCGCGGTACTGGTGCTGGAAACCGTCGGCACCCAGGAATGGACCCTGGACGCCGACGCCGCCCTGAAACGGCTCGGTGAGGCCTACGGCGCCGAGGCCGCCGCAGAACTCGAACCGCTGCTGCGCTGAGCTTTTCCACACGCCGTGCCCGGCACATCGAGAGGCTCGACAGCAATCGGCCTGCTTCCGCCGGCCAGGGGCGATAGACGCAGACGCTCTTCGCCGGCGCGCGGCGGTGGATCCGCCGACACGGTGGGCAGGGGCGGTTCGATCGCAACAGTGAGGTCGCTGAGTCGAGTCGGTCTGCACGCGACGACAGAGAGCGTGCCGCGGCCCGGCGGGAGTACCAGGCCTTTCCATACCGCTCGGCTCGCGACGGGTCATCCGGTACTCGGACGTAGAAGGGGGCCCCCCGCGCGCGGGGGG
>NZ_JARWOV010000104.1 GCF_029868855.1 Nocardia carnea | reverse complement strand
CTGGAGAGCCGGGTGCTGGTGCACGGGAAGCGCACCGTCGTGTTCTCCTGAACGGAACCTGCCGTTCGGTGCGCGCGGTGCCGGTTTTTTGTCCCCCCCCCCCCCCCCCCCCCCTCCCCCGGGTCGCCCCCCCCCCCCCCCCCCCCCCCCCGCCGGGCCGGCCCGGCCGACCGCGCGACAGCTCAGAACTCGAAAGCGGTTCCGTAACCGGTGGTTTGAGCCGCACCACCCGGAGTCCGGGCATCGACGGTGACGAAGGGCATGGCGGAGGCCGGGGAAAGGCAGCCGTCGACGTTCACGGGGGTGTCGGCATGAGCGAAGGTGAACGGGAACGTCGTCTCCGGGGTCAGCTCGGTTTCGCCGACCACCACCGGCGCCACCGTACCCGGCGCCAGATTGACACCTACTTCGCCGGCCAGCGCCGATTCGACTCCGACGCTCGGCTCCACGCCGACGAGAGGCGCGATCGTGACGACCGGTGCGGCACCCTCCTCGAATGTGGTGGCGACCTCGAGTTCCGTATAGGGCGAGATCGAGGCGCCGCCACCGACTTCCGGTGCTATCGCAATCGAGAGCCCGTCGGATACGTCCACCGCGCAACCGACCAGGTACCCCACCACGATCCGGCCGCCCTGTAGCGCCGGAGTCCCGTCGAGGGCGACCGAGAAGTTCCCGGACACCTTCGTCGCATGACTGAATGGCACCCCCGCCGAGATATCGCCGGCGGGCACCGAATTCGTCGAATCCACCGACGCGATCAGGCGCATTCCGCCGACACCGACCTGGCCGGGTGCGGCGCGGGCGGGGTTGCCGAGCACGACAGCGGCGGCCACTGTCGCCAAGGTGATCGCTGCAGCGGTACAGGAATGCTTGCGGTTCATCGCGCTCCAGTCGAGTGGGCATCGAAGCGGAACTTGGCAAACGGACGGCATCAGCGAGTCGAGCCCGGAAGCAGTGGTGCAGTACCTCCGCCTGCGCTTCGGTATGCGGGTTGTCCGTCTCGCTCATGCCCGATCAACGGCGTACACGGGCAACACTGCCCGGCGTGTGCAGACCGGAAGAATACCGGCTGCGCAGCTCAGCGGGTCGGGCCGCTTCGGCGAGTCGCCGACAAATCCTGGACGGCGGGCCGTCGGAGAGTTCCCGTCACCGTGATCAGTGGACGCCGAGTGCGTCCAGGATCATCGGGCGAGCGGTGGCGATCGCCCGATCCCAGTAGGGCCAGGTGTGGGTGCCGTTGCCGATATCGACACGCGCCGCGATCCCCAGGGACGCGATGCGGTCGCCGAAGATTCGGGCGGCGGTCATGGCCATCGCCTCGAGCCCCATCGCGTTCACGGTGTTCCCGGCCCCGTACGGCACATCGGGAAGCCCGGGCACACCGTTGCCCGCCGAGATGTACATCGGCAGACCGCGCAACAATTCGGCCTGCACGGTCGGATCATGGCGGTTCCAGGCGGGATCCCCGGCCGGACCCCACATATCGTCGACATTGAACCGGCCCTCGTCCCACATCGCGGCGCGCACCGCCTCGTTCCACATCGGGAAGGTCGGATTCACGAAACCGGAGAAGGAACCGGCGAAGCGGAATTGGTCGCGATGGTGCGCAGCCAGCGTCAGCGCTGCCCCACCGCCCATGGAAGCGCCCACGATGGCGTTGTTCGTCCGCGAAACCCCGTAGCGCGCCAGAAAAGCCGGTAGCTCCTCGGTGAGGAAGGTCTCCCATTTGTATGTGGTGGCCTGACCGTTGGTGCTGCTCGGCCGATACCAGTCGGCGTAGAAACTGGAATGCCCGCCGACCGGGAAAACCAGCGTGACATCGTCGCCGGCGAACCGTTTCAGCACATCGGTATCGCTGACCCACTGACTGTGATCACGCGGTGCCCGCAGCCCGTCGAGCACATAGAGCGCCGAACTACCACCACGCGCCGCCCACTGCACCTGCACCTCGATCGGCCCCATGCCGGACGGCACCACCAATTCCTGATAGCCACCGGCCGGGGCGCGCAGCACCGGCGTACCGATCGGCGCGGCGGCGACCACCGCCCCACCCAGCCACGTCGTCAGCAGTGCCGCAGCGACAACCGCACCGAATTTCCGCAGCCGCCCCCGCGCAGCCGGATCACCTGCTCGCACTCCGTACCCCGTATTCAGTCTCGTATGGTGCTCGCCGGTAACGCTACCGAACCGGCCGCGATTACACCCGCGAGCGGCACACACACGACATGACCGACCCGGCTTGCCCGCCGTTCGGGCCGATCCGCGCCCGCCGGACCACCGTGTCGGACGGCCGTGCCCGGCCGGCTCCATAAAAATACGTGCGAGTAGCCCTCACACGCTGTGCATTTTCGTGCGGTGAGGAGGCAGACTGGCCCAAACGTACCCGCAACCCCCGCCCGACCGGGCTCGTGCTTGCGCAGGAAGGAGTCGGCGAGTGTTCAACCGCATCGCCATCGTTAACCGTGGAGAGTCCGCCATGCGGCTCATCCACGCCGCCCGGGATCTGTCCGCGGAAACCGGACACCCCATCGAAACGATCGCCCTGTACACCGACGTCGACCGGAACGCGACGTTCGTACGGGAAGCCGATGTGACCTATGACCTCGGCCCGGCATCCGCACGCCCGTACCTGGACCTGAAGGTCCTGCGCAACGCCTTGCTGGCGACGAAGGCAGAGGCCGCCTGGGTCGGCTGGGGCTTCGTCGCCGAGGATCCGGCGTTCGCCGAACTGTGCCAGGAAATCGGCGTGACCTTCGTCGGCCCCGACCCGGAGGCCATGCGCAAACTCGGCGACAAGATCGGCGCGAAGCTGATCGCCGAGGAGGTCGGTGTGCCGGTGGCGCCGTGGAGCCGGGGTGCGGTCGAATCGCTCGACGACGCGCTCGCCGCCGCGAGCGAGATCGGTTACCCGCTGATGTTGAAGGCGACCGCCGGTGGCGGCGGCCGCGGTATCCGGGTGATCACGAACGAGGCCGAGCTCGCCGACGCCTACGAACGCACCCGGCAGGAGGCCGTGCGCGCGTTCGGCAGCGGCGTGGTTTTCCTGGAGCGCCTGGTCACCGGCGCCCGGCACGTCGAGGTCCAGGTGATCGCGGACGGCCAGGGCACCGCGTGGGCGCTCGGTGTACGCGACTGCTCGGTACAGCGCCGCAACCAGAAGATCATCGAGGAATCGGCTTCGCCGGTGCTGAGCCCCGAGCAGACGGCCGAATTGAAGGCCTCCGCCGAGCGGCTCGCGATCGCGGTCGACTACCGCGGCGCGGCCACCGTCGAATTCCTCTACCACCCCGGTGAGCAGCTGTTCGCGTTCCTGGAGGTCAATACCCGGCTGCAGGTCGAACACCCCATCACCGAATACACCACCGGTTTCGATCTCGTCCGGGCGCAGCTGCTGGTCGCCTCCGGCGGCCGGCTCGAGGGCGAGCCGCCGGCCGAACGCGGCCACGCCATCGAGGCCCGCCTCAACGCCGAGGACCCCGACCGCGATTTCGCGCCGGCCCCCGGCCGCATCGCGCACCTCGACCTGCCCGCGGGGCCGGGCATCCGCGTCGATACCGGCGTCAGTGAGGGCGATACCATCCCGGCCGATTTCGATTCCATGATCGCCAAGATCATCGCCTACGGCAGCAACCGTGACGAGGCGCTGGGCCGGTTGCGCCGCGCCGTCGCGCAGACCCGGGTGATCATCGAGGGCGGCGCCACCAACAAGAGCTTCGTCCTCGACCTGCTGGACCAGCCCGAGGTGATCGATGCCAGCGCCGATACCGGCTGGATCGACCGCGTGCGCGGTGAAGGCCGGCTGGTCTCGCACCGCCACTCCAGCGTCGCCCTGGCCGCCGCCGCCATCGACGCCTACGAAGAAGAGGAGCGGGTCGAACAGCACCGGCTGCTGTCCACCGCCGCCGGCGGGCGCCCCCAGGTACAACACGACAGCGGCCGGCCCCTCGACCTGAAGTTGCGCGGAGCGAGCTACCGGGTGCGGGTCGCCCGGATCGGCGCGCACCGGTTCCGGGTCGGGATCGAGGCGGGCACCGATACCCGCACCGCCGATGTCGACCTCGAACGTTTCGACCGGCACACCGGGCAGGTCGTGGTCAACGGTGTGCGGTATCGCCTGATAACCGGCACGCACGGCCCCGTCCACCTGGTCGATATCGACGGCGTCACCCACCGCATCAGCCGTGACGAAGGCGGTGTCGTCCGGTCACCCGCCCCCGCGCTGGTGGTGGCCACCCCGCTGGAGGCCGGTGCCGAGGTCGAGGCCGGCGCCCCGGTGCTGGTGCTCGAGAGCATGAAGATGGAGACGGTGCTGCGGGCGCCGTTCCGGGGGCGCGTGAAGGAAATCGGTGTCTCCGTCGGCACCCAGGTGGAGACGGGTGCGCCGCTGCTGCGCCTGGAACCGCTGGCCGAGGACGACGCGGCCGGGGATGCCGAGGCCACCGTGTCGGTCGAGCTGGATCTGCCCGCCGAGCCTGCCCAGATCCTGCCGCACGAGCGGATGACCCGCGGCCGGCAGGATCTGCGCAGCCTGCTGCTGGGCTTCGATGTCGACCCGCACGACGATCGCCGGGTGCTCGACGACTACCTCACCGCGCGCCGGGCGGCCGTCGCGGACAATCACCGGCCGCTGGCCGAGGAACTCGACCTGATGCAGGTGTTCGCCGACCTGGCCGAACTCAGCCACAACCGGTCGTTCGACGACGACGGCGGCGGACGCGGCCATGTCCACAGCGCCCGCGAATACTTCCACACCTATCTGCAGAGCCTCGATGTGGAGCGGGCCGGGCTGCCGGAATCGTATCGGGCGAAGCTCGCCGCGGCCCTCGGCCACTACGGCGTCACCGAACTCGACCGCACCCCGGCCCTGGAAGCCGCGGTCTTCCGCATCTTCCTCGCCCAGCAGCGCCCCGCCGATACCGTCGAGGTCATCTCGACCCTGCTGCGGGAGTGGCTGCGCGAACCGATGCCCGACGGGGTGTTGCGCGAACCCGTCGGCCTGGCCCTGGAACGACTGGTGGCGGCGACCCAGGTGCGGTACCCGGTGATCGCCGATCTCACCCGCGGTCTGGTCTTCGCCTGGTACGGCCAGCCCGTGCTGCGCCGCAATCGCGCCCGCGTCTACACCGACACCCGCAAGAACCTCAGCTACCTCGACGCGAACCCGGACGCGGCCGACCGCGGCGAACGGATCGCCCAGATGGTGAGCGCCACCGAACCGCTGGTGCGGTTGCTGGGCCAGCGATTGTCGCGAGGTTCGGCCGACAATACGGCGATGCTGGAGGTGCTGACCCGCCGCTACTACGGCAACAAGGACCTCACCGATGTTCGCACCCGGCAGGCCGGTGGCTGCACCTTCGTCGTCGCCGAACGCAAGGGCCTGAACCTGGTATCGGCCGCGGTGAGCTTCGATTCGCTCGCCGAAACCGTGCGCGGGCTGACCGAACTGGCCACCGGGACCACGTCCATCGAAGCCGATATCTACCTGTCCTGGGAGAATCAGCCCGAGGATTTCGATGCGATGGCGGCGGCTCTGCACGAGGTGTTGAACGCCCAGCCGGTACCCAATCTGGTCCATCGGATCACGGCCACCGTGGCGGGTAGCGACAACGCGGTCATGCATTACCACTTCACCTTCCGCCCGTCGGCCACCGGGCTGGAGGAGGAACGCCTCATCCGCGGCCTGCACCCGTATATCGCGCAGCGGATGCAGATGAAGCGGCTGCACAAATTCGACCTCACCCAGCTGCCGTCCTCGGACAACGAGGAGGTGTACCTGTTCCGGTGTGTGGCCAAAGAGAATCCGGCCGATGAGCGTCTCGTAGCGTTCGCGCAGGTCCGGGACCTGACCGCGCTGCGCGATCACGACGGCCGGCTGGTCACCCTGCCGACCGCCGAGAGCACCATCGCCACCTGCCTGGACTCGATCCGGCGGGCGCAGGCGGGGCGGCCGGCGGCCAAACGGTTGCAGACCAACCGCATCGTGATGTACATCTGGCCCACCATCGACGTCACCCGCGCCGAACTGGAGAAAATCGTCGAGCGGGTGCGGCCCACCACGGTCGGTGCCGGGCTGGAGGAGATCCTGCTCATCGCCCGCCAGCCCGATCCGAAAACCGGTGAACTGGTCAAACTGGCGCTGCGGATCACCTTCGACGCGATCGGCGGCACGCAGGTCGTCGTCGGTGAGCGGTCGGACGAACCGGTGGAGCCGCTGGACGAATACCGCCAGAAGGTGCTCCGGGCCGCCGGCCGCAACGCCGTATACCCGTACGAATTGACCGATCTGCTCGGCGATTTCACCGAATACGATCTCGACGCCGACCACACGCTGGTCCCGGTCGACCGGCCGAAGGGCCGCAACACCGCGGCGATCGTGGCCGGTGTGGTGACCACCCCGACCGACCGGTACCCCGAGGGCATCACCCGCGTGGTGCTGCTCGGCGATCCCACGAAATCGCTGGGCGCGCTCTCGGAACCGGAATGCCGCCGGATCATCGCCGCACTCGATCTGGCCGACCGTATGCAGGTACCGCTGGAGTGGTACGCGCTGTCCTCCGGCGCCCGGATCTCGATGACCTCCGGTACCGAGAACATGGACTGGGTGGCGGCGGCGCTCAAACGCATCGTCGAATTCACCCAGGACGGCCGCGAGATCAATATCGTGGTGGCGGGTATCAATGTCGGCGCCCAGCCGTACTGGAACGCCGAGGCCACCATGCTCATGCACACCAAGGGCATTCTGGTGATGACCCCGGATTCGGCCATGGTGCTCACCGGTAAACAGTCGCTGGACTTCTCCGGCGGCGTATCCGCCGAGGACAACTTCGGGATCGGCGGCTACGACCGGGTGATGGGCCCGAACGGCCAGGCGCAGTATTGGGCGCCGAACCTCACCGCCGCCCGCGGTGTCCTGATGTCGCATTACGATCACACCTACGTCGCACCCGGGGAGCAGTCCCCGCGGCGGGCAACCACCACCGACCCGGTGGATCGCGATATCTCGGATTTCCCGCATGTGCTGGCGGACAGCGGTTTCACCACCGTCGGCGAGATCTTCTCTCCCACCGCCAACCCGGACCGCAAGAAGCCGTTCGATATCCGGACCGTCATGCGGGCACTGTCCGATCAGGACCACGACGTTCTCGAACGCTGGGCCGGGATGGCCGACGCCGAAACCGCGGTCGTGCAGGACGTGCACCTGGGCGGTATACCGGTATGCCTGCTGGGTATCGAATCCCAGAACATCCCGCGGCGGGGATTCCCGGCCACCGACGGCCCTGACACCTACACCGCGGGCACCCTGTTCCCGCAGTCGTCGAAGAAGGCCGCACGGGCGATCAACGCGGCCAGCGGTAACCGACCGCTGGTCGTGCTCGCGAACCTGTCCGGGTTCGACGGTTCACCGGAATCGATGCGCAAACTGCAACTCGAGTACGGCGCCGAAATCGGCCGCGCCATCGTCAATTTCGACGGCCCGATCGTGTTCTGCGTGATCTCCCGCTACCACGGTGGCGCCTTCGTGGTGTTTTCGAAGGCCCTGAACCCGAATATGACGGTTCTGGCCATCGAAGGCTCCTTCGCCTCGGTCCTCGGCGGCGCTCCCGCCGCGGCCGTGGTGTTCGCGGGCGAGGTGGGCAAACGCACCGCCACCGACGCCCGGGTCCGGGATCTGGAGCAGCGCGCGGCGAACGCGGGCGGCACCGAACGCGCCGCCCTCACCGCCGAACTCGACGAACTCCGCTCCTCGGTCCGCGCGGAGAAGCTGGGTGAGGTCGCCGCGGAATTCGACGGCGTGCACAGCATCCAGCGTGCCGTCGAGGTCGGTTCGGTGGACGCCATCATCCGCGCCGCAGAACTGCGCCCCCGCATCATCGAAGCCATCGCGGCCCGGCTCCGATGATCTGACCGAGCGGTGCACCCGGTAGGCGGGGTGCACCAGTCGAGCTCTGCTGATGCCCTCGCCGACCCAAGTCGGCGGGGCATCGTCCGTTATCGAGGTATATCGGCAGTGTCGGCCGAGCACCTATCAGCCACGGCTGACGGCGACAATCCGGTAGGCGGCGATCGACCCTCCAGGTCGGTCGGGTGTGACCGAACAGGAAACCATGCCGTGGTGCGCGTGTAATCGCGGCTACCATTGACCCATGTCACGCCTCGAGCGAATTACCTCCGATCCGCAGATCTGCCATGGTCAACCCGTGGTGCGTGGCCTGCGGATACCGGTCCAGAACATTCTCGAGCTGATGGCGTCGGAGATGAGTTCCGAAGAGATCCTCGAAGACTATCCGGACCTCGAGCCCGATGATCTGCTCGCGGCTCTCGAGTTCGGTGCCCTGGTGGCAGGCGGACATACAGTCGCACCGGTCAGCGCGGCGTGAAATTGCTAGTCGACCCGCAGCTTCCCGCGCGTCTCGCTCGATTCCTGCAGACCGAGCGCTCATGGGTAGTCGCCCGGCCGACATAACAAGGTCGTGAGCCCGTCCAGCGACAGCACCAATAGGAGGAGTGTGCTGTCGGCCGACATCAGGCTCGCCCCCGCTCAGGATCCGTGCTGGGCCAGCGGTATCCGCGGGGATAGAGCTGCATCGGCGTGATCAACGCGGCGTTTCCGGTGATGAGATGGCGCAGGTCATAGGCGTGCTCGAAGCTCGGCACCACGACCGCTTCCGCACCAGCCTCGGCGGCGTGTCTGGCGAGCGCATTGCCGGCGAGCCGAGGGACGGTGTCGGTATTGACCGTATACACCAGCCGGTATCCGTGTCTTTCGGCGAGTTCGTGCAGGTCGATTCCGGGGTCCGGAATGTCCAGCCGGATCAGCGCGACCGCAGCAGGCAGGAGTTGTCCGTCAGGCATGACACTTCTCGGCGGTCTCTGCCCACTGCCGGATGAGCTTCAGCAGGTGCTCTAGCTGGACAAGAGTCGTAGGAGGCGTCCATGCTGCGCCACCGGGAATATCGGTCGCGCCTCGGTCTCTGGTCGGCAGTTCGCTGTTCATGACACTCCCCTATCCTCGGTCCTGGTATGTGGATGGCGCCGGAGCGGGCGTTTGCTCGACCCGCCCCGAGGCCGGGTTTCAGGTTCAACCGAGCGGGCCCTGTGAACTACCAAGCCTTTTTGTCATGCTGGTGGCAGGCGGCAGCACAGGATGGGGAGCCATGAGCACACAGATCGGTGTCGGCCAACGGGTAGCGGAGATGCGGAAGCTCAACGGGTGGTCGCAGCCGCGACTTGCCACGGAAGCGCACATCTCGGTGTCGCTCGTCCGAGCGGTCGAGCAGGGACGTGCCCCAGCCAGCGCGGCATTCGTATCGTCGTGCGCACGCGCCCTGAAGGTGGCGCCGGCCGAGTTGCTGGGGCAGCCGTATCCGCGGATCACCACCGAGCAGAGCGACGTTGCCTCAGGTATCGCAGTAATCCGTGTCGAACTCGCAGCCCACGATCTACCAGCACCAGGAATCGAAACCCGCCCGTTCGAGGTGATTACAGCGGACGTCGAACGGATACGAAAGCATCGGCGAGAAACCAACTTCTACCGGCTGTCCAGCGAGCTGCCCGCCCTGCTGTCGGAGGTTCGCGCCCTGGTTCACGGCATGCAGGGCAGAGAGCGCGAAAAAGCTTTCCTCCTGCTTTGCGAGCTGTACACCTCGTCCCGGAGTCTGGCGCACAAACTCGGATACACCGATCTGGCCACGCTGGCAGTCGAGCGGTTGGCATGGGCGGCATCGCAGGCCGGGTCGCGACTGTGGGCAGCCTGCGCACAGTTCCATCGGTCGTCTGTGCTGACCTCGGCGGGTGACTGGAATACCGCCGCGGCCTACCTGGACCAGTGCCGCCGTGACCTCGAGTCGGAAATCGATGGAACCGACATCGAAAGCCGGATCGCCTGGGGAACCCTGCACCTGCAGTCCGGCCTGGCCGCAGCCCGATCAGGAAACCGAGATGCGGCAGATGCCCATCTGGCAGAAGCCCAGTCGACAGCCGCACTGGTAGGAACCCCCGACTTTCACGACCCGGTGATGAATTTCGGCAGGGCGAACGCGGACATCTGGTCGGTCGGCCTGGCCGTGGAAATGCTCGACGGGACCGAAGCGATCAAGCGCGCCGAAAAGCTGGTACTCCCGGCCAACACTCCGAAGTCCCGCGCCGGGCACATGTATATCGACCTCGCCCGCGCGTTCCTGCTGCACGGTGACCGGACCAAAACATTGGAAGCACTGAACACCGCGCGGAAGATCGCGCCGATACAGACCCGGTACCACCCGATGGTGCACGAGACCGTACGGGTGCTGGCCCGGCAGGAAGCGCGGAGCACAGAGAGTCTGCGCGGATTCGCTGCATGGTGCGGGGTAGGTCAGTAGCCAGTAAGCGGCATACGAGCAGGGTGTGCGGCGGCCCCCACCCCGCCCGTGCTGGCGGCGGCCCGGCAAATGGCGTCGCGAATCCGCCTTGGACTGAGGGTGTCCACAGCATCCAGCGCGCCGTCGAGGTCAGCTCGGTGGACGCCATCATCCGCGCCGCCGAACTGCGCCCCCGCATCATCGAAGCCCGGCTCCGGTGATCTGATCCAGAGCGGTGCACGCGGTAACCGGGTGAACCGCCCAAGTCCCGCTGATGCCCTCGCCGACCTGTGGTCGGCGAGGGCATCAGCCGTTACGCGGTGTACGCGGCGGTCGTGGCTCTCGCCGCATATGTCTCCGCATTGGGCGTCAACGGTCGTCGGGAAGTAACCGGAACGCTTCTGCGGCCACGAGCGGCCGGATAGCACGGAAGTCACGCCGGTCCAGTGTGAGTATGTCCGTGGTGCGGAACTCGGCCGCGAGGGTCACGTTGACCGCATCCGCCAAGTCGAGATCAAGGCCGGCGTAGCGTCGCTGTACTTCTCTGGCTACGCCGAGAACATCACGGCCGGTGTCTGGGACGAGAAAGCGCATGCGGTCGACTTGGGAAAACACGAAGTTCATCACCACGACGCGTTGAGATCTCCCGAACCTGCGACGAGTCAAATGATCGAGTTCGGTCAGAACCATGGGCGACACTACGACCGTTCCGGCCTCACGCAGTACCTCTTCACAAGCGCTGGAATCCGGAGAGTCCCGGTCGAATGCCGCGAGCAAACCGGAGGTGTCGGCGACGACTAGCACTGACCGTCTGCCACTGCCCGCCGAATCTCCTCTTTGGTCGCCGGCTCGCCGCCACCGGAGACCTTCGGCCATTCGTCCGGATCATCCCAGACCCGATACGACAACGCCGCCAGGTGTATGCCCTCGCGGATGATCTCGGCCTCGGATCTGCCACGCCGCCTGGCTGCCTCTTTGATCAGGGCGAGGTCGTCGGCATCAGCATAGACATTCGTCCGTTTCATCGACATGTACCATGTTTAGCACATGTACCACCCCGTGCATATACGCTGCCAGATCACATACTGGGCGCGGGCGGCGAGTTGGCTCGGTGGACGCCGTCATGTGCGTCCGCATCATCGAAGCCGTCGAGACGCAGCTCCGGTGATCTGACCGCCCGAAGTCCTGGTGATGCCCTCGCCGACTCGGATCGGCGAGGGCATCTCTGACACCGAGGTACGTACACCACACGCCTGCACTCAGCGCAACCGCGTGTCGCAGCCCGGTTCGGGCGGTACCGCCCGGCAGGCTCGATTACCTAGGCGGCAGAATCCCCTGGCCGTTCATCACCAGGCCGCCGTTGACGATGGCACCGATGAGGCAGCCGGGCAGGGCGCCCACGACCAGGAAGATGAGCCCGACCAGGGCACCGATCCCACAGCCGATTGCCGCGCCCAGGATGAGCGTGTCGTTACTGGCGATATCCTTCAGCGGTGCGGGCGCCGGCGCACCGTTCGCGGCGGCTGCGGGACGGTCGATGGTCAAGGAGGTTCCGGCCGCGTCCACTCGTGCATCGAGACGGACCTGCTGACCCGCGACCTGGTACACCAGCGGTACCTGTTCCAGCACTTCGCCGTCGGCTGCGACGACCTCGACCGAATCCGCAGTAACCTCGAAATTGCCCGATGTCAGAGTGGTGGTTGCGCTGGAGCGGTCGGGCGACCACGCCATCGAGTACCCCACATTCCCGTCCACTTTCCCGGCTACCGGATGCGCCATATTCGCCTCACCGTGTGCCGTACCGGCCATGACGCCGACGGCCGCGGTGGAAAGCAACGCCGTTGCGGCGATTTTGGCGAATTTCATTGTGTATGCCCTATCTGTGTTCGAAGTGCAGATCGATCGTGTGGATGATCGCATACCCGGAAGGATCCATTACCGAAATAGCCTTCGCCGCTTGATGATTTGCGCATACGAGACAGTCACGCACATACCGGAACAGACCTGTAGTTCATATCCTTCTCGAACTCGTGCCGGGCAACGCTGCTGTTCTGGCTTATCAGTTCTGGGAATACAGTTTGGTCTTGTCGCGGAGTCCCGGACCGATACCACTCCGGCGGCAGCACCTCGGTACCGAAACGATCCAGTAAACCGTCCGACGGCACGCCACCCGCGGGCACCACCAGGAACTTGCTGAGCCCGGCCGCAAGGTAACCCTCGATCAACCGGTAAAGATCCGGCCGGCTGCGCAAGACATGCGCGGAACCGGATAGCAGGTCAGCCGACGAGGGTTTCGCCCGGATGCAGCGTGGGTCCGCAGCCCACAGTCTGCTGCTTCTCTACAAGCGGTGGGATAGCCGTGGCCGCGTAGTCGCGGAGCTGCCCGAGCTGGTGCTGACCGTGCACAACGTCTTTGCGGACCCAGTCCTCATCCGGCACTGTGGGGTCCTCGGAGCGTTGTAACACGTAGTAGTCGCGCATGACGCGGGCGTCGCTGGTGATGTTGTTCTCCAGCCACGGGCCGTGCGTATGGATGAAGGTGGGCCGCAGCTCCTCGAATACGTAGTCGCCGAAGGTGGTTCGGTCGTTGCCGGCGATGATATCTGCCATCCGAGTATGGGTGAGCCCTGCCATATCGATCAGCTGTAACCGCGATGTCAGCGCACTTCCGCCCATATCGGGGGTGAGCAGGGTGCCGTTCTGGATACGGAGGATATCCGCGTAGCCGTTGAAAAGGCGGCCGAACCGCAGGGCGATCCAGCACACGGGCACATCCTCGTCGGCGCTGTATGCCGC
>NZ_JARWOV010000103.1 GCF_029868855.1 Nocardia carnea | reverse complement strand
CGCCGCCCTGCGCGCCGGTGGCGGCGTCACGCACGGATGGAAGGCGATGAAGAGCATCGCCGAGAACGAGTAGGCCCACGCACAAGGCCCGCACCGGAGCTATTGCCCTTCGGGTACGGGTACTTTCCATCGGAGCCGGGGACGTGCGCCGGTACACGAGACATCGGCGCACGTCCCTCGTCGGCCGTCACCGGCATCCAGGAGGACACCGGCGCTCACGCCTGCATGCCGGGCTCCGAGGCGGAGCAGCGGAGAATGCGACCGTTACCAGCCGCGTTCGGCGAGACGGTGCGGCTGGGCGATCTCCTCGACGTTGATACCCACCATCGCCTCACCGAGGCCGCGGCAAACCTTGGCCAGCACATCGGGGTCGTCGTAGAAGGTGGTGGCCTTCACGATGGCGCTCGCACGCTGTTCGGGGTTACCGGACTTGAAGATGCCCGAACCCACGAATACGCCTTCGGCGCCGAGCTGCATCATCATCGCGGCATCGGCGGGGGTGGCGATACCGCCCGCGGTGAACAGCACCACCGGCAGTTTCCCGGTTTCGGCGACTTCGCGGACCAGCTCGTAGGGCGCCTGCAACTCCTTGGCGGCGACATAGAGTTCGTCGGCCGGCAGGGAGCCGAGCCGGGCGATCTCCTGGCGGATCTGCCGCATATGGGTGGTGGCGTTGGAAACGTCACCGGTGCCGGCCTCACCCTTGGAGCGGATCATCGCCGCGCCCTCGGTGATCCGGCGCAGCGCCTCACCGAGATTGGTGGCACCACAGACGAACGGGACGGTGAACTGCCATTTATCGATGTGATTGGCGTAATCGGCCGGGGTGAGCACCTCGGATTCGTCGATGTAGTCGACTCCGAGGCTCTGCAGCACCTGCGCTTCCACGAAATGCCCGATCCGTGCCTTGGCCATCACCGGGATGGAGACGGCCTCGATGATCCCGTCGATCATGTCCGGATCGCTCATCCGGGAGACGCCGCCCTGGGCGCGGATATCGGCGGGTACCCGCTCGAGCGCCATCACCGCGACGGCACCGGCATCCTCGGCGATCTTGGCCTGGTCCGGGGTGACCACATCCATGATCACCCCGCCCTTGAGCATCTCGGCCATACCGCGCTTCACGCGGGCGGTACCGGCCTCGCGGGTCGCTTCGGTGGTCTGGGCGGTCTCGGGCGTGGTCACGGCAGCTCCTGTGTCCGGTGCAGGGGAAATCGTCGATGAACACCACGATTCTAGGTGCGCCCCGAAACGGCCTTCATATCCAGTCCGAGCACACTGGACTGATCACGACCTGGTGTTATGCACACCACCCCGGAAACTGGACCGGACAAAACACCGCCGGACCGGTGCGACACCGGCCCGGCGGGGCATGAGAAACCGACTCAGATCGGGTTGACCACCAGCAACTTCGCCCAGTACTCAGCGGCGCTGGGTCCGAGAATCGGCAGCAGGTAATCGAACAGGATGTAGGACACTTCTTCACCTCCACACACCGAATCGACACAACCTCGGTGCGCCAAACTGCGCTGACGTTATCACGCCGAGTGAGTCCCGTCACAGTTCTCTCGGCGCGCCGGTGCGGACGTTCGGCCCTCCGGTCCGACCCCGTACACGGCCTCGCCGAATTTCACGCCCCACCGGGCGTTCGGCGGGGCCGTCAACCGATTTCAGTGTTTCGGTCCGGCGGGGATCGGCGTTGTCGCGGGTTCGCGGTGCAGTGCGAGGCTCGACCGTGAAGCCTCATGCAGTCGCCGTCACGGCTGGACGGTCGGCACTAACGGATCGACCGCACCTCAGGGTCGATCTCGGCGTCGGCCGCCCGGGCCGCTTCGGGCAGCAGCTCATCGAGGTCGTAGGGATACACCGTTTCCCCGGCGGCGTCCAAGGCCCGGATATCGGCCGGACCGCACCAGCGGCTACCGGTGATCGAGCGCTGTTCGACGTAGGTCAGGTTGGCTGGTTCGGGCGCGAACTCGGTGACCCGCAGGGCGAAGAAGAGTTCTTCGGAGCGGATCAGGTCGCCGTTGAACGGGAAAACCGCCACCCGGCGCCAGAGCGGCCCGCGGAGAGCGGCCGGGTCGGCCGTGTACCCGGTTTCCTCGTGGAGTTCCCGGACCGCCGCCGCGCGCAGGCTCTCCCCCGATTCCACACCGCCGCCGACGGTGAACCAGAACGACACTTCCGGGAGCATCGGATCGTGGCCGCGCATGAGCAGGATCCGGTCCTGCTCGTCCAGGATGGCGACCCGGGCCGAGACCCGGGTGGTGTCGACGTCCAGGCCGGTCGCCGCCGCCGGGGTGGCGCGTTCCGCGATCTCGAAATAGGTGGGCACGGGTGCGGTGCCGCCCAGGCGCAACCAGCGCACCGGGCGGCGGGTGCGCAGTGCGAGGGTGTCGCGGACGGCGTCGTTGTGGAACCGGCGGGCGATGAGCACCCGGGCTTCGGCATCGGCGAGTTCGGCCACCTGCTGCGGGGGCAGCCGGGCGATATCGACGGCCGACAGGGTGACGGCCAGCTGGTTCTCCACCGCCTCGCGGTCCTCGCGGCCGGTGCGTTCGGCCCGGTCGGCCAGGACGGTCAGGCGGCGGGCGAGTTCGGCGGGTTTCGGGTCGGCGGCGGAATCGGGCGGGGCGGGTCCGCGCAGGGATACCGCGACCGCGCGCGCCACCACGGCCCGGCGTGCCAGTGCCCCGTCGAGCGCATGCCAGGCGAGGTCGGTGCGCACGTGGAGACGGTCCAGGCGGTTCGCCGTGGAATACGCCCAGACCCCCAGCGCCACGACGAGGGCGGCGACCAGCGCGAGAACCAGGACGGTGGTCGCGGAGAAGGTGATCATTCGGCCACCCGGACCCGCAGATCGCCGACCACCACGGTTTCGTAGACGCGCAGGATCTGTTCGGCCACCACCGGCCAGTCGTAGGACCCGACCACCTGCGTCGCGGTACGCACCAGTTCCGCCCGGCGGATATCGTCGGTGAGCAGTTCGTCGAGTGCACCGGCCAGGGCTGCGGAATCACCGGTCGGGACCAGTACACCGGCCGCGCCGTCGCGCAGGACCCGCCGGAACGCGTCCAGTTCGCTGGCGACCACCGCGGTCCCGGCGGCCATGGCCTCGATCAGGATGATGCCGAAACTCTCCCCGCCGAGGTTCGGCGCCACATAGACGTCCGCGCTCCGCATGGCCGAAGCCTTCTCCGTATCGGACACCTGCCCGAGGAAGCGCAGGTGCCGAGCGAGCGGTCCGGCCTCCCGGCGCAGGCGCTCCTCGTCACCACGGCCCACGACCAGGATCTCGACATGCGGATGCCGGTCGACCAGGGCCGGTAGCGCACCCAGCAGTACCTGCATCCCCTTGCGGGGCTCGTCGTAGCGGCCGAGGAACAGTACGGTCTTCCCGGCCCGCGGATAGCCGGGTAGCAGCGGTGCCCGGCTGAACGCCTGCACATCGACACCGTTCGGAATCTCCACCGCATCCGAGCCGAGCGCCTCGACCTGCCAGCGCCGGGCCAGTTCCGACACCGCGATCCGCCCGCTGATCTTCTCGTGATACGGCCGGAGGACACCTTGGAAAGTGGCCAGTATCAGCGATTTGGTGGTGGAGGTGTGGAAGGTGGCCACGATCGGACCCTCGGCGATCTTCAGCGCCAGCATGGACAGACTCGGCGCGTTCGGTTCGTGGATGTGCAGGACATCGAAATCGTTGCCCTCGATCCACTTCCGGATCCGCGTGTACGCCGTGGGTCCGAACGACAACCGGGCCACCGACCCGTTGTACGGGATGGCGACGGCACGTCCGGCCGAAACCACGAAATCGGGTAGTTCGGTATCGTCCGACGCGGGCGCCAGCACACTCACCTTGTGCCCGCGCTCCCGGAAGACCTGCGCCAGTTCCACCACATGCGCCTGCACGCCCCCCGGAACATCGAACGAGTAGGGGCAGACCATGCCGATCTTCATCGGGCGAATTCTTCCCCGGAGCCGACCTGCCTGCTGCCGCGCCGCGCCTGTTCGGCGGCGATCCGGTCCAGCCGGGCTTCGGACAGATCCGTTTCCCACAGCGGCTGCAACATATGCCAGTCGGCGGGGTGGTCGGCGATACCTGCGGCGAAACAATCGGCCAGCGCCTGGGTCGCGGCGGCGACACCGGCGGAGACGTCGAGAGGTTCCTGTGTGCGCACCACCCAGCCTTCGCGGCCGGTGTCGTCGACGGTGAACCAGACGTGCACCGGCATCAGCGCGGCACCGGTTTCGACGGCGAGTTTCGCCGAACCCGCGGGCATCCAGGTGCGTTCACCGAAGAAGGTCACCGGGATTCCGCGCCCGGTCAGATCGCGTTCCCCCATCAGGCACACCACCTGGTTCGCCCGCAGCCGCTGCGCCAGCGCGGTGAACGGCGGTTGTTCGCCGCCGGTCAGCGGGAACACTTCGAAACCGAGACTTTCCCGGTAGGCGACGAATCGCTCGAACAACGATTCCGGTTTCAGCCGTTCGGCGACGGTGGTGAAGGTTCCGTAGTTCTGCACCAGCCAGGTCCCGGCCATATCCCAGTTCCCCGAATGCGGCAGCACGAACACCACACCCCGGCCCCGGGCCAGCGCGGCATCGAGATGCTCGCGGCCCTGGACGACGATCCGGCCGGATTCCACCAGATCCCGGTGGTCCATGGACGGTAACCGGAACGCTTCCCGCCAGTACCTGGCGTAGGAGCGCATACTCGCCCGCACGAGTTCGTCGGGTACCGCTTCCGGCACCGTCCCGAGCACACGGGCGAGATTACGCCGCAACTGCGCGGGCCCGCCTTTACGCGCCGCGAAATCGGCACCGCGGTCGAATACAGCGCGCGCCGCAGGTTCGGGCAGGGCCCGCACCAGACGCCAGCCGGCGGCATAACCGCGGTCGCTCAGCTTCGCCCGCCACCCACTCACGACGGCTGCTCCGTTCCCGAATTCGACGTGCCCAGGATCTCGCGGGCTCCCGGCGAATTACGTACCGCCAGCACCCGCTGGGCGACGGTGACGATACTGAGCACGGCCAGGATCCACATGGCCACATGGACCGCCCAGGTCAGCCATTCGATGCCCCAGTGGCCGCCGATACCGGTCAGTCCGGCGCCGACGAGCACGATCACCAGCCGGTCCGGCCGCTCGATGAGCCCGCCGTCGGCGGACAGCCCGCTGGCCTCGGCGCGCGCCTTGGCATACGAGATGACCTGCGAGGTCACCAGCACCACGAGGGTCGCGACGAACAGCGGTTTGCTCTGCTCGTGGTACACCGCCCACCAGGCCAGCCCCCCGAAGATCGCCCCGTCGGCCACCCGGTCGCAGGTGGCGTCGAGAACGGCGCCGTAGCGGGTTCCGCCGCCACGTGCCCGGGCCATCGCCCCGTCGAGCATGTCGAACATGACGAACAGCCAGATCACCATGGTCCCCCAGAACAGATGTCCGGTAGGGAACAGGGTGACGGCGGCCGCGATCGAGGCAGCGGTACCGATCAGCGTGACGGCGTCCGGAGTGAGCCCGGTACTCACCAGCGCTCTACCGAGCGGCGCGGTGGCCTTGGCGAAGGTCGCCCGCCCGAAGATGCTCAGCACCTACGCCTCCTCCCAGGCCGCCGCCAGCAGGGCCCGGGTTTCGCGGAGCAACTGCGGCATAACCTTCGCTCCACCGATCACGGTGATGAAATTGGCATCCCCGCCCCAGCGGGGCACGATGTGCTGATGCAGGTGGTCGGCGAGGGAACCGCCGGCGACCCCGCCCAGATTGAGCCCCACATTGAACCCGTGCGGGCGCGACACCTTCTTCATCGTCCGGATGGCACGCTGGGTGAACTCCATGAGTTCCGCGGCCTCGGCGGCGGTGAGATCCTCCAGATTCGCCACCCGGCGATACGGCACCACCATCATGTGCCCGGGGTTGTAGGGGTACAGGTTCAGCACCGCGTACACCTGCTCACCGCGGGCCACGACCAGCCCGTCCTCATCGGACATGGTGGGGATATCGGTGAAGGGATGGCCGGTGGCGCCCTTGGGCGCCGAGGTGGCGGCCTCCGCGATATAGGACATCCGGTACGGCGTCCACAACCGCTGCAACCGGTCCGGTTCGCCCGCACCGCGGTCCACGATCTCCTCGGCCCGCTCGGCCGCAGCGGCTTCCGATCCGGTCAGACCGTCCGGCACCGTGCGCTCACTCATAATCCATACCCTTTCCCCGCCCGGGCGGACCCGGTATCACTCCGGCGCACCGCCCGCACCGTCCACCAGGGGACGAACCGAATCCGCGGTGGGTGAGGTGTTGTCCCGGCGCTGCACCCAGTCCACGACCACTCGTACCGCATCGGCCACCGGCACCCCGTTGACCTGGGTCCCGTCGCGGAATCGGAAGCTCACCGCACCCGCTTCCACATCTCGCGCGCCGGCCAGCAGCATGAACGGCACCTTCTGCGCGGTGTGGTTGAAGATCTTCTTCTGCATGCGGTCGTCACCGCGGTCCACCTCCGCGCGGACACCGGCCGACCGCAGTTGTGCGACCACACCGTCGAGGTGTTCGACGAAGGTGTCGGCGACCGGGATCCCCACCACCTGCACCGGCGCCAGCCAGGCCGGGAAGGCACCCGCGTAATGCTCGGTGAGTACTCCGAAGAAGCGCTCGATCGACCCGAACAGCGCGCGGTGGATCATCACCGGCTGTTTCTTGGTGCCGTCGGAGGCGGTGTATTCGAGTTCGAACAGGCCGGGTTCGAAGAAGTCGAGCTGGATGGTCGACATCTGCCAGTTGCGGCCCAGCGCATCCCGGGTCTGCACCGAGATCTTCGGGCCGTAGAACGCGGCGCCGCCCGGATCCGGGACGAGTTCCAGCCCGGAGGCCACCCCGACCTGGCGCAGGGTCTCGGTCGCCTCGTCCCACAGTTCGTCGGAGCCGACGTACTTCTCCGGATCCTTGGTGGACAGTTCCAGGTAGAAATCGTCGAGGCCGTAGGCCTTCAGCAGGTCCAGCACGAACCGCAAGGTGCCGGTCAGTTCCTCGACGACCTGTTCCTGGGTGCAGTAGATATGCGCGTCGTCCTGAGTGAAACCGCGGGCCCGGGTAAGGCCGTGCACCACACCGGATTTCTCGTACCGGTACACCGAACCGAATTCGAACAACCGCAGCGGCAGTTCCCGATACGACCGGCCGCGCGACCGGTAGATCAGGTTGTGCATCGGGCAGTTCATCGGTTTGAGGTAGTAGTCCTGCCCCGGCTTACGAACGGTGCCGTCCTCGTTGAGTTCGGCGTCCAGATGCATGGGCGGGTACATGCCCTCGGCATACCACTCGAGATGTTTGGAGGTCTCGAACAGATGTGCCTTGGTGATATGCGGAGTGTTGACGAATTCGTAGCCCGCTTCGACATGCTGCCGGCGTGAGTAGTCCTCCATCTCCTTGCGGATGATGCCGCCCTTCGGATGGAACACCGGCAGGCCGGAACCGAGCTCGTCGGGGAAGGAGAAGAGGTCCAGTTCGGCACCGAGTTTGCGGTGATCGCGCTTCTCGGCCTCGGCGAGCATGGTCAGGTAGTCGTCCTGGGCCTCCGCGGATTCCCAGGCGGTGCCGTAGATCCGTTGCAGGCCTTCGCGGTTCTGGTCGCCGCGCCAGTAGGCAGCGGAACTGCGGGTCAGTTTGAACGCCGGAATGAATTTCGTGGTGGGGATATGCGGACCCCGGCACAGATCGCCCCAGATCCGTTCGCCGCTGCGCGGATCGAGATTGTCGTAGATGGTCAGCTCGTTACCGCCGACCTCCATGATCTCCGGATCGTCGATCCCGGATTTGTCCCCGATCAATTCGAGTTTGAACGGCTCCTTCGCCAACTCGATACGCGCCTGGTCCACCTCGACCACCCGCCGGGAGAAGCGCTGCGCGCCCTTGACGATCTTCTTCATCCGGGTTTCCAGCTTCGCCAGATCCTCGGGAGTGAAGGGCCGGTCGACCCGGAAGTCGTAGTAGAAGCCGTCCTTGATGGGCGGGCCGATGCCCAGCACCGCCTCGGGGAACTCCTGCTGCACCGCCTGGGCGAGCACATGCGCGGCCGAATGCCGGATCACGCTGCGGCCGTCCTCGGTGTTCGCGGCGACCGGGATGACCTCGGTATCGAGTTCCGGCGCCCAGGAGAGATCCTTCAGATCACCCGCGGCGTCCCGGACGACCACCACGGTCTCCGGGCCCTTGGTCGGCAAACCCGCCTCACGAACCGCGGCGCCCGCCGTAGTCCCGGCCGGCACCCGGACGGGGGTGACTGGGCTGCGGGGGGCTGTGGTGGTCACGGTGGCGCTCTCCTCGGGTTTCCGCGGCCGGATCCGCTCCGGCTCGCTCGGCTTCGGACGGACCGCGCCACCCCCGGCTACTCCGGTTCGGTGGCGGCTCGTCCGTCGATCGGTAACCGGGCAGTGCCCGGCCGCGACCATGCTATCGGGACACACCCGGACGCGTGTCGATGGACCGGACGGGACGGACTGCGGGGCCTGCGCAGCCCGCCGTCCGCCGCCGGTCTTCGTCGTCGACGGCCACGTCCCGAGGTCGTGGATGCCGGGCGAACGGCATGCGCCGTGAAATACACGGTGACCGGCCGACCGGAAGCGAGAACCAGCGAGGCCACGAGCGGGGCCGCCCGGACAGGTGGCCGAATCATCCATCGAGGGGGCCGCGGTTCACCGTGTACCGCTCGGTTTCATGGGCGTCGCCCGGTGCCGAGAGCTCAGACGTCAGGAGCGCCGTGCGTAGTCCTCGAGCAGGGCTTCGCGCTCGGCGGGTGGGCGCTTGGGACAGCTGACACATTTCTCACAGCCCGGGGCCTCGTAGACCAGGCAGCATGAGGCGCGCCGCACGAATGCCCGGCCGGCGATATCGACGAACCGCGGCGCGGGCAGGGCCGGCCCGATCTCGGCGGCCAGCCGCCGCCCGATCTGCGGTGCCCGAGCGTCGACCGCCCAGCTGGCGACGACATCGGTGACAACGGCCCACAGCGCCGGCTCACGCACTCCGGAGACAGCGGCGATCCGATCGATCACGGTGGAGAGGGTCGCACGCAGCGCGCCCGGGACTGCACCGAAGTCCGGAGAGTCCTCGGCGCACACCTCGGTTCGTCCGGCGGCATCGGCATCGGCATCGGCATCGGCATCGAGGATTCGTGTCTTCTCGACCGTGCCGTCGGGGCGTAACGACAGTTCCAGCCGGTCCAGCGTGGGCGGCGGGATCGGCGTCTTCCGGACCAGCGCCCGTACCACCGGCTCGACCAGCGCCGAAGCGGTCATACACCACCACAGGGTGGCGCCCACCCGCATCGAATCGGTACGCCAGGACGCGTTGAGCTCCGCGATCCGGGCGGCCAGCCACGATTCGTCCGCCAGCATCTCCCCCGGCGCCGCCTTCACGACATCAAGGGACTGTGCAACCACTGCCATTCGACTCCGATCCAGCCGCCGACCAATCCGAACGTACCGAGTACCCACAGCGTGGCCACAACCACCACACAGGTCGCCAGGAACGCCAGCACCTGCATCAACGGCCCGCGGGAGATATACCAGGCCATACCGCGCCGGTATCTGTCCCGCAACCAGACCAGCGCGCGCCGCGCCACCGCGAATTCGGTGGCGAGGATGCCGATACCGGCGAATACCAGTGCCCAACCGGGCCCGGGGAACGGAATGGTGATCACGCCGACCACCAGCACCACCGTGCCGACCACAGCCACCCCGACCCGGTAGACCAGCTCGAGCGTAGGCCGCCCGGCGATTCGTCCGCGGAAGGCGCGCCAGAAGGCAGGCCCCGACCGTTCCGGCCCGCCGTCGTCTCGCGCAGCCGACTCGGTGCCCGGCGTCGATGCGGCCTCGGCGCTCCCGGCGCCCCGCCCGACCGCAGTATCGGAAGAGTTCTCCACGAATCCAGCCTAACGAGGCCCGACGCCCCGAGCCCCGACGTGCAGTACCGGTCCCGTGGCGGCCGGAAGCCGGGACTTCGCCGCTGTGCGGAAAAGTCCCGGCCTCGCTACTACGCCGAGTGTTACTTGCCGGCCGAGGCCGGTTCGCGGTGTAACTGTTCCAGCACACCGTCGTTCTCGATCGGCGCTATCCCGTCCACGCGAACCTGGATGAGGCGGGCGCTGGCGATATCGAAGAACAACCCGGAGACGGTGACCCCGCGTTCCGCCACGGCGCGGCGGACCGACGGATGCCGGTGCAGATTTTCCAGCTGAACGGCGATATTGACCATGCTCAACTGCTCCACCGGCCCGAAGCCGACGGCTTCGGCGGCCCGGCCCACCGCGTGACCGGCGCGGTAGCGGGCCAGGCTCGGCTGTCCGTGTTCGAGCCAGTTGTCGATTCCGGGGCCGGCGGATTCTCCCGAATGCAGGGCACCCATCGCCCCGCAGGAGGAGTGCCCGCACACCACCACCGAGCGCACGTTCAGCTTCTCGAGCGCGAAGACGAGAGCCGCTTCGACGGAGGCGTCCCCCTGTTCGGGCACCAGGTTGCCGACATTGCGCACGGTGAACAGATCGCCCGGACCGCTGTTGGTGATCACATTGGGCACGATCCGGGAGTCGGAGCAGGTGAGGAAGAACGAGTCGGGATCCTGTGCGTCGCGGAGTTCGTCGAGATGCGGCCGCATCAGGTGCGCGTGGCTGCGGTGGTAGGCGGCGATACCGGTGACCAGTGGATCACCGTTGTGGCCGGATCCGTCCGCCGACCCGTTGCGGTCGACCCGCCACGGCCCGAGGACATCGTCGAGTACCACGCGGCCGAGGCTGCGCGACGGTGGCGCCGCCTCGGCACGTGCCATTCGTGCCTCGCCGATCTCGACGAAATCGACCGTGCCACCGTTGCTCTCGTGCTGGCGCGCCCAGTCGGTGATGGCGTCGTAGGCGGCGTGGTCGAGGAAGTCGACGGTCATCTCCACGGTGACCGCGACGCCCGGCGGCACCGTCGCGAACGTGGTGGACAGTTTCGGCAGCGACAGGAAGGTGCAGGAACCGTCGATGCGGATGAGCCAGCGGTCGGTACCGCCGAGCGGTTCCGCGGTGACCGCGACCCGCACCACGCGCCAGATCAACAGCGCGAAGGCCAGTGCCAGGCCGATGAGCACACCTTCGAGCAGGTTCAGGAACACGACCGCGAGCAGCGTGACCGCGTAGACGAGCAGATCGCCGGTGCGATGGGCGAGCCGGATATGGGCCAGTTTCACCAACTGCACGCCGATGACGATCAGCAGACCGGCCAGTGCGGCCAGCGGGATCTGTTCGACCAGCGAGACGAGGGCCACCGAGAAGACGAGCAGCCAGACGCCGTGCAGTACGGCCGAGGCCCGGCTGCGCGCTCCCGCGGCGACGTTGGTGGAACTGCGCACGATCACACCGGTGACGGGCAGGCCGCCGAGCAGACCGGACAGGACGTTCGCCGATCCCTGGCCGATCATCTCCCGATCGAAATCGGCGCGCGGGCCGGTATGCATCTTGTCGATCGCGACGGCCGAGAGCAGGCTCTCCACGCTGGCGATGAGGGCGAAGGTCAGGATCATCACCACGATCGCGGCCCAGTCGCTGCGGGGCAGTTCGGGCAGGCCGATCGCGTCGAACAGCGAACCGTCGATGGTGACCCGTTTGACGTCCATGGACAGCACCAGCGACAGTGCGGTGGCCACCACGATCGCGGCCAGGGCCCCGGGTACGACCCGGACCCGTTCGGGCAGGTACTTCCAGCCGAGCATGATGGCGATGACGACGAGTCCGAGCAAGGTCGCGGGTCCGTGCAGCGAAAGCAGTTGCGCGGGAAGCTCGGTGATGTTGTTCCACGCGGTGCTGTTGGATTCCCCGCCCAGCAGTACGTGCAGCTGCTGCAACGCGATGGTGATACCGATACCGGCGAGCATCGCGTGCACCACCACCGGAGCCACGGCCAGCGCCGCCCTGGCGATCCGGCTCAGCCCGAAGAGGATCTGCAGGACACCGGCCGCGACAACGATGAAACAGGTGACCTTCCAACCGAATTGGTGGATCGATTCGGCGACGATCACGGTGAGGCCCGCGGCCGGACCGCTCACCTGCAGCGCGGAGCCGCCGAGGGATCCGGCGACGATGCCGCCGATTACGGCGGCGATGAGCCCGGCCGCCACGGGGGCGCCGGAGGCGATCGCGATGCCCAGCGAAAGCGGCAGCGCGACAAGAAATACCACGATCGAGGCGGGTACGTCGTGGCGCAGGATCGAGGTGAGACGGGGAGATCGGAAACGGCTACCGGGCCCCGGGGGGGGGGGGGGGGCGCGGGGGGGGGGGAGGGGGTGGTGGAGGGGGGGGGGGGGGGTTTTGTTGGGGGGCGGCAGGAGAGCCCCACCGCGAGCACCAGCGGAAGAGTTTGCACATTCAGCAGGCCCGCAACGGCCAGCAGGCCGTCATTGGTCAGTATCGCCACCGCG
>NZ_JARWOV010000102.1 GCF_029868855.1 Nocardia carnea | reverse complement strand
CGACACCGGCGTTTTCGATATCCCAGTGCCCGATCAGGAATGGCAGACCCGGGAGCGGCTGGGCTACGAACGCGAAATGCTCGGACTCTATGTATCCGGCCACCCCCTCGACGAGATCGCGACCGCGCTCGCCACGGTCGGCGATACCCCGATCAGTGCGCTGACCGAGGGCCGGATTTCACACGGGCGCAAGGTCACGGTGGCCGGCATCATCGCCGCCGTCGACCGCCGTGTCACCAAGAAAGGCGAAGCCTGGGCGATCGTGCGCCTCGAGGATCTGGAGGCCGGGATCGAGATCCTGTTCTTTCCGGCCGCCTACGCCGGCGCCGCCGCTCTCCTCGTCGAGGACGCCGTCGTCGCAGTCGGTGCACAGGTCAGCATCCGCGAGGGCCGTCAGTCGCTGCTCGGCGACCGGGTGCGCGATCCGGAGCTGACCGCCGACGGGTCCGGTCGGCCGGTGACGCTCTTCCTGGCCTCCACCGCCTGCACACCGCGGTCGGTGCGGGCGCTGCGGGAAACGTTGCAGCGTCACCCCGGCGCCACCGAGCTCCGGATCAACCTGATCGGCGCCCGGGGTCCCCGGCTGCTGGCGCTGGATCCCCAGTTCCGGATCGCCCCCTCACCCGCGCTGATGGGCGAACTGAAAGCGCTGTTCGGGTCCACCTGCCTGCGGTGATGGGGAGCGGATACAGAAACGCCGCCGGGTGGTGGTCCCGGCGGCGTCGTTCGAGGTCGACGTCCAACAAGCGCCTCTCGGCGAGTGGTCGCTCGTAGCGACGAATGGGGTGCGGCCCGGGGCTGTCCGAACGCCGACATCGGTATTCAACCCGGGCACCCGGCGAGCTATTTCCTACGCCGGATGTGATGCGTGCTACCCGGCATAGTTCACAACTCCAGGTGCCGGTTCATCGACATCGCGGCCTCGGCCAGCTCCGGGAGTTCCAGCACCCGCACCCCGTGCAGCCGCAGTTTCTCCACGCCCACACAGTTCGCGACGAAGGTCGCCGGTTCGCGCCAGGCGATCACCACGGCCGGGATACCGGCTGCCAGCACGCGGTCGGTACACGGCAACCTGGTCTTGGTGGCCCGCTCCGAACACGGCTCCAGAGTGCTGTACAAGGTGGCGTGGCGTAGCCGCGGATCCCCCGCATCGAGTTTCGCCAGCGCGGCTTCCTCGGCGTGGTTCTTGGGGTCGGCTTCCCGGGAGAAACCGGTGGCGAGCTCTATTCCGTCGGCGACGATCACCGCGCCCACCGAGAACGCGCCCGGAACCGGCGGGCTGCGCCGCGCCAGCTCGATCGCCCGGTTCATCCAGTCGCGGTGGTCGGGTTCGGGCATCGGGCCTCCTGGGGTCGATAACGCAACACTGCCACATCCCCCAGCTGCGACACCCCGAGCAACGACATACGGTGGGTGGAGCCGCCCGGGAACCTGGCGGAATGCAGGAAACGCGGCGCCAGCGGGTCGCCTACCAGGGTGGGACCGATGGCGAGATGGAGTTCATCGGCCAGACCGCCGGCCAGGAAGGCGGTGTGGATCCGGCCACCGCCCTCGACCATCAACCGCGCGATCCCGCGAGCAGCGAGGTCGTCGAGCACGGCTCCGAATTCGAGCTCGGCGCCCAGCGCGACGACTTCCGCGGGCGCGGTCAGTCGTTCGGCCAGCCGCTGGGCTCCCGACCCGGTGGTGTAGACCAGCGGTGGGTGTTCGGCCGTACCGTGATGCCAGAATCGGGCGGCCGGATCCAGATCCCCGGCGGCGGTCACCGTAACCTTGCGGGGGTACTCGGGTTTCCCGGCGGCGGCGCGCGCCCGGCGGCGACTCTCGTCCTTCACGATCAACCGCGGGTTGTCGCGCCGCACGGTTTCGGCGCCCACCAGAACGGCGTCCGACCAGGCCCGCAGCTCGTCCACCCGGTCGAAATCGGCCTCGTTCGACAACAGCAGCCGCTCGTCGGTGGTGTCGTCGATATATCCGTCGACACTCATCGCGACCGACAGCAGTACGAAGGGCCGGCTCCCGCCCGAACCGCCCGCCCCCGCGGTGCCGCCCGGCCGGTTCTCGCCCGCGGCATCCATCAGGCCTCCGGGCCGAGTACCCGGTCCCGCGGAATACCCAGCACCCTGGCCTCCGCCGAGACGGCCGTACCCAGCTCCGCGGCGGGGTCACCGGCTGCCGCTGCCGCTGCCGCCGCCTCCGCCGACTCGCCCTCATCGGTCCCCTCGGCCGGGTACGGCGGATCCAGCAGGACGGCACGCTCCCCGGGCCCTTCGGGGTCGGCGTGCAACCAGACGAACTCCACACCCAGATCGATCGTGCGCGGCAGGGTCGCGGCCAGTTCGGCGATATCGTCCCGCGGGCATTCACTGGTATCCATTCGCGCAAGCGTCACCCGCAGTTCCGGCCAGGCCGCGGCGAACGCCGCGTGCAGCGGCCGCTGGTCCACCTCGTGTTCCGGGACCCAGGCCAGTTCGACGCTTTCCATATTGGGCTCGACGGGCAACGGTTTACCGGCGTCGGCGATCACGGTGGTGTAGGTCCAGCCACTGGGTGCGACGGCCGTGACCCGTTCGGCGCGCACCTGGATATCGGCCGCCTTGATCCCGGCCTCCTCGTCGGCCTCGCGTACCGCGGCGTGCACCGCGGTCTCGTCGCTGTCCCGGGCTCCACCGGGCAACGCCCAGGTACCGCCCTGATGACTCCAGGGCGCCCGGTGCTGCAGCAATACCGCGACGCCACCTGCACCGATCGGGGCGCGCAGCAGCAGCCCGGCCGCACCGAATTTCCCCCAGTGCCGTATCCCACCGGGGCTCACAGCCCACCCGTCTCCATCACCGCGCATCTCGCACCGTCCTCGTCGACCGTCCCCTTCCATCCTGCCGTACCCGGCTGCGGGGATGGTCGTTGTGGCGGTCGAAGCGCGAGCGGGCACAATACCGAATACGCTCAGGACAGCGGTGTGAGCGGAATCGCCCACATACCGCAGAGCGATACAGCGCACACGGCGCCCAGAGTTGGAGGGTGGACATGACGCGGTCGGCGGTGGATCGGGTGGTCTCCGAACCCGAACCGGCCCAGCCGGAACCGGCGCCCACGACCGGGCGGTCCGGCCTTGTGCGGCCCCGGGTCGAAACGGCCTGGAAGTTGCTCAATCCGGCGAGGTTGCGGCAGTTCGCGCAATCCTCGCCGGGACGGCTCATCGGAATCGGGCTGCTACTGGTGGTGCTGTGCCTGGGGTCCGGTGCGATAACCGGGGCCACCGTGCACGACCGCCAGCGCGATCTCGATGTCCTGCTCGCCGGCACCGAACCCGATGCCAATGCCGCACACCGGCTCTACACCTCGCTCTCGGTCGCGGACGCCGCCGCGGCCACCGCCTTCATCTCCGCCGGCCTGGAACCGCAGCAGGTGCGCGACCGCTACAGCCAGGCGCTGGGCGAGGCGGGTGCCGAACTGGTGACCCTGTCCGGTGAGGGCGCCGAAGACGATCGGCAGCGGATCGGTATCGGTTCCGGATTGCCGGTCTACTCGGGTCTGGTGGAGACCGCGCGGGCGAACAACCGGGAAGGTCACCCGGTCGGCGCCGCGTATCTCAGCGAGGCGTCGCACCAGATGCAGAACGAATTGCTGCCGATGGCCGAACAACTCTACGTCCGGCGCGCGGACGCCGTGGACGAGGCGCAGGACCGGCACGTGCGGCCGCCGCTGGTCGCGATCGTCGCACTACTGGCGGCGTTGGCCGGGCTGGTCTGGGCACAGCGGCTGATGGCCCGGCGCTGGCACCGGACGTTCAACCCGGGTCTGCTGCTCGCCTCGGGTGCGGTGCTGATCCTGCTGCTGTGGACGGTGATCGCCGGATCCGTATCGGCATCGGCGATGTCGGGCGGCCGCTCCGACGGCACGGTACCGGCCGCCCGGCTCACCGAGAGCCGGATCCTGGCGCAGCAGGCACGTTCCGCGGAAACCCTGAAACTGGTGCGGCGCGATACCACCGGCGATTACGACCACACCTTCGACGCCAATATCACCCGGCTCAACGAACTGCTCGCCGGGCACACCGACCGTGCGACCACCGACGCCCGCGCCGCCCTACTGCATTGGCTGGCGGCGCATCAACGGATGAACGACACACTGAATCGCGGCGAGTTCGCCCGCGCCGCTACGATCGCCACCGCGCCCGGCGCCGAAAACGCCACGGTCCACGTGGAAGCGCTGGACAGGGCACTGGCCGCCGGTATCACCGAAACCCGGGACGCGCTGCGCAGCAATATTTTCCACAGCGCCCGGGTACTCGACTATCTGGCGCCCGGTGCGGTGATCCTCGGAATCGCCGCCGCGGCGTACATAGCCTTCGGAATCTGGCCGAGACTGCGGGAGTATCGATGAGACCTGCGCCCAACCCGCTCCGCCCGGTGGCGGCGCGGCCCCGGCTGCGCCGACCCGGTCGCACCCGGCCGCGATCGGGTATCCGGTCCTGGCCGCTGCGGAGTGCGATCGTCTGCACCGCGCTGCTCCTGACCGGCTGCGCCACCGCCGCCGGACCGCACAGCGAGACCCCGCACGGCGACTACGCCGAACCACCGCTACCCGCCCAGGCGACCGCGATACCCGCCGACGCCCCGGTCGAGGTTCCCGATGACCCGAACTGCGGCGACCCCACCGCGAGCCTGCGCCCCGCCGGTCCTGCCGCCACCGGGCCCGCCCTGAACCGGATCCGTGCGCGCGGGCGCCTGGTGGTCGGTCTGGACACCGGCAGCAATCTGTTCAGCTTCCGCGACCCCAACAGCGGTGTCATCGTCGGATTCGACGCCGATATCGCCCGCGAGGTGGCCCGCGACCTGTTCGGCGACCCGGATCGGATCGAATACCGTAGCCTCGGTTCCGAAGAACGGGAAGCGGCACTAATCGATCGCCGGGTCGATATGGTCGTCAAGACGATGACCGTCACGTGCGCGCGATTGCAGCGGGTGGCGTTCTCCACGGTGTATCTACAGGCGCACCAGCGGGTACTGGCCGTACAGGATTCCGGTATCGAGAGCCTGAAAGATCTGGCGGGTAAACGGGTCTGCACGATCCGCAGTACGACCTCGCTGGAGCATATCCGGCGGATCCAGCCCGAAGCTTCCATCCTCACCGTCCCCACCTGGGCCGACTGCCTGGTGGTGCTTCAACAGCGGCAGGTCGACGCGGTGAGCACCGACGATTCGATCCTGGCCGGTCTCGCCGCGCAGGACCCGCATACCGAACTGGTGGGCCCGAGTATCAGCGAGGAACCGTACGGGATCGGAATCCCGAAGGGCGACGAGGATCTGGTGCGGTTCGTCAACGGCACTCTCGACCGGATCCGCGCCGACGGAACCTGGGGCCGCCTCTACGGCCAGTGGCTCTCGGCCCTCGGCCCCACCCCGGCGCCCCCGCCGGCGACCTATCGGGACTGATCCCGGTGGCGACGGACGAGTCCGGCAACCGCCCCGGCTCCGGTGACGAACCGGAGCCGCCGGAAACTCGCGCCGTCGAACCCGTCCGGCACGCCGCAGGCTCCGTCCCGGATGACACCGACCGCGCTGGCACAGCGCTTCCCGGCACCACAGCGGTTCCAGGCACCACAGCAGTTACCGGTACCGCAGCCGTGGGGTCCGGCGAGCCGTGGGCCGGGACCAGTCTCGGGTCGGGCCGGGGCAGCGGCGGCCAGGTGCGGACCGGGCGCAGTACCCGGACCGTGCGGTCCCGGCCCACTGTGCGCACGCTGGTGGCCGGTCTGGTCGAGGTTCCGCCCGTCGAACCCGCCGACCCGGCCGCGGCGGTCCTGGCCGATCCGGTCGTCGCGGAAGGTAAACGATTCTGCTGGCGGTGCGGGAAACCGGTGGGCAGGGCGAGCGCGAGCGGGCCGGCCGCCACCCGCGGGATCTGCGCGAATTGCGGTGCCCACTTCGATTTCCGGCCCAGCCTGCGGCCCGGCGATATGGTCGCCGGGCAGTACGAAATCCAGGGGTGTCTCGCGCACGGCGGGCTGGGCTGGATATACCTCGCGATCGACCGCAATGTCAGCGACCGCTGGGTGGTGCTCAAAGGCCTGCTGCACGCCGAGGACATCGAGGCGCAGGCCGTGGCGGTGGCCGAACGCGAATTCCTCGCCGAGGTCGCGCATCCGGGGATCGTGAAAATCCACAATTTCGTCGAACATCGAACCCCGGCGGATGAGCCGATCGGGTTCATCGTCATGGAGTACGTGGGTGGTCGATCGCTGCGCAGCATGCTCGACGACCACCGCCGACCCGAGCGAATTCCGGTGGCGCAGGCAATCGCCTATGTCCTCGAGGTGTTGCCCGCCCTCGACTACCTGCATACCACCGGGCTCACCTACAACGATCTGAAACCCGACAACATCATGGTCACCGAGGACCAGGTCAAACTGCTCGATCTGGGTGCGGTAGCTCCGATCGAGGCATACGGGAACCTGTACGGCACCAGGGGTTTCCAGGCGCCGGAGATCGCCCGCACCGGGCCGACCGTCGTCTCCGATATCTATACGGTCGGACGGACGCTCGCCGTGCTGACCTTGAACATTCCCACCGAGCACGGCGCCTACCGCGACGGTCTGCCGACCCCGGAGGACGAACCGGTCCTGGCCGAGTACGAATCGTTCCACCGGCTGCTGCTGTGCGCCACCGACCCCGAGCCGGACCGCAGATTTCCGTCGGCCGGTGCGATGGCCGACCAGCTGGCCGGGGTGCTGCGCGAAATTCTCGCGCTGGACACGGGGGTCGAGCATCCGCATCGTTCGGTGGTTTTCGGTAAGCAACGCACCGCGTTCGGCACCGAGCAGCTGATCGGCCTCACCGACGCATACGCCGACGGCGCCGACCACGATACGGCCCTCGCCGCCACGGATATCGCCGCCGCGCTACCGGTCCCGCTGCCGTCGCCGACCGATCCGGCCGCCCGCCGGCTGGTGGATATCCTGCAGGCCGAACCCGATCAGGCACTGGCCGCCCTGCACGAAGCACGAGAAGATCTGGCGCGCGACCCGGCGGCCGCCCCGGAGAACCTGGAACTGGAGTTACGGCTCGCCGAAGCCCGTATCCTGCTCGATTCGGACCGGGTCGGTGATGCGGGCGAACTGCTCGACGCGATCCCGACCGCGGGCCGCCGCGATTGGCGGATCGACTGGTACACCGGGCTGGCGGGGTTGCGTGAGAACGACTACGAAAAGGCCTACTCCGCCTTCGATGCCGTATTACGAGTGCAGCCGGGCGAACTGGCACCCAAGCTGGCGCTCGCCGCGACCGCCGAACTCGTGCTCCAGCACTGGCACCCGGACGAGACCAAGGCCTGGCGCGCCTACGCCGAGAACTTCTACGCCACCGCGTGGCGCACCGATCACGGCTTGGTGAGCGCCGCATTCGGCCTGGCCCGCCTCCTGTCGGCCACGGGCCGCTATGCCGAGGCGGTTACCGCCCTGGACGAAGTACCCGGGTCCTCACGCTATTTCACCACCGCCCGGATGACCGCGGTACTGCTGCTGCTCACCAGCGCCCCCGTGGCCGATCTGCCGGAGCACACCATCCGGCGCGCCGCGGAGCGAGTGGAGGCGCTTCCGCCGGACGAACGCCGTGCCCTGCAATTGCGGGTCATCGTCCTGGGCAGCGCACTCGCCTGGTTGCAGGCCGGCAACAGCCCGGCCGCCCCGAACCCGCCGCTCATCGGTGTCGCGTTCACCGAGAACGCGCTACGGGACGCCACCGAGAAAGGCCTGCGCACCCTGGCCCGGCTGGCCCCCGGCCGCCGCCACCGCTACGCCTTGGTGGACCTGGCCAATTACATCAGGCCCACCACCTGGTTCTGAACGATTCTCGGCAACCACCACCCGCCGTGTCCTGCTCGGTGTTTCCGGCTACGGCCGCGCGCCCATCAGGTCTCGGTGAGGTGGGCGAGCGCGGTGATGAGGCGTTCGGCGATATCCGGTGGCCACGGAAACGACGGGGAAACCATTCGCTGATGGGCGAGCCCGTGCAGGCCGAGCCACAGCGCCACGGTGTCCGCCCGCACGTCTGTGCTGGTAGCGCAGCCGGTGGCGACACAATTCTCGACGGCCCGAGTGAGCAACGCGAGCGTCTCCTGACCGAGCGTGGCCATGTCCTCCTCGGTTATGGAAGCCCGCGTGAGATCGGGTATCCAGACCCCGGCGAACATCGCCCGGTAGCGACCGGGCCGAGTACGCGCGAATTCCAGATAGCCGTGGCATATGGCTAGCAGGCGCTCCCGGGGTGAATCCGCGGCGGAGTCCCAGGCGGCGCGGAGTTGTTCGTCCAACTCGGTGAAGGCATTGCGTACGACGGCGAGCATGATGGCGGGCTGGTCCGGGAAATGCCGGTAGATCGAAGGGGCCGCGATGCCGGCGCGGCGGGCGACGGAACGCAGGGTGACGGCGCTTTCCTCGCCGGTCTCGTCGAGCAGTTCGACCGCCGCCGCGACGATTTCGTCCCGCAGCCGACCTCCTTCGCCGCGGCGGTTGCGTACTCGGGGGCGGGGCGCTGTCTCCTCCATGCGAACACCTTACACAACAAAACTTACAGCTGTTAGCTCTTGCACATTTAGCACTTACATGCGTAACCTTACGGTCGTTACCTCTGAGCGATCGGATACACATCATGGGCCACAGCACCGCCCCCACCTACGCCACCGAAATAGTCCTGCCGGGCAAGGTCGAGCCGGCCGGCCTCCAGGTCACAACCCGCGAACTCCCCTCGCCCCCACCGGGGCAGGTCGTGCTGGCCCTCGCCGCCACGGGCGTCTCGTTCGCCGAGCAGCAGATGCGTCGCGGGAAGTATTTCGACCAGCCCCCGTTCCCCTTCGTTCCCGGATACGACGTGGTCGGCACCGTCACGGCCACCGGCCAGGGAGTCGACCCCGATCTCGTCGGCCGGCGTTTCGCCGCGGTCACCAAGGTCGGCGGCTGGGCCAGTGCCCTGCTCCTGGATGCCGCCGACCTGGTGGCGGTACCGGACGGCGTAACCGCGACCGCGGCCGAAACCGTGCTGGTGAACGGCATCACCGCCTGGCAGATGCTGCACCGCACCGCCGCGGTCCGTCCCGGTGGGACGATCGTGGTTCTGGGCGCCAACGGCGGTGTGGGTTCGACGCTCGTACAACTGGCCCGCCACCACGGGGTCACGGTGATCGGCACGGCCGCGCCCCGGCACCATCCGGCGGTCCGCGAGCTGGGCGCGATCCCGGTGGACTACCGCGACCCGCAGATGTACCGGCGGATCAGCGAAATCGCACCCGACGGTGTGGACGCGGTATTCGATCACGTCGGCGGTGCGGGAGTGGTCGAGTCGTGGCGGTTGCTGCGGCGCGGCGGAACGCTGGTCTCCTACGGCACCGCGTCGACCAAGGACATCGACGGTAATTCACAATTGCCGGTACTGAAACTGTTCGCCCGGCTGACGCTGTGGAATTACCTGCCCAACGGAAAAAACGCGCACTTCTACAACTTCTGGGCCGGTAAACGCCGCCTCGATACTTTCCGGAGCCGGCTGCGCGACGACCTCACACAGGTTCTCCGGCTCGTCGCGGACGGCGTGATCACTCCCCAGATCGCGGCGGAATTCCCGCTGTCCCAGGCCGGTTCGCACTGGCACTGGCCGAATCCCGCACCGTCGCCGGGAAGGTCGTCCTCGTACCCGACGCACTCTCCGACTGAAACCGCCACCACAACCCGACCACATACGCCTGACCCGCACCGCGACTCTGGAGACACAGCATGACCACCACCACCCTCGCCACCCCGATCGACATCTCGCCCGCCACCCGGCCGGGTGAGGTCGACAACCGCGCCGCCTACATCGGTTTCGGCCTCGCCTACCTCATCGGCCACGGAGCCGCCGCGATTTCCACAGGACCCGGTTCCCTGGTCACCCTGCCCGAGTGGTTGCCGATAACGCTGCTCGGAATCGGTCTCGCAACCGGGACGGTATGCGCCACCGTCGCGGCCCTGCGCGCCCAGCGGACCGTGCCGGAATCCGAAGCGTTGAGCGGAAAACTCCTCGGTCTGTCCTGGGTGGTGGGTTTCGCCGCCCTCGCGGTCGCCATCACCGGTCTCACGTCCGTCCTGGACCTGCCCGACCTGCAGTCGGTGCTGTGGCCCGCCGGCTCCAGCCTGATCGTCGGCCTCATCTATCTCAGCGAAGGCGCTGCCCGCCGTAATGTCCTGCACTACAGTCTGGGCGCTTGGCTCGCACTGGTCGCGGGCGTCGCGCTCTGCTTCGGCGCATCAGGCCCGTTCTGGGTCCTCGCCGGCGCCGGCGGCATCGGCTACGCGATTGCCACGTTGCTGGAGTTCCGCCGCCTCGCTGCCCGCTGATCCCACTGACCGAAACAATCCGCGAGCCACAGCCGGCGGAGCACGTACGGAAACCGAACGTGCTCCGCAGGTCGTCCTCGCCGGACCGATGAATCCCACGCCGGCACGTCGTCTACCAAGTGAGCATCCCTGCCGACCAACGGGAAGCCGAATCAGCCCCGATTGCCGGGAGCCGAGCGGATAAGGAGCAGCACACCGTGACCGAGGAGCACGTGAGCGCAACCCTGATCGTCGCCGCACCGGCCGATGCGGTGTTCGCGGTACTGGCCGACCCCACCACCCATTCGGTGCTCGACGGGACCGGCTGGGTCCAGGAGGCTGCCGATCGAGCGCCGCTGACGAGCGTGGGCCAGGTCTTCCGGATGGACATGTATCACCCGAACCATCCGAACGGTGACTATCGGGTCGCCAACAAAGTCCACGTCTTGGATCCGCCGCGCACCATCGGCTGGTTCACCGGCGAGGAAAAGGACGGCGGCCGGCTGGAGTTCGGCGGCTGGTTCTGGCGGTACGATCTGACGCCGCTCGGCCCGGCCGAAACCGAGGTCACGCACACCTATGACTGGTCGGCGGTACCCCCGCATATCCGCGAGTACCTCGACTTCCCGCCGTTCGGCCCCGAACATCTCGTCAACTCGCTGCACCATCTGGCCGGACTCGCCACCGCGAAAGCGGTCGCCGGGGCACCCGTGCTCCGGAGCGCGGGTGACCCGTCACGGCCGGCCTGAGCCGAGAACCTGCGCCGGCCGTCGGGCCGATCGGTCGCTCCGGACCGGGGGGCCGGCCGGCGCCATCACCTGTCCGGCCCCCGACCTGCCCGGTGTGTGGTTCAGACGACTCGAGGTTTCAGTGCCCGAGTGCGACCGCCGCCGAGGGAGCAGCAGTGGCGGACTTGCCCGGCACCTCCGGGCGGAGGAACGTCAGTGCTATCGCCGCGAGAACGACGACTCCCGCGACACCGATATACAGCTGTTCCGCAGTCCATCCGAGGTCCAGCAGCACACCGGCCGCGGTCGGGGCCAGGATGGCACCGGCCCGGCCGACTCCGATCGCCCAGCCCACCCCGGTGCTGCGCACCCGCGGGCCGTACAGGGACGGCGCCAGGGTGTACAGGCCCGCGATACAACCGTTGATCAGGCCGCCGATCAGGATTCCGAGGACGAACGCCACCATGAGAATCGTGGTCGAAGCAATGAAAACGGCCATGAACAGCGCAGACAACACGGTGAACACGATCAGCACCCCGCGTGTCGACCATCGGCCGGCCAGCACCCCGAAGAACACCGATCCCACGGCACCGCCCAGCGTCAGCATCATTCCCGCGGTGGCGCTCTGGTCTTTCGACAACCCGGCCGTCTCCAACAGCGACGGCGTCCAGGAGTTCACGAAATAGAACCCGAACATCGTGGTGAAGAAGGCGAACCAGAGCAGCAGCGTCGGGCGTCGATGCCGGAGCGAGAACAGTTCTGTCGCACGTCCCGCCCGGTTTTCCTCCGGCGCGGTGCCTGCCTCGAGCTTCTCGACCGGGTCCTGCCCGATGCGCACCGCGATCCGGTTCACCTCGGACAGGTCACTCGGACGCCCGCGGGAGGCCAGGAATTCGATCGACTCGGGTAGTGCGACGAAGAGCAGCACCAGTACCAGACCGGTGAGGACTGCACCGGTGACGAAGACTGCCCGCCAGCCGAACTCGTTCTGCAGCTGAACGGCGGCAAGTCCACCCAGCGTCGCCCCGATCCCGTATCCGGCGGTGTAGATGCTGATGGCGAGACCGCGTCGGCGGCCGGAAGAGTATTCGCTGGCGATGACGGTGGTGCAGGCCAGGATTCCGCCGATACCGAGTCCGGTGACCACTCGCCAAGTGCCCAGCTGCCACACCGAGCCGGCGGCGGCCGACAACGCCATTCCCAGCGTGGCGAGCGCGACGGAGGCGAGGATCAGGGGCCGCCGCCCGAATCGGTCGGCTACCGGAGCGAGAGTGAACGCACCGACCGCCATACCGATGAGACCCGCACTGAGCAGGACGCCGATGGTCGCGCCGTCGAGTCCGAAATCGTCGCGAATACTGTTGGCGGTAAAGGCAAGCGCCATCACATCGAACCCGTCGAGCAGGTTCAGCGCGACACACAGCGCAACGATCAGCCATTGATAAGGGTGCATCGGCGAGGCGTCGATGCGAGCGCGAAGGTCCACGCGATTTTCCTTCCGGGGCAGCGCCCCTCGGTTCCGGGGGCGCTGGGGTGGTGTTACTGGAGGTCGAGTGTCACGGCGGCGCCACCCGCGCGGGACCGGCCGCGTTTCGCATCGCGCACAATGCGGGAAACGCAGGCGCACATCTTGGTGGACGTGGATTTCTGCGCTTCGCTGAAGAAGACGTCGCGGTGATCGATCGTCCCGTGGAGATCGACGATGTCGACCACACAGAGTCCGCACTCCCCTTTCCGGCAGTCGGACATCACGTCGGCGCCGGCACGTTCGAGGGCATCGAGCAGCGATTCGTTCTCGCCGACAGCCACTTCGAGGCCGAGTCCGGGAACAGCGACGGTGAATTCCTCCGGATCGAACCATCCGCTGTTACCGAAGGTCTCGTACCGAAGATTCGGTCCCGGCAACGCCGCGGCTTCCCACCGGCGCCGTACCGCGTCCATCAACCGGATCGGACCGCACATGTACAGTTCGGTGCCCGCATCGATCTCTTCGACAAAACGGGGAACCGCCAATCCGGTGCCCTCGGCGTCGATATGCAGCTCGAGCCGGTCGCCGTGCAACGCGGCGAGTTCGGGGACAAAGGCCATGGCGTCGCGGCTGCGGCCGACATAGACGAAGCGATAGTCCGCACCCACCCGGCGCAGGACCGCGGCCATCGCCGCCACCGCGGTGATGCCGATACCGCCCGCGAGCAGCACGTAGCTGCGGGCGCCGATCCTGAGCGGAAAGTTCTGCTGCGGGGTCGTGAGGACGAGCGGATCGCCGGGAACGAGACCGTGCATGAACCGCGATCCGCCGCGCGATGCCGGCGACAGCCGCACCCCGAGAGTGAGGTGGCGGCCGCCGTCGGCGCTGGTGACGATCGAGTACGAACGCATATCGCCGGTGTCTGTCCGGATATCCACATGCGCTCCGGGCGCTGCGGGACAGGCGATTTCGGTGGCGATATCGATCCGGGCGATACCCTCGGCCACCCGGCTCGTCGAAGTGACCCGGCCGTTCTGCCAGATGATCTGGTTGTCCGCCATCTCACTGCACCGCTTCCGCGCTGAATGCGGCAGTATCGGCGGTCCCGCGCCGTTCCGCTTCGATCATCCGTTGCAGGATCCGCCGCACCCACATACCACCGGCGTCGATATTGAGGTTGTAGAACTCGTGATCCGGGTTGGCTTCGATGGCGCTCTGCTGGGCGGTGAGCATGGCTTCGTCCTCGGCGAATACACCGTGCACACCGTCGCGGAGCTGGGTGGTGATCAGTTGGCTGTCGAGTCGGTAGTTACGCATGAATGCCCAGAAGTACAGCGCGCTACGTTCGTCGACCGGCGAGATCGTGTTCATCACGAAGCCGTTCACGCCTCGGCTGCGGTCGCCGTCCGGGGCTCCGGTACCGGCCTCGGCGACGCCCACATCGATCCGGATCGTCCCCGGCGCCTGGAACTCGATGATCTGCCAGCGATCCACTTTGCCTTCGAAACCGGGGAACTTGTCCCGCATGTTCTTCAGCCAGAACGGCGGCGCGTCGATGTTGTGCATCCACCGGGTGACCGTGACGGTGCGCTCGTCGTGGGTGACCACGAAATCGGATTCGCTGAGTTCTTCCTGGCCGATGGACGACGAGTGCACGAATTCCTCATGTGTGAGATCCATCAGGTTATCGAGAACGAGCTGGTAGTTGGCCCGCACATCGATGGTCCGGCCGTCCCCGGCCCAGTCCGGTGAATCCATTTGGAACATATCGGGGATGGTCGCCGGGTCGGCCGACATCGGATCGCCGGTCCACACCCATACGAAGCGGTGCCGCTCGACGACCGGGTAAGAGGTGACCATCGCCGAGGGGTTGATCGTCTGCTGGGCGGGCATCGATGTGCACCGGCCGGCCGAGTTGTACTGCAGACCGTGATAGGGGCATTGAATGCCGTCGGCGCCGATGAGTTTGCCCATCGACAGCGGGGCCAGCCGATGCCAGCAGGCATCCGCGAGGGCGACCGGGCGCCCGTCCTCGGTGCGGTACAGGGCGAGCGGCCGACCGGCAATGGTGCGGGCGAGGATCTCGCGCCGCCCCACTTCGTGGTCCCAGGCAGCGGCGTACCAGGCGTCGGCGGGGTAGGCCATGTTCTTGGCGGTTGCCCCGGTGGGGCCGAGATCGGTCATGAGGTCCTCCGGACGTGCAACTAGCTATCACCATAGTTATTGGGTGATGTGGCGCACACACTAGCTATGGATATAGTCATTGGCAAGAGCACGTCACTCGATGGGAGACGAGATCGCGATGAGCCTCCGCTACGCCCTACTGGCGCTGCTCACCGCCGAACCTCTCACCGGATACGACGCCGCGAAACGCTTCAGCGGCTCGGTGGGACACGTCTGGCACGCGCCGGATTCGCAGATCTATCCCGAACTCCGGCGGATGGAAGCCGAGGGTCTCGTCGACGGTGAACAGGTGCGCTGGGGTCCCCGGAGTACCAAGACCCGCTATCGCATCACCGACGACGGGATCCACGCTCTCCGCAAATGGATGGACACACCCCTCGACTACGCCCCACTACGAGACGCACCGCATATGCAGGCCGCCTACTTCGAATGGGCGGACCCGGACAGTGCGCGCGAACACCTCCACCGCCATATCGCGCACTACACCGAACAACTCGCCCAGTGGGTGGCGCAGCGGCAGGCGATCCTCGACGCCAGCAGTCCCACCATCAGCCGTCGGCTGGCCCGTTACCCCGAAGCGGACCACGAACGGATCGTGGCGTACAAGGCGTTCGCCTACGATGGTTTGATCATGCGCGCCGAAGCCGAAATAACTTGGGCGCGAAAAGGTCTCGAATTGATAGATCGGCTTTCGCCGCAGGAGTAGCGGCGTGGCGCCGACAGGCCGGCACGCGAACCTGCGTTCGGACGAGGCCGGCCCGGGTGACAACCTCGGGCCGGCCTGCTTCCGGTTCAGTCGGCCCAGACGGAATCGATCGAGGCCGGTTCGGTCGGAGGCGGGGTCGGGATACCGCTGGGCGTCCGGGAGAAGCGCGGCGCGGGTGCGTGCTGGGTGACGTTCTCCAGTTCGAGCAGCGAACCGCGAGCGGCGATGTGCTCGTTCTCGGTGGCTTCCTCGAAGGTGAGCACCGGGGTGACGCAGGCGTCGGTACCGGCGAAGATCGCCGACCATTCGTCGCGGGTCTTGCTGCGGAACTTCTCGGTGAAGAGTTTCTTCAGCTCGTCCTGGCCGGCCGGGTCCATCTGGAACGGCAGGCCTTCGGGATCGATCTCCAGTCCGGCCAGCAGCTGCGCGTAGAACTGCGGTTCGATCGCGCCGACCGCCATGTACTTGCCGTCGGAGGTCTCGTAGGTGTCGTAGAACGACATACCGGTGTCGAGCAGGTTGGTGCCGCGTTCCGAGCTCCACGCGCCCATCCCGCGGAAGGCCCAGATCATCTGCGACAGGGCCAGCGTGCCGTCGATCATGGCGGCGTCGATGACCTGCCCCTTACCGGAGTTCTGGCGTTCCACCAGGGCGGCGAGCACACCGAAGACCAGGAACATCGAACCACCACCGAAATCGCCGACCATGTTCAGCGGCGGCACCGGACGTTCGCCTTTACGGCCGATGGCGTGCAGTACGCCGGTGAGGCTGATGTAGTTGATGTCGTGCCCGGCGCGGTCGGCCAGCGGACCGAACTGGCCCCAGCCCGTCATCCGCCCGTAGACCAGGCGCGGGTTGCGCTCCAAGGCGATATCGGGCCCCAGCCCCATCCGCTCGGTGACGCCCGGTCGGAACCCCTCCAGCAGCACATCCGCCTTTTCCACCAGGCCGAGCACCTTCTCGATATCCGCCGGATCCTTCAGGTTCGCCTCCACGACGGTGCGCCCCCGCAGCGTCGGGCGGTCGGCGCCACCCGGGAGCTGGCCGGCCCGCTGGATCCGCACCACATCGGCACCGAGGTCGGCGAGCAGCAATGCGGCATGCGGCCCCGGACCGATCCCGGCCAGTTCGATCACGCGAATGCCCGCGAGCGGGCCCTGCTTGGCGGTGGATGGTGTGCTCACGCCGTACCTCGGTTCGTCGTCGATCCAGTGTCTGCCCGCGGCCGCCCGCGGACATATTGACAGTATGACAACAGGTGCGTCACGTCACGGTGTCGCCCGCGATCGATCCGGTTTCCGCAGCTGTCGGTGCGCCCGGGCAGACTGTGGACATGCCCGGCACCGCCCTGTTCGACGCGACGGATTTCGACACCGCGATCGGCCGCTGCGCTGTCGCGTGGCGCGGTGACGCGGTGGTCCGATTCCGGCTGCCCGGCCCTGATCTCCTGACCGGTCCGCTCATGGACGAGGCCCGCCGGGTCCCCACCCCCGAAACCGGACCCCGTGCCGAGGTGCTCACCCGAATCCGCGCTCATCTCGACGGCGATCTGGACGATCTCCGCCGGATCCCGCTCGACCTCACCGGCCTGCCGGAATTCCACCGCGCTGTCTACACCGTCACCCGCGCCATCGACCCGGGCCGCACCCTGAGCTACGGAGAGGTCGCCGATCGCATCGGCGCGCCCGGCGCCGCCCAGGCCGTCGGCCAGGCACTCGGCCGCAACCCGATCCCGCTCATAATCCCCTGCCACCGGGTCCTGGCCGCCGACCACGCCCTGCACGGCTTCTCCGCACCAGGCGGTATCGAAACCAAACAGCGCCTACTCGCCATCGAACGCACGGCGGGGTTCGGCGAACCGACCCTCTTCTGATCAGGCCGGACACGCACCCGGGCTGCTCGAAACACCTCGCGCCACCGCGATCAGGAGCCGACGGCTCGCGCTCCGGTCCTCGGAAAAGGAAGCCGTGGCTGCCCGCCTCGAGCCATCGGATCGTCCGGCCGACCGAGACAAGGCCGATTGCCGACGGCCCCCGGTACCTGCTCGGTAGTCGGTTCCGGCTACGCGGAAGCAGTAACCCGGCCGGCGAGAATCGAGACGCGAATGCGCTGGAGGGGCGGGGCGGACTTTTGCGAGAGTATGCGCATGCCGTTGTTCACCGACCTGCCGCCCGCGACCTTCGAATCATTCGACGGGACCATGATCTGCTATCACCGGGCCGGGGACGGGTCACCGGTGATCATGATCCACGGTTCCGGCGGCGGGCTGCATTCCTGGCAGCCGGTGGCCGAGCATCTACCGGACCGGTTCGATCTGTGGTTGCCGGCCCGGCGCGGCTATGCGCCGAGCGGGCCGGGGCGGACCCCGAAACATTTCACGGACGAGGTGCGCGATCTGGGGGCGATCATCGACATGATCGGCCGACCGGCCCACCTCGTGGGGATGTCGTACGGGGCGACCGTGGCCCTGCACGCGGCGGCTTCCGGGCTGGCCGTCCGGTCGCTGGCCCTGTGGGAGCCTCCGCTGTACGCGGCGGGCGCGGAACTCGCGCCCGTTCTGTCACGGTTCGAGCAACTCACGGCGAACGGTGACCGCGGCGAAGCCCAGCGGTTGCTGGCCGAGAAGGTCGCCCGGGTGCCGGCCGCGCTGCTCGAGCAGTCGGCCGCGATCGACGCCGCCGCGGACACCCCCGACGACTCCTACGGCTGGAGCCGGGATCTGGAGTCGATGGTCGGCGACACCAGCTACCTGGACCGCTGGTCTTCGGTGACCACGCCGACATTGCTCATGCGCGGCTCGGACACCTGGCAGCCGATGCCGGAAACCGTCGAACGACTCGCGGCGGTGATGCCGGGCGCACATCTCGAAACCTTGCCCGGGCAGACGCATTTCGCCCCCTCCACGGTTCCCCGCGATGTTGCCCGGATCCTCGCGGACTTCCTGTTCTGATACCTCTGCTCGGCTGCCGCCAGGTGATGCGGCAGGCTTCCCCGGCGGGGCCCTGCCGCTCGATCGACCGCCCGGCCCGCAAGCCGGCGTGCACGCCGAATCGCTCAGACCCCAACCCGGTCGTATGCCATGTGCGCACGCTGAGCCATCTTCGCGCCGATCTTGTGTCCCTGTGCGATCAGTTGCTCGTGGACATCCGGGTCCTTGGATTCGGTGTCGTAGAGGAATTCGATAGAGGCATCGCCGATCCGGGAGTAGTCGGCGATGCCGTGCATCGTCTGGGTCGTCAACGCCGTCTTGTATCCGTGCCGGGCAAACGTGCCTTCACCGAGACCGGCCAGCGCGACCAGATGTAGTTCCTGTACGGCACTCGGGCTACCGTGCGAAACGTCGTCGTACGCACCGAATACCCGGTCGAACCAGCCTTTGGCGAGCGCGGGCATGGACCACCAGTAGACGGGAAACAGGACGACTGTCACCTCGGCCGATTCGAGCAGTTGTTGCTCGCGCCCGACGTCGGCGGGCAGTTCCGAAAGCCCTCGGTGGTGCGCCAGATCCGCTTTCCCGTAGACCGGATCGAACCCGGACGCGACCAGATCGTGAATTACGGCGGTGGTGTTTCCGTCGGATCGGATGCCGTGCTCGACGGCCCGCGCCACCGCCCAGGTAGCGGATTCGTGGTCCGGATGCGCGACCACGAGCATCACCTTCGGCCGATTGTCTTCGTTCGTCATACCGGCGAAGCTAAAGTATGACACTAACGTCAATGTCAAGGAGAGGCAGCCGGATGCGGATACGCGATTTGAGCCTGGCCACCGGGGCAAGCCCGCGAATGCTCCGGCACTACGAGGGCGCCGGAATCCTCTCGCCTGAACGAGACACCAACGGTTACCGGAAGTACGGCCCCGAGGATGTCCAGATCGTGGACCACATACGCTGTCTGCTCGCATCCGGCCTGTCACTGTCCGAGGCCGCAGCGATTCTGCAGGTCGCCTGCATCGACCCGGCCGGTGCCTCCGATGCCGACCGGAAAGCCGCGTTGGCGCAGCTCGACGAGCGGACAAGCCGATTGGACGCCGGAATTGCCCGGCTCCAGGCCGAGAAGGCCAATATTCTCGGACTCCGCTCGAGCATCGAGGCGGAGGCGGGTTCCACGCCGAATTGATTCGACAGAAGGCGCGACCGACGGTCCCGGCTCTCTGCGAAGGGGTCGAAGCCGGCAGCTCAGGCCGATTCCGAAGCCGACCCGAGCCGGGGAAACGGCGTGGTGGAGAACACGACTTCCACCGCTACCTCGAAATACGCGGCGATCCGCAACGCCAGGTGCAGGCTGGGACTGTATTCGCCGCGTTCCAGGTAGCCCACGGTCTGATAGTGGACGCCCAGCGCGTCGGCCAGCTCACGCCGCGAGATACCGCGCTCGGCGCGCAGCATCGCGATCCGGTTGTAGATGACCTCAGAAGGCACGTTGCATCGCCTTCTCCCGCCGGGCGGCCATACTCGACCCTGATTCGTGACGCGCCATGCGTCGCAACACTACCGGCGCGATGAGCAGGCCCGCGACGGCCCAGACTCCCAGGACCGCGGCGGTTTCGAGGTGACGCCAGGACTGGTCGATCTCGATGGTCACCGTCTCGGGCGGCAGCAGCGCCGACCGCATACCGAGACCTGCCCAGTACATCGGGAAGGCCTGGGCCACGGCCTGCAACCAACCGGGCAGCGCCGTGATCGGGTAGAAGATGCCGGAGATCGCGATGAGACCCATCAGCGGCATGGTCAGCAGGAAGGTCGCGCGCGGTCCCTCGAGGACACCACCGAGGATCGCGCCGGCCGGCAGGGTGGCGAGCAGACTCAGTAGTACGACCCAGCCGAATGTGAGCCACGCGCCGGGACCGTCCGGTGCCGATCCGCCGATGATCAGCATACCGGCCGCGAATACCACGAGCACCTGCACGAGAACCGATCCCGCCGCCGTGGTGATCTTGCCGACGAAATATCCGACCATGCCGTTCGGGATGGTCTTGGCTCGCAGGAGTGTGCCGTCCTCACGGTCGAGCACCAGCACATTGGTGATCGCGAACAGGCCGTTGAAGGCGATGATGCTCCCCAGCAGTCCGGGGAGCGCGAGTTCGGCGATCGACAGTTCACTGTCCGCGTACTCCCGGTTGCGCAGGAGGTACAGCGCACCGAGGGACAGGGCAGGCGTCAGGAATTGCCCGATCAGTTCGGGTGCGCTGTGGTACATCTGCCGCAGTTCGATCCAGGCGCGGGCGAAACCGCCGCGTACGGCGGTGGCGGTGGGATTCATCGGGTGACCTCCGCGAGGGTATGAACGGCCGCCCCGGGTTCCCCGGATTCGTATCGGCGGACCAACGTCATATAGGTGTCTTCCAGCGACGCGCTGCGAACCTCCAGATCGCCGACCCGGTCGCCGTGCTGTTTGAACAGTTCGTGGACGTATTTCGTGGATTCCGTGGTGGTGTGCACGAACCGCTGTTCGCCCAGCGTCCATCGGACCTCGGCGTCCCCGGCGATACTGCGGGACAGCTCATCTGCCGAACCGTCGGCAATGATGCGCCCACCGGCCAGGATCAGGATCCGGTCGGCGAGTTTCTCCGCTTCGTCTAGGTCGTGGGTGGTGAGCAGGACCGTGGTGTCCTCGAGGTCGGTGAGACGGTGCACGAGATCGTGGAAATCGCGCCGGGCCGCGGGATCGAAACCGGCGGTGGGTTCGTCCATGAACAGCAATTCCGGCCGGCCGACGATTCCGATCGCCACATCCAGCCGCCGGCGCTGCCCGCCGGAGAGCGTGGAGATCTTGGCACCCGCTTGCTCGGCGAGCCCGACCAATTCGATGAGTTCTCCGGTGTCCCAAGGTTCTCGGGTTCGGCCATCGGAGTAGGGCCGGTAGTAGGCGCCGAGGTGGGCGAGCAGTTCCCGTACCCGCCATTTGGCGTGGTCGCGCCAGGACTGCAACACCACACCGACCCGAGCCCGCCAGGCTTCGCCGCCGTGCGCCGGATCGACGCCCAGGACACGCACCTCGCCCGCCGAACGCGTGCGAAACCCTTCCAGTATCTCGAGGGTGGTGGTCTTCCCCGCCCCGTTCGGCCCGAGCATCACCAGGACTTCCCCTCGCCGCGCCTGGAACGTCACATCACGCAGCACGTCCGTGGTGTCGTAGCGCATGCGCAGCGCGGCGACATCGAGTACTACGTCGTCACCCGAAGCCATTCAGACCTCCCAAGTTGTCCAACTTGAACATAATGTAGCACATGTACTACATATGGAGGTGTCAGTACTCCCTCACTTTCCGTGCAAACAGGACAGAACGGGGCAGAATCACCTCACGCACGTACCGAGTCGTGCTTGCGCACGAATTCGAGAAACCGGGGTACGACCCGATCCGGAATCCCCCACAGCAGCTCGTGCCCCACCCCGGGGTAGATCTCCACCTCGGCCGAGGGAACATGCTCACGCACCCGGCGCGCCCCGGCCTCGGGATCGTTGATCACAGTGTCGGCACCGTAGAGCACCAGCAAGGGAGCGGCAACAGCGGCGAGTTGCCCGTCGGTGAGTGGCCGATCCCAGGGCAGCGCCGACCGGAACTTCATACCCGCGAGCATCATTTCCCACTCTGCGCCGGTGTACTCGACCCCCGGAGTGAGCCATCCGTTGAATTTGCGCATCGCCTCGGGGCCGGGCCGCATACCCATACCGAAGAACTTCAGCAACACCCGCAGGGGCGGTTTGGTGAATGTCGCCGCGCTGGGTTCGAACATGGTCAAGCTCGCCAGCCGCTCCGGGTGATGGACCCCGACCTGCGCGGCCAGCCAGGAGCCCATCGAACCACCGGCCAGATGCACGCGATCCAGCCCGAGGGCGGTCGATACCTCGACCACCCACCGTGCGATATCTCCACCGTTGCGGACCGGCGCGGTTTGAACCGAGCGCCCCGCCCACCCGATGACATCAGGAGTGTAGACAGCACGGTCGCGCGAAAATTCCGCGATGAACGGACTCCACAGCAGGCCGTTCCCGGACAGGCCGGGCAACAAGAGAATCGGCGTGCTGCCGCCACTTCCGGACTTCCGCACCCGCGTTGTCCCGAAGGACGTTTCCACGTCCGAATCCTCGGACGGAACCGGCCAGCGTGCCGCGACTGCATCGTAATGACGCAGGTAGGCGGCTTTTGCCTGTTCATCGGCGAATCGACCCAGCTTCGGCATGGTCTTCCCTCTCGGTTTTGATGATATGTACATACCATATACAGGGTATGGCTATACCATCAAGGCGAGAACCGATTTCCGGAGGAAAGGCGGGCCACGTGCCGCGATTGGTCGACCACGAGGTGCGGCGCAGGCAGATCACCAGCGCGGTCCGCCGCGTCATCGTGACAGGCGGCCTGGGAGCTGTGACCTTCCAAACGGTCGCCGCCGAGGCCGGATTCTCGGTACGCCTGGTGCAGTACTACTTCGGGACCAAACGGGAATTCCTGCTCGCCACGCACCGCTCCGTCATGGACGACGCCGGCGCCCGTTTCGCGCAGCGATGGTCGGAACTGGGCGAACAGGCCAACCCCCGCGAAGCCGTGCGGGCCGTACTGACCGAACTACTCCCGCTCGACGACCAGCGCCGAGAGGAAGCGATCGTCCTCGGCGCCTTCGCCGCGGCCGCGACCACGGGACAGGGAATCACCGGCGAAGAGACACTGGCGGCACCGCGGGCGCTGGTCACCCTGATCACCCAGCAACTCGACCGAACCGGCCCGGCACCGTCCGGACCGAACACCCACGAACTCGATGCGGAACTCATCCTGGTAGCAGCCGGCGGAATCACCCAGGGGATGATCCAAGGCCACTACACAGCGGACTCGGCGGTCACCCTGGTCGACCATCTCCTCGACCGCGTCTGCGGGCCGGACGCGACCGGCTGACCTTCCGCCGCACCCGCCCCCGGCCGCGCCGACGAACGGGCGTATTCGGTGACAATCGGGGTCGCCGCGGATTTACACAGGCGCCCGGCAACCCTCCCGAGTTCGAACGGTGACTCAGATTTCGTCCATGCCGGGATCCACCCCTGGAAGCCAGCTACGACCGGGTTCCGTCCACTGCCGCTGTTTGATCATGCGGCGGGCCTCGCGGCGGTTGCGGCCGAGCAGCCGGTCCAGGTAGAGCCGCCCGGCCAGGTGGTCGGTTTCGTGCTGTAGACAGCGCGCCAAATAGCCTGTGCCATCGACGGATACGGGCTCACCGTTCAAATCGACGCCGGTGACCTGAGCACGGTGGGCACGCCCCGTCGGAAACCACTCACCCGGCACCGAAAGGCAGCCTTCCAGATCGTCCGGGTCGGGCATGGTTTCCGGAATCGCGGAAGTCTCCAGAACCGGGTTCACCACGTGACCGCGGTGGCGGCCGTCGACATCCACGAGGTCGTAGACGAAAACCGCGCGCGGGTCACCGATCTGGTTCGCGGCCAGGCCGGCACCGTTGGCGGCGTTGAGTGTGTCGAACAGGTCCTCGACGAAGGCGGCGAGCTCGTCGTCGAACACGGCCACCGGGGTTGCCGGGGTGACCAGGCGCGGGTCACCGGCGATCAGAATCGGTCGGACAGTCACGTCAATAGAGAGTACTCAAAAACGAGTAGTCGTGTCAGACTTGCATGGTGAACGAAACTCGGTTGTTCGTCCTCGCCGCACTCTCCCGGCGCGGGCCGATGCACGGTCATCAGCTCCGGCGGGACGCCCGCCTCGACCGCGCCGACCTGTGGTCGCAGGTGAAACCCGGTTCGCTGTACGGCGCCCTGCACCGGATGGCGGACGAGGGCCTCATCCGCCCCCTGCGCACCGAACAGCACGGCGCCTTGCCCGCCCGCACCGTCTACGAGATCACCGACGAAGGCCACCGCGAACTGCGCGCCCTGCGCGACGAAGCCTTCACCGAAGTCGATCTGCGACCGGACCCGGTCGACCTGGCCCTGGCCGTCAGCACCGACCTCGACCGCGAGTTGCTGCGCGGCTACCTCGAAGACCGCATCGCCGCGCTCCGCGCCCGCGGCTCCCGCATCGAACACCAACTCGACCGCCGCTGGCCGGACCAGAACATGGCCGACGATCTGATCGTCGAACATGTCCGAATCCGGATCCAGAGCGAAATCGACTGGCACGAACGGGTCCTCGCCGATATCGACAAACTCACCACACCCCACTGAGCCACTGGTTACTGTCGGCAACGGCCGACCCGCGCCCCACCGCACCGCACCGCGACCTCGATATCTACTGCGAAGCAGCCGAGTCGGACCGGCCCGAGGCTGCCGCTGGACTCGGGCCGGAGGTGCCCGGAGGGTCAAACGGTGAGAATCGTTTTCCCCAGCGCCGTGCGCTCCTCGAACGCGCGATGTGCCGTGGCCGCTTCCGCCAGCGGAAGCACCGTTCCCACGACCGGCGCGATTTCGCCACGCACCGTCAGTTCCTCTGCGCGCCTGATGTACTCGGCCCACCGCTGCGGGCGATAGCCCAGGCTGAACGGGATCAGCGCGGCACCCACCGGTAGCAGCAGATCCGAGCCGATCTCGACCGGTGCTCCGCTCGCGGTACCGAAAACCACCATCCGAGCTCCGGGTTCGGTGAGCAGACTGTACGCCTCACGGGCAGTCGGCCCGCCGACGGTTTCGAATACGACCGATACCGGTCCGGCTTCTTCGGTCCAGCCGGGTCGCGTGTAATCCACAGTTGTGTCGGCGCCCAGATCGGCGGCCAAGGCGCGTTTGGCGTCTCCACTCGCTCCGGCGACCACCCGGGCGCCGGCCCGTTTGGCGAGCTGCACCAGCAAGGTTCCGATACCGCCGCCCGCGGCTTCGACCAGCACCGTATCGCCCGGGCCGAGCTCGGCCACTTCGGCCAGGCCCACGGCCGTCGCGCCTTGGCCGAGCAGCGCCAGCGCCTGGTGCTCGCCGAGTCGTTCATCCAGAGGCCGGGCGTCCGCGGCGGGTACGGCCACCAGTTCGGCGTAGCTGCCGGTACCCACGGTCGCGACCACGCGCTCACCGATCCGGCTCGTGTCGACGCCGGCTCCGACCGCGGTCACCGTTCCGGCCACCTCGATACCAGGGGTATGCGGCAGCGGTAGGCCGAGCGGTTCGGGCAGGACCCCGGCACGCACCTGGACCTCGAAGTAGTTGACGCCGGTGGCGACGGTCCGAACGAGCAGTTCGCCCGCGGCCGGAACCGGGTCGTCGACCTCTTCGATCTGCAGTACTTCCGGAGGCCCGTACTCGTGATAGCGAACGGCACGCATAACTCCACCTCTCGTTCCGGACTGTCAGTCCGCTTAGCTGTTCGCTATCATACGGACCATCAGTCCGCTTATGTCAACAGGAGGCTCTCGATGCGCGCCGACGCCGAACGCAACCGCGCCGCGATCCTCACGGTGGCCGGGCGCCTGATCTGCGACGACAAACGCGACAACGTCTCCATGGACGAGATCGCGGCGGCCGCCGGGGTGGGCAAGGGCACGCTGTTCCGGCGGTTCACCGACCGCGAAGGCCTGATCCGCGCCGTGTTCGACGACCGAGCCCAGCGCGCGTGGAATGCGGCGCGCGAACAGGCGGCGGATACGACGGTTCCGGTGGGAGAACGAATATTGGCCTACGTAGCTGCGGTTTTCGATCTCACCGCCATCGAACTGCAACCCCTCACCCGCGTCATGCCCGATGGGTGCAATTCCGAGACCTGGGCACCTTGGCGTACTCAGCTCACCGAACTCATCGCCCAGCTCGACCCCGATGCCGACGCGGAATTCCTGACCCTGGCCCTGTTCTCCAGCATGCGACCGGATCTCACGGACTTCGTCGGCGACCGGCGCCACCGCGCCGGCGTCCTGGACATCACCGCGCGCGTGCTCGGACTCGACCCACCGGGATAGACGCCACCGTGCGGATCCACCTCGGCCGGCAACGGGGGCTGCGCTGGGTACGAAATGACCGCCCGCGCACAAACTGAGCAATCCTGGGAAACACTTACGGCGGCCACCAGATCGGCGTCGCGGGCGGGCCTGATCGCGGAGACGGCTACCCATCTCGTGCTCGCGCTCACCACCGACGCATGGATTGCCGGGCGACGATCGCGGCTTTCGGTGTGCACGCGGCGATCTGGGGCGTGGCGGTTTCCACGGTCCGGCAGCGGGCGGTTCCGGAGCGATTGCCGGGGCGGATCGTCCGCGTGCACAGCCTGCTCGACGTCATCGGTGTCGCAGCCGGAACCCTGCTGGGCGGGTTCCTCGCTCGCTGGTTCGGCCCCGGCCGGGCCCTCCTGGATCGGTTTCCTCGCGATGGGCGTGATCAGTACGTGCGCGTGGCGGCATGTTCGGCATCGAGGATCGCCGGGCTAGCCGATTACCAGCTGATCTCCGGTTCGGATGGCACCGCCCCGCACCACAGCCAGGTACAGCCCGACACACGGCAGTGCGCCGAGTCCCGGGATATCGACATCGACCCGGTTCTCGGCCATCGGGCGGCGGACCGCCTGCGGGGCACGCGGCAGGTCGCCGTGTTCCAAGGTCGGCACGGCACAGCGGGGAGTGGGGGTTATCGGCGACAGCCGCACGCCGCCGATGGTCAATTCCTTTCCCATCCAGTTGTTTTCGCCGTACGGCGAAAACCCCGGCGGTGTGGCGACGATCAGGTTCGGCCGGTATCTCAGGCCCTCGATATCGAGATGGTCCAGGGTGGCGGTGGTGATCAGATGCAGCGGCGCGAAGTCGACGAACGAAGCACCCGGGGTGCCGGCGCCAACCGGGAGGGTCGCGTAGTCGAGCGGCGCATCCACGCCACGGGCCAGCACATCCTCGGGGTCCGGTCGTTCCATTTCCGCGCCGTCGGGGCGCCGATCGCCGAGGCGGACGTCACGCTCCAGCAGTTCGCTCAGCAGCAGCGCGGCGTCGGGCGAACCGGCCTCGACGGTGCGCCCATCCGGCAACGTGATCTGTACCCGGCCCGGTTCGCCGGTAGCCGAGCATTGCAGCAGCCGCCGCCACAACCGTGGCTGTTTGGCAGTGGCGACCCGACCGGTGGCAGTATCGACAACTGCCATCGCCCGGTCCCCGGCGGCACCGCTCTCGTCGACCACCATTTCGGGTAGGTCCTCGCCGAGCATGGATTTCACCGGGTATCGGCGCAGTGTCGTAACCTGCACTACCTATCGACCTCCTCTGCTCGGTCACCCGTTCGTCGAGCCCGATCGTCACGGAACCCGCGATTATATCGACCGCCCCGGCGGCGGTCCCGCCGTCGGGGTCGGCACGTTCCGCCGGTCCGGCACGCAACTGCGACTCGGGCTACGTTGGTGGCGTGAGCGTATGGGGTGAAATCATCGTCGGCCTGGTGATTCTGGTGGGCTTGATCGGTATCGTGGTGCCGATTCTGCCGGGGGTGATCCTGATCTTCGCGGCGGTCGCGGTGTGGGCATTCCTCACCGGCGGAACCATGGCGTGGGTGGTGCTGGGGATCAGCACATTGTTGCTGGTGATCTCGGGGGTGGTGAAATACACCTGGCCCGGCCGGAATCTGAAGGAGGCGGGGATTCCCAACCGGACCCTGCTGCTGGGTGGGCTCGCCGGGATCGTCGGGTTCTTCGTGATTCCGGTGATCGGACTGTTCGTGGGTTTCGTTGTGGGGGTGTATCTCTCGGAGATGGCCCGGATACCCGACAACCGGCAGGCCTGGGTGTCGAGCAAGCATGCGATCAAGGGGGTGGGCCTGTCGATTCTGGTGGAATTGCTGGGCGCCCTGCTCGCGAGCGGAGTCTGGGTGATCGGGGCGATCGCCACCTGACACCACCTGGAAACGCGTGAATCGGAGGTCCGGCCGACCTACATATCGACCGGCGGGGCCGACGGTCGCCGCTGCGCTTGCGAGATCGGCTCATGGCCGGATCGGACTGCGTATGCCCCGGGATTCCGGGCTCCGGCGATCCGAGGCCGAACAGCCGGTGCCCGGCGTGGCCGGATCATCTCCTCATTCCGGACCGTGCGCACGCCCCGATCGCGGATCGAGGATCGGAAGTGGCCGGGTGGTGCCGTCGGAGGCGGGGCGGCGGGCGGCTTCCCGTAGCGACGGAGCGAACATCGGCAGGGTCGGAGCGGGGTCCTCGAGGGTTCGGTCGATGGGCGGCAGTCCGTAGAACGCGCGGGCATTGTCCTCGAGAACCGCGTGCATATCGGTGCCGACCACATCGGCGATGAGCTCCACATCGGCCTCCCGGAACGGTCGGCCGGCGCGCGTACCGGGCAGGTCGCTGCCGAACATGAGCGCCTCCGGGTTCACCGCGTGGATCCGGCGCAGCGCCGTCGCCACATCCATATCGACCCGCCCGAATCCGGTCGCTTTCACGCGGGCACCCCGATCGACCAGGTCGAGCAGATAGGACAGACCTTCCTCGGACATTCCGAGGTGATCGATGGACACCTTCGGCAGTTTCAGGATCACCGGCTGCAAAGAGGCCAGCATCTGGCCGTCGACGTAGATTTCCACATGCCAGCCCACGAGTTCGTGCGCACGCAGGGCCTGGCGGGTCATTCCGGTGATATCGGCAGCAGCCCGTTTCAGATTGAACCGCACCGCCCGCACCCCGGCCTCGTGCAGATCGAGGATGTCCGAATCGGAGGCATCCAGATCGAGCCGGGTGACGCCGACCCAGCCCGGCCCGAGTTCGGCCAGCGCCGCCCGCAGGTAGCTCTGGTCGTTTCCTTGGAAGGACGCGCTGACCACCGCGCCGCCGGAGAGCTCGAACCGCGACATCCGGCGCCGGTAATCGGCGATGGTGTACGGCTCCGGTAGGTAGCCCTCGTTCTCGATCAGCGGAAATCGCGGATCGATGATGTGCACATGGGCATCGAACACGGATACAGAATGCCTGATATGTCGTGGTGATGCCCGCTCCGGCAAACTCTGGACGGCCGGAGCGGGCTCGGAATTACACCTTGTGGGGTTCGCTGGCGCGCAGCATATCTTCGCGTTCGACAACCTTGACCCGTTCCCGGCCCTCGGGCTCGCCGAGTGAACGCTCGTGCGCGTCCAGGCGGTACCAGCCCGCCCAGGTGGTGAACGGGATACCGCGACTCTCCAGGAAGTCGGTCACCGCGTCGAGTTCCGGGTTCTCGGCAGCACCGAAATTCTTGCTGTCGTCGAGCAGGCAGGCCACCGTCTCGTTGGCGTCACCCTTGGTGTGACCGATGAGCCCGACCGGGCCGCGCTTGATCCAGCCGGTCACATAGGTGCCGGGCATGTAGCGGGCGGAACCGTCGGCGTCCTCGTCGACCAGCACGCGGCCGGCTTCGTTCGGGATGACCCCGGCCTGATCGTCGAACGGCAGTTCCGAGATGTTCTGCGAGAGGTACCCCACGGCCCGGTACACCGCCTGGACATCCCAGTCGCGGAAGTTCCCGGTGCCCTTGACGTTGCCGGTGCCGTCGAGCTGGGTGCGTTCGGTACGCAGCCCCACGACCTTGCCGTCCTCGCCCAGGATCTCCGAGGGTGATTCGAAGAAGTGCAGGAACAGCTTGTGCGGGCGGTTGCCCTGATCCCGGATCGCCCATTGCTCGAGGGTGTTGGCGACCATATCCACCTGCTTGGAATGCCGGCGCGCGGCCTCGGAACCCTCGTCGTAGTCGATGTCCTCCGGATCGACGATCACCTCGATCGTCGGCGAATGATCGAGTTCCCGCAGCTCCAGCGGGGTGAACTTGGCCTGCGCGGGACCGCGGCGCCCGAAGACGTGCACCTCGACGGCCTTGTTCTCCTTCAGCCCGGCGTAGACGTTCGGCGGGATCTCGGTCGGCAGCAGTTCGTCACCGGTCTTGGCCAGCACCCGCGCCACATCCAGCGCCACATTGCCCACACCCAGCACCGCGACCTTCTCCGCGTCCAGCGGCCAGGTGCGCGGCACATCCGGGTGCCCGTCGTACCAGGACACGAAATCGGCGGCACCGTAGGAGCCGTCCAGGTCGATACCCGGGATCGGCAACGCCCGGTCGGCGTTGGCGCCGGTGGAGAAGATCACCGCATCGTAGAAGCGCCGCAGATCCGACAGCGTGATATCGGTGCCGTAATCGATATTGCCGAGCAGACGCACCTGCTCCTTGTCCAGCACCTTGTGCAGCGCGGTGACGATCCCCTTGATCCGCGGATGGTCCGGCGCGACACCGTAGCGGATCAGCCCGAACGGGGCGGGCATCCGCTCGAACAGGTCGATCGAGACCTCGGCGTCCGACTTCATCAACGCATCAGCGGCGTAGATTCCCGCCGGACCAGCCCCCACGATCGCGATCCGAAGCGGGCGATTCGCTTCCTTCTGCTCGGTCATCTGTTTCGCGCACCCTTATCGGTCGAAAGAATCACTGGCGTTGCACTTAGCTTAGGCTAAGTTGACGCGTGGCTTGTATGCGCCGTAATCGCGCCGTACCGGTCGGCCGGCACTACGTCTTCCCACGTCCCCGCGGCGACTGCTGTGCCGTCCACCCGCGGTCATCCGCGATTCTATCGGGGTGTGGGCACACCACCGATCCCGGGACCAGGGATGATCATCGGTATGAGCGATCCCGGACCCGCTGACGAACCGGCGCCCACCGACCCGGAGGACACCCCACCACAGCGCACGATCACTCCGTTCGTCGTGGCCGCGGCGATCGCGACCGTGATCCTGGGCGGCATCGTGCTCACCGGCTGGCTGGCGCCGGTTGAGAAAAATGTCACAGATTCCGACCGGATCGCCGGAGCGGTCCGCGAGTTCGCCGATGTGAGCAGCCGCTACGGGCCGGAACCACCGCGCGAAGCGGTGTGCCCCGGTTTCGTTCCGGCCCGGTCGCCCATGGCCGGGCGGCTGCAACCCGGCGAGACCGGAAAAGATGTCGAGATCACGAAATTCGGACCGGTGCAGGTCAACGGCGAGACCGCGACCATCGAAGTGACCAGCCGGGTCGAAGACCAGGAAGCGACGTCGACCTGGTGGCTGTTCCGGACCGACGGCGACTGGAAGGTGTGCAACCAGCCGGTCGAATGAGTTCCCGCCGGACGTCAACCGGGGTTTGACAGGCCGGGCAGGTCCGGGCAATCTCTTGGATTAGGTCATGAGTGCCAGCGCCAAGCCCCGGCTCGCTGGTCGGCAACCCTCCTCCGCGGTGGGGTGCTCCGGGTGACGACCTGGCACGCATCGAACGGATGCGGCAAGTGCGGATTCGCAGGAGGTATCACGTTGAGTTACGCAGGCGATATCGGTCCACAGCAGGCCTGGGAACTGCTGGCCGAGAACCCGGACGCCGTCCTGGTGGACGTGCGCACCGAAGCCGAATGGAAATTCGTCGGTGTTCCCGACACCAGCTCCGTCGCCAAACCGACGCTGCTGGTGGAATGGGTCGATTCCACCGGCGCCCGCAACACCGGGTTCCTGGACCAGTTGCGTACGGCGCTGGGCGACCGCCCCGCAGACGCGCCGGTGCTGTTCCTGTGCCGCTCGGGCCAGCGCTCGGCGCATGCCGCCAACGCCGCGACCGCGGCCGGTATCGCACCCTCCTACAACATCTCCGACGGCTTCGAAGGCCCACTGGACGAATTCGGGCATCGTGGTGGCACCGGCTGGCGAGCCCTGGGACTCCCCTGGCGGCAGTCGTGATCAGCGGTGGCGCGTTCGAACGCGTCCTGCCCGAAGGTGTCGGACCGGCCACGCTGGGCGTCCGCGGCGGCCTGAACCGATCCGGTTTCGAGGAGACCTCCGAGGCGCTGTACCTGAATTCCGGGTTCGTCTACGCCAGCGCCGAGGCCGCCGAGGCCGCGTTCACCGGCGACTCCCCGCACTACGTGTACTCCCGCTACGGCAACCCGACCGTGGCCACCTTCCAGGAACGGATGCGGCTGCTCGACGGCGCCGAAGCGTGTTTCGCCACCGCCAGCGGTATGGCGGCGGTATTCGTCGCGCTCGGGGCACTGCTGCGCGCCGGTGACCGGCTGGTGGCCGCACGCAGCCTGTTCGGGTCGTGTTTCGTGGTGTGCAACGAGATCCTCCCGCGCTGGGGAATCGAGACGGTTTTCGTCGACGGTGAGGACCTCGACCAGTGGGAAGCGGCACTGTCCGAACCCACCGCCGCGGTGTTCTTCGAAACCCCGGCCAACCCGATGCAGACCCTGGTCGACGTGCGCAAGGTGTGCGAGCTCGCGCATGCCGCGGGCGCGAAGGTGGTGCTGGACAACGTTTTCGCCACCCCGCTGCTGCAGCGCGGGTTCGAACTCGGCGCCGATGTGATCGTGTACTCGGGCACCAAGCACATCGACGGCCAGGGCCGGGTGCTCGGTGGTGCGATCCTCGGCTCGCAGGAATACATCGAAGGCCCGGTCAAAACCCTTATGCGGCACACCGGGCCGGCGCTGAGCCCGTTCAACGCGTGGACGCTGCTCAAGGGGCTGGAAACCATGCCGCTGCGGGTCCGGCAGTCGACCGAATCGGCGTTGCGGATCGCGCGCTACCTCGACGAGCATCCGGCGGTGAGCTGGGTGCGCTACCCGTTCCTGGAAACGCATCCGCAGTACAAGCTGGCCGCCGACCAGATGAGCGGCGGCGGCACCGTGGTGACCTTCGAACTGAAAGCCGCCGCGGACGCGGCCAAGAAGCGCGCCTTCGAGGTGCTCAACGGGTTGCGGATCATCGATATCTCCAACAATCTCGGCGACGCGAAATCGCTGATCACCCACCCGGCGACCACCACCCATCGGGCCATGGGCCCGGAGGGGCGCGCGAGTATCGGCCTGTCGGACGGGGTCGTACGGGTCTCCGTGGGGCTCGAGGATATCGAGGACCTCCTCGGCGACCTGGACCACGCGCTGCGCTGAGCACTCCGATCGACGCAATACGCTTCTTCCCGTCTACAGGCAGCGACAGAAGCGCTCACTGCCTCCCTCAGGGAGGAAGCGAGCGGTCTGGGGGAAGACTATGTTTCGACACATGGTCCCCCTTGACGAGCGGAGTAACGGTCGATCATTCGACTGTGTTGTCATCGGCGCAGGCGTTGTCGGTGCCGGCGTTGCACAGAGTTTGGCGCGCAGGGGCGTCCGTGTAGCCGTTATCGACCGGGCACCCGCGATCGGCGGGGGCTGTTCCTATGCCAACGCCGCCATCGTGGCTCCGGGCCACGTGACCCCGCTGGCGACGCCGGCGCTGCTCCGCGAGGCGCCGGTCCAAATGCTTCGTCGCCCTCCCGCTGTACGCCTGATGCCCGATCCAACGCTGGTTCCGTGGATGAGCAGACTGATCGTGTCGGCGGCCCCGCACCGTGCAAGCATCGCTCGAGCCCGAATGCAGGATCTGGCGATCCGGAGCACGGAACTTCACTGCGCGTTGGCCGACCTCGGCCTGAACCCTACGTTCAGGAAGACGGGGGCAATCGACGTGTATCTCCGCTCGCACCAGAAGGAGAAGAAGAAGCTCCTCTCCTATGCGGAGCTGCAAGGCTTCGAACCGACTTTGGCGCCGGTCACAGGTGGCACTCACGAAGCCGAGGAGTGGACGCTGGAAAGCCGCAGTTTCGTCAGAGCAATGCTCGACGACGCAGCCGGTCACGGGGCCGAAATAGTTTTCGGGACACCAGTTCAGGAGCTGCTTTCCCACAGTGGCCGCGTCGTGGGGGTCAGAACACCCAGCGGCACGATTCGGTCCGAGAAGGTCGTGCTGGCCGCAGGACTACATTCGGCGGCCTTGGCCGCACAGGTGGGTATACGACTTCCCCTGCGCGGTGGCCGGGGATACGTCGTAGATCTGGCGGCCCGGTCTGGCTTCGATCCCACGATTCCTGTCCGAATAAAGGAGCACCGTATCGTCGTAACGCCCCTCGAAGACCGCGTTCGCGTTTGTGGATCGATCGAGTTCGGTAACGAACACCGACCCGTTGCTCATAAGCGCGGCGCCGCATTGGTCGATGTCGCAAGTACCGTGTTACCCACTCTGCGGGATCGGCGCGTTATCGACCAGTGGGCCGGCGAGCGCCCATGTAGCCCTGATGGCCTGCCCCTTGTCGGCGTAGCCAAGGGAGTCGAGAACCTTGCCGTTGCCACAGGCCATGGGATGTGGGGCATGATTCTCGCTCCCGTTACTGCCGAGCTGATTACCGAGTACGTCATCGGTCCCGGGCCGACACGTAACGAGTCCGAGTGGTTGCGCCCCGATAGATTCACCCGTTAGCCGACCAGGATGCAAGTTCACAAGGCTCAGCGAAGGCGGCACCAACGGTTTGAGACCCGACCGGAACTTACCGACACAAGCAGAGGTGCGCCCGGTGGCGATCGACATCAGGCGAACGGGGTGCGCACCCGGCCCACCAGGTCGGCCACCGAATCCAGGACCATGGTCGGGCGGTACGGATAGTGCTCGATCGAGTGCCGGGTGGAGATACCGGTGGTGACCAGGATGGTGCGCATACCGGCCTCCATCCCGGAGATGACGTCGGTGTCCATCCGGTCCCCGATCATCACGCTGCTCCGCGAATGCGCGTCGATCCGGCGTAACGCGGACCGCATCATCAGCGGGTTCGGTTTGCCGATGTAGTACGGGTCGCGACCGGTGGCGCGGGTGATCAGCGCAGCAACCGAACCCGTGGCGGGGAGTACACCGTCGCGCGAGGGCCCCGTGGCGTCGGGGTTGGTGGCGATGAAGCGGGCACCGCGCTCGACCAGCCGGATGGCGGTGGTGATCGCCTCGAACGAGTACGTGCGGGTTTCACCGAGAACCACGTAGTCGGGATCGACGTCGGTGAGTACGTAGCCGATCTCGTGCAGCGCGGTGGTCAGGCCCGATTCGCCCACCACGTAGGCGGTGCCACCGGGCCGCTGCTCGTTCAGGAAACTCGCGGTGGCCAGCGCGGAGGTCCAGATCGACTGCTCCGGGATATCGAGCCCGTTCTGGCGTAACCGTGCCTGCAGATCGCGCGGGGTGCGGATCGAATTGTTGGTCAGCACCAGGAACGGGATCTGCTCGGCACGTAGTTCGGCGAGGAATTCGTCGGCGCCGGGCACGAGGTGCTCTTCACGCACCAGTACCCCGTCCATATCGGTGAGGTAGGACAGAATCGGTTCATCGGTGCTCACCCGGTCGATTCTCCGCTTCGCGGCGCCCGCGATGGGTATGCCGCGCCCGGAACCGCGGCGCGGGCTCGGTGATACGGACCACCGGGCGCAGTCGTCGGCCGCGCTGGCTAAGGTCGATTCCGGGCCGGAAACGGTCCGAACACAACGCGACAGGAGTGGCGCATATGGGTGAGCTGAAGCTCGGTTACAAGGCGTCGGCGGAACAATTCGGACCGCGCGAACTGGTGGAGCTGGCGGTCCTGGCCGAGGAACACGGCCTCGACAGCGCGACGGTGAGCGACCATTTCCAGCCGTGGCGGCACAAGGGCGGGCACGCGCCGTTCTCTCTGGCCTGGATGGCGGCCGCGGGTGAGCGCACCGAGCGGATCATGCTCGGCACCTCGGTACTCACCCCGACCTTCCGGTACAACCCCGCGGTGATCGCACAGGCCTTCGCGACGATGGGCTGCCTTTATCCCGGCCGGGTGATGCTGGGCGTGGGCACCGGCGAGGCACTGAACGAGATCGCCACCGGGTATGCCGGGGAATGGCCGGAGTTCAAGGAGCGGTTCGCCCGCCTGCGGGAATCGGTGGACCTCATGCGGGCGCTGTGGACGGGCGCGCGCACCGATTTCGACGGTACCTACTACCGGACGGTCGGCGCCTCGATCTACGACGTGCCCGACGGTGGGATTCCGGTCTATATCGCGGCCGGCGGCCCGGTGGTGGCCCGGTATGCGGGGCGGGCCGGCGACGGGTTCATCTGCACCTCCGGCAAAGGGATGGATCTCTACACCGAGAAACTGATGCCGGCGGTGGCCGAAGGTGCGGCGAAGGTGGACCGGGAGGTGAGCACGATCGACCGGATGATCGAAATCAAGATCTCCTACGACACCGACCCCGACCTGGCGCTGGAGAACACCCGTTTCTGGGCACCGCTGTCGCTGACCGCGGAACAGAAACACAGCATCACCGACCCGATCGAAATGGAGGAGGCTGCCGACGCGCTGCCGATCGAGCAGATCGCCAAACGCTGGATCGTCGCCAGCGACCCGGACCAGGCGGTCGACCTGATCAAGCCGTACGTGGACGCGGGCCTGAATCACCTGGTCTTCCACGCCCCCGGGCACGACCAGCGACGGTTCCTGGACCTGTTCCAGCGTGACCTGGCACCGCGCCTGCGCGACCTGGGATAAGCGACTACTCGGCCGGTGACCCAGCGGGCGCAGGTGGCGAAGTATCACTTGTACTGCCGGGCGCCGGCCGAGCACTGCACCGGATACAGAGGCGCCGACGACGCTATCGGTCGCCGGCGCCGTGCGCGATAGGACGGCGTGTCCGCTCGTCAACCACTGTTTCCTGCTCGCTGACCAGCAGTGCGTACCTCGTGCGGCGCACATCCATACCGGTCCTTGAAGGCGGTGCCGAAGGTACTGAGCGACCGGAAACCGCTGGTAAAGGCGATATCGGCGATGGTGCGGTCCGCGGGACCGCGGCGCAGTAGCCGGTGTGCCGTGGCGAGCCGCTCGGTACGGATCAGTCGACTGGGCGTGGTACCGGTCCCGTGCAGCGCCAGTTGAATCTGCCGCAACGACCAGCCCAGGCTGTGCGCGATCGCCGCGGGCGTGAGCTCGGGTTCCGTAGCATGCCGGCGGATGTAGTCACGGACCGCGAGATCGACCGCCCCGAGGGTGGTGGAAGCGTTTCCGGAGGGCCGCAGGCACAACCCGAGTAGTTCGACGATCATGTCGCACGCGGCCGCGAACCCATATCGGTCCAGTGTCGCGCGCTGTTCGACGAGTCCGCCGACCATACCCGCGACAACCGGCCCCAAGCCCTGTTCCAGGTCGATGACCGACGGACCGGATCCGGGGGCGAGAGGCAGCGCGCCGGCCGGAATATTCAGTACACGTGCTCGCGTACCCCGCGGCTGCCGGAAATCCGCCGGACGTGTTTTCGTCACGACTGCGGCCTGTCCGGGACGAACCCGCACAGTACGGTCGTCCTGCCGAAGACCGAGCACACCTGTGGTCGGTACGGCCAACCGTAGGCCGGCGTCGTCGTCGTAACGGATATCCTTTCGCGTCCGCGTGTACACGATGTCGTCGGAGCAGACATCGATCAACAGATAGTCCGCATCACCCTGAATCGACATACTGCCGCGGAACGTCGGCGCGTCGGCGAAACGGAACTGCAGAGTGCCCTGGTTGCGGCATACGTGCTCGGCCCAGAAGTCGGCCGACGCGGCCGCCGGGACCGCGGAAGTATCGGCCTCGCCCACGAAATACGATTCGACCGGTGCCATGAGCAACCTCCACCCGCTGTGTGCCCCGGTGTCCGCTGCACGGACCGGATCCGGCGGGGACGAGCATGGACAGTCGGATGTGAACCTACCAGTGCGATCACAGCGGAACCGGAAAAGTGTGGGCCTGCCCGACGACGTGCCCGGCTCGCAGCGCGAGCAAACCGGATACCACCGGCGCTCGATGATCCGTTCACTTGCCGGTGTGGGTATTCCGAGCGAGGAAGGTACGGATCGCATCGTTGACGCGATCCGGAACCTCCGCCGCTACCAGGTGGGCGGCATCGTCGATGACGGCCAGTGTCGCCCCCGGAATGCTCTCGGCCATGGCCTCGACCTCGGGCAGCGGAAATGTCCGGTCTTCTCTGCCGGCGATCACCAAGGTGGGGCAGGTGATGGATGCGAGCGCGGGGCGCTGATCGGGACGCGCGATCACCACGGACCGGACGGCTCGGATCAGTGAATCCCGATCGTTTTTCTGCGCAATGGTCAGCACCCGGCGGACGACATCCGGGCGGGACCGTTGCGATGTCGGTCCGAGAAAGGCGCGGACGACAGACCAGGTCAGCGGTGGCCTGATACCGCCGAGCATGCGCACCACAACGAGCAGGGCTCGGTATTCCAGCCGCTGACGCCGGGAGGCCGGCGATGCCGTGCCGTTCATGAGGACAGCCGCGCGGACTCGTTCCGGGAATCCGGCGCTGAATGTCGCGCCGACCATCGCCCCCCAGGAATTTCCGATGAAGTAGGTCCACGGGATTTCGAAATGGTCGAGTATGTCGACTACGCACTGAGCGCATTCGCCGAATGTGAACTGCCGTTCGAGCGGGCTGGATCTGCCGTGGCCAGGGGGATCGACCCCGATAACGGTATGACTTCGCGCGAAGTAGTCGATCTGGGAATCCCAGAGGCTTGCGTCCATCAGGAGACTGGGCCACAGGAGAATCGGATCGCCCTGGCCGGTGACGACAACGTGCAATTGCCCCAGTCGGGTGGGGACGAATACATCTCTGGTTTCCATAGGCTGCTCATTCTCATGACCGCGCCTGCGGCCGTTCGACCGTATCCACGCAAAGGACAACCGGAAACGCGCACGATGATTACCGTTACCGCCTGTCGTGCGGTAACCGGGCCGCGGCAGGCCACGGGCACCAGTGCACACCGTTAGGCTCTAGCTCATGGCCGAGGTTGCTGCGTCCAGTGTGTACATCGCATCGCCGGAGGGCGATACCGGGAAATCGACCGTGGCGCTCGGGGTGCTGCAGATGTTGTGCGCGACCACCGCGCGAGTGGGGGTGTTCCGGCCGATCACCCGGTCGGTGACCGAACCCGATTACATTCTCGAACTGCTGCTCGAACACAGCACCGTGGATATCGAATACGAGCAGGCGGTGGGGGTGAGTTACGAGCAGGTGCACGCCGACCCGGACGCCGCCGTCTCCGAAATCGTCATGCGGTACCACGAGGTGGCGGCGGAATGTGATGCCGTGGTGATCGTCGGCAGCGATTACACGGATGTGGCCAGCCCCAGTGAGCTGCGGTTCAATGCGCGGATCGCGGTGAACCTGGGGGCGCCGGTGCTGCTGGTGGTACGGGGTGCGCAGCGGTCACCGGACGAGGTCGAGCAGTTGGCGGAGCTGTGCGCGGCGGAATTGGCGAGCGAGCACGCACAGCTTCTGGCGATAATCGCCAACCGTTGCGCGCCCGACGATCTCGAGCCGGTGCGGAATCGGCTCGCCGGATTCGGTGTCCCGTGCTGGAGCCTGCCCGAGGTGCCGCTGCTGATCGCGCCCACCATGGCCGAGTTGCGGGATGCACTGGACGGCGAGATCTACAGCGGTGACCCCGAACTCCTGCACCGCGAGGCGCTGGGGGTGATGGTGGGCGGAATGACCGCCGAACACATTCTGGAACGGCTCTTCGACGGTGCCGTGGTGATCGCGCCGGGCGACCGGTCCGATGTGCTGCTGAGTGTGGTGAACGCGCACGAGGCGGAGAGTTTCCCGTCACTGGCCGGGATCGTCATGAACGGTGGACTGCTCCCGCACCCCGCGATCGCCCGCCTGATCACCGGGCTGAAACCACGATTACCCATACTGACCACCGCATCGGGTACCTACGACACCGCCGGTGTCGCGCACCGCACCCGCGGCCGGATGTCCGCCGACAACCCGCGCAAGGTGGATACCGCGCTGGCGCTGATGGAAACCCATGTCGATGCGGCGGAGTTCCTGCACCGCCTCGAGGTGCCGCTCACCAGCGTGGTGACTCCGCAGATGTTCGAATACCAGCTGATCGAACGTGCCCGCGGGGATCGCAAGACCATCGTGCTTCCCGAAGGCGACGACGACCGGGTGCTGCGTGCGGCCGGCCGGGTACTGCAACGCAAGGTCGCCGACCTGATAATCCTGGGTGACGAAACGGCCGTCCGGGCCCGGGCCGCGGAGCTCGGGGTGGATATCACCGGTGCGCAGGTGCTGGACCCGCGCGCTTCCGAACACCTCGAGGATTTCGCCCGCGAATACACCGAACTGCGTAAGCACAAGGGCATGACGCTGGAGCGGGCCCGCGAAACGATCACCGATATCTCCTATTTCGGCACGATGATGGTGCATCGCGGACTCGCCGACGGAATGGTGTCCGGGGCCGCGCACACGACCGCGCACACCATCCGCCCCTCCTTCGAGATCATCAAGACCGTCCCGGGGGTTTCGACGGTCTCGAGTGTGTTCCTGATGTGCCTGGCCGATCGGGTGCTCGCCTACGGCGACTGCGCCGTCGTCCCCGATCCGTCCTCCGAGCAGCTGGCCGATATCGCCATGTCCTCGGCGGCCACCGCGACCCGTTTCGGTATCGACGCGCGAGTGGCGATGCTGTCCTATTCCACCGGCGAATCCGGTAGCGGCGCGGATGTGGACAAGGTGCGGGTCGCGACCGCGCTGGTGCGGGACCGGGCGCCGGAACTGCTGGTGGAGGGACCCATCCAATACGATGCCGCGATCGAGCCGACGGTCGCCGACGCCAAACTACCCGGATCCGAAGTGGCGGGCCGGGCCACGGTTTTCATCTTCCCGGACCTGAACACCGGCAACAACACCTACAAGGCGGTGCAGCGCAGCGCGGGTGCGGTCGCGATCGGGCCGGTGCTGCAGGGTTTGCGCAAACCGGTGAACGACCTGTCCCGGGGTGCGCTGGTCACCGATATCGTGAACACGGTGGCCATCACCGCCATTCAGGCGCAGCAGCAGTGACGCGGTCCGGCGGACAGGAGACGGCGATGGAACCGATTCGCGTACTCGTGGTCAACTCGGGTTCTTCCTCGATCAAATACCAGCTGATGGAGCCGGATTCGGGCTCGATCATCGCGTCCGGTCTCGTCGAGCGGATCGGTGAGGAAGGCGGCGCGATCGAGCACACCGCGGGGGATCGGACAGTCACCGAACAGCAAGAGATCCCGGACCACACCGCCGGTTTGCGCCTGGCCTTCGCAAAATTCGCCGAAACCGGCCACGATCTCACCGCCGCCGGGATCACCGCGGTGGGCCATCGCGTCGTGCACGGCGGCGAGGTCTTCTACCGGCCCACCCTGATCGACGACGCGGTCCTGAACACTGTGCGCGAGCTGAGCACCCTCGCGCCGCTGCACAATCCGGCCAATATCCGCGGGATCGAGGCCGTTCGCGAACTGCTGCCCGATACACCGCAGGTCGCGGTATTCGATACCGCCTTCTTCCACGGTCTGCCGGCTGCCGCGAGAACGTACGCGATCGACAGCCAGGTCGCCGAAACGCACGGAATCCGCCGCTACGGCTTCCACGGCACCTCGCACGAATACGTTTCCGGTCGCGCCGCCGAATTCCTGGGCCGCCCACCGGAAACGCTGAACCAGATCGTTTTCCACCTGGGTAACGGTGCCTCGGTATCGGCCCTGCGCGGCGGACGCCCGGTGGACACCAGTATGGGGCTGACCCCGTTGGAGGGGCTGGTCATGGGCACCCGATCCGGTGATCTGGACCCCGGGATAATCCTGCACCTGATGCGGACGGCACATCTGGACGTCGACGGTATCGACAGGCTGCTCAATCGCGGGTCGGGGCTACGCGGGATGGCCGGGGTCAACGACTTCCGCGAACTGCGCCGCCGGATCGATTCCGGTGATACTTCGGCCCGCGCAGCCTATGACGTCTACGTGCACCGTCTGCGCCACTATCTCGGCGCCTACCTGATCGACCTGGGCGGGGTCGACGCGATCACGTTCACGGCGGGCGTGGGCGAGAACAACCCCGATGTGCGCGCGGACGCTCTCGCCGGGCTGCACCGGTTCGGGATCGTGGTGGATCCCGGTCTCAACACCGTGAAAGAGCGCGGGCCCCGCCGGATCTCTCCACCGGAGTGCCCGGTGCAGGTCCTGGTGGTCCCGACGAACGAGGAACTCGCCATCGCCCGCGCCGCGGTCGCGGTTACCCAGAACTCGTGAATCGCGCCGTGCCCGGGGAACAGCCGTGCTGACGTCGGGCGGCGCCCGGAGGCGCTGTCCTCCTGGGCTCCCCCATATCCGGGCGTATCGTGAGCAGGACGCTGTTCGCCCGGGGTTCACACGCCGATCACGGTGAGAACCGATGACGCCCGAGAAGGACGGTGCCGGGTAACCCCACGAGTTACCGAAAACGCTGTCAGTAACAGGTGAGCGGCTGCAACTGGTCGCCGGCCCGCGGCCCCAGACTGTCGTATGCGGCCGCTATGGCCGTGACCGCCCGGCGGAGTTCGGGTTCGGGGTTCGTATAGGGCAGGCGTAGAAAACGTTCGAACGCGCCCTGCACCCCGAACCGCGGTCCCGCCGCCAGCAGCACACCGTGATTGGGGGCGGTGGCGGCCAGCGCGGTCGAGACCGGGGCGGGCAGCTGCGCCCATACCGACATTCCGCCCACACCGGGCAGCACATACCAGTCCGGCAGTTCCTCGGCCATCGCCGTCAGCAGTGCCTCACGCTGATCGCGCAGCATTTTGCGGCGGCGCGCGAGAATGGGTTCGGCATGCTCGAGCAGATGGACCGACGCGAGCTGGTCCATTACCGGTGTGCCCAGGTCGACGGTCGCGCGGGTGGTCAGCAGCCGGGTGATCAGCGTTTCCGAGGTCCGGATCCAGCCGACCCGCAGACCACCCCAGAACGATTTGGACGCCGAGCCGATGGTGATCACCTCGGCGCCCTTCGCGAATGCGGCGATCGGCGCGACCGGGCCAGTATCGCCGAGCGACAGGTTCGCCATGGATTCGTCGATGATCAGCGTCATCCGGGTTTCCCGGGCGATCGCGGCCAGTTCGGCACGCGCCGGCTCGTCCATCAGGAATCCGGTCGGGTTGTTGTGGTCGGGCACCAGATAGGCCAGGCTCGCCGCCGTCTGCCGAGCGGCGCTGCGCAGACCGTCCAGATCCCAGGCCGCGCCCGGATCCTCGAGACGTAACGGCACCGGCACCGGGCGGGCACCGACATCCCGGATCGCCTCGATCGCATTCGGGTACGTGGGATGGTCGATGAGCACCCGGGCCGAGGGCGGCGCGAGGACGTTCAGCAGCAACCGCAGGCCGTGCTGGGCGCCGAGGGTCACCAGGATCTGATCGGCGCCGGTCGGCAATCCGCGTTCGGTGTAGCGGCGGGCGATCGCTTCGCGCAGCGGCAGGATACCGACCGGGTCCATGCCGTGGGTGCTCAAATACGACGGAATCCCCTGCAGCGCAATAGAATAGGCCTCCTCCATCTCCGGCGGAGCGGTCATCGCGGCATAGGTCAGGTCGACCGCGGGCTGGGCACCGGTAGCCATGGTGGCCAGAATCCCGCGCCCGGCACGGCCACCGTCGTGCGCGATGGCCGGCGGCAGCGCGACGGTGGACCGCGAGCCCTGCCGGGTGATGAGGTAACCGTGTTCGCGCAGAAGGGCATAGGTGGAGGTCACGGTGGTGCGGCTGACCCCGAGGGTGGTGGCGAGATCGCGTTCACTGGGCAGGGCGATCCCGAGCGGCGCCCGGCCGTCGTGGATGAGCAGCCGGATTCCCTCCGCCAGGGCGAGATAGGCGGGCCGGGCGGGACGCCGGGCACCTCCCTCCGCCGATGCCGGGTCCGGGCCGCGCCACTGCCCCAGATCGCGGGCCAACCCCGCGGCGCCGAGCACTCTCGTCGACATAAGTCCAGTATCGACCGATTGGCTCTTTATCGGCAAGTCCAATCGAGCGATAGTGGGAACATGACACTCTTTGTGGCACTCGTGGGAGTGGGAACCTTCGTCTTTTTCGCCTACCAGTACCTGGTCACCGAATCACGACTACCGGAACTACTGGAGCGGTACCGGCCGCTCGGTTCGATCACCGATGAATCGGCGACGCGATACGACACCGAACGCGGGTACCGGGACTTGAATGCCGCACGGTCGCACCGGGAAGCACCGTCGCTGCGCACCCGCACCACCTGAGACCCGCGCCCTGGAAGTCCGCGCAGGTCACCGGCCGGTAGCGCTGGTCGGCCGAATCGGGAACTCGGGGCCGACCGAACCGATCGACCCGGCCGCGGGTGCACAGAAATATCGAGGACCGTCCCCGATCCGGCGGCCACCGCACCCGAGAATCCACAGCAATCGACCAGTCCAGTTTTTCAACTGGACTGGTTTCGGCTACTTCAGCGGATGCTGCCGGTAGAACTCACACGCTTCACCCGACAGCAAACCGTCCTCACAGGCGAAATAGGTCTGGATACAGGAATTGGTATCGCAACCCAGCCGCACCAGCTCGTCCCGGATACGCAGACTGCGCTCCTGCGGGGTCTCGGTCGTCGCCTGCGCTACCACCGGAGCCGCGGCCGTGGCGTGGCCACCGGTGTCCTGCGCACACCCGTAGAGCAGCGCAGTCGTGGCGCACAGCGAGACTGTCACGGCGAATCGACCGGTGGATTTCCTGCCCATACGCACCTCCACATCCCCCGGGGTGTTCGACGAGCGGCCAGCCTAACCGATACCGCAAGAACCTGGAAACGCCCATCGAACACCGCGAGGCAGAGCACCGACCGAGTGGCCATCGGCTGGGCTACCGAAAATGTCTCTTACGCCAACGTCGAAACCCAGATCAACGGCAACCGTGAGGGCTTTCATCTCGCCGGAGCGAAGGAATGCTGTGCATCGAAGCCAGAATGCTCCGGACGTGCCACGACTTTCGATCAAGGTTCAGTCGCGGGTACGGGGCGTGGGCGGCCCGTACCCGCGGGCCGATAGGGATACGTGGCCGGCACTGGCGGGCTGAGTCCGGCATCTGCAAAGCCCGGGCGCCGGGTGAATCCTGACAACGCTCAGGCCCCCCGGACAAATCAAGGGACACCACCGGTTTTCCGGTTCGCCATGTTGTCGGACAAGGCGCTGGATGGCTGCTTCGCATGAGAAGCAGCCATGGCGCTACTGAGTGATCCGGTTGTAAACCAGGTCATAGACGCGAATACCACTGGTGTCGTACCAACCGTCTGCGCCGCGGGTGTAGACGACCTCGCCGGCACCGTTGTACCAGTGGTCCGCGTCCTGATGCCACCCTTCGGTTTCGGGAGTCACCATGTCGTTGGCGCGGGCACGTAGCCTTCGCAGCGTTTCGGGGTCGATATCGTCGATGGTGCCCCGATTCGGGTCGGCGTCCCGGGCGGCACGGAGATTACGTTTCTCGGCGTTGAGTTGATCGAATATTGCCTGATTGTGGGTGTATTCCTCGCTATTGAGATAGTCGGCACCGGACATTTCACGTCCCTTCCTCATGCGACCTTTGAATCGTTCCAACATCGAGCCCCGCCTAGATTTCGGTCATCTGGATAATGGTGGTCCCGTTCGGGCCGGGAACCTTGTTGTGCACCATGAACGGTGTCCCGGCTCCGAACAGCACTTCGTCGTCGAGTCCGGAGTATTCGCCGACCGGCTTGCCGGTCTTGCTCACGATCTGGAACTCGACATTCTGAGTGTCGGCGAACGCTGAATTGGTGCCGTCCGGCTTCAGCGAGGTCGACGTAAACCCGTTTTCGGTGATCGGCTTACCCGGTTCGTAGCGGGCGAGCTGTTCCGGCGACAGGTTCATATGCCGCACCACAGGCCCCTCATGCGAGGGTAATTTGGCCAATGCCTCATTGAGCGCGCGAACCTGCTGCTGCTCTTCAGGGCTCAACGGTGTACCGCGGAACAGCAGCTGGTTCAGCGTCGTTCCATCCGGTCGCGTCTGCATCTGCCCCGTTTGCAGGACCTTGACATCTTCGGGGGTAAGCGACCAGTTCGTACCGGTGGGCCGCCGCCCACCGGGCGCCTTCTTGTTGATCATCTGCCAGATCCGGTCCATCTCCACTTTGTGGCTGGAGAAGTCCGGAACGTCTTTGAACCCGCGGCCGAGGCCGCGGGTTTTGAACAGCGCGATGAACGGCTTGATCTTCGCCCCGTACTTGGCGCACAGGGTAGCCAGGCGGGATCCGCCGATCGCGGCACCGATCGGGGCCGCGGCACCGAAGGTGACAAAGGAGGCGGCGACGGTGATACCGGCAGTGACCGCGGCCTCTACTGCGGAATCGATGATGAACTGTCGCAGGAACCCTTCGATTTCCTTGCGCATCGCCACCAGCTCGTCGTGGTGTTCGCTGGTGGTGGTGGCCATCGCCCCGAACCCGGCCACGGTTTCGGGCGCCGCGGCGGCCAGGGCGGGGTGGGGGTCGGCGATATGGTGGAGCGAGGGCGCGGTGGTGGGCGCGAACCAGGCGGCGCTGCGCACGGTGACCGGTTCCCGCGGCAGCCGGGCGATGATCCAGGCGAACAACGCCCACGAGGCGACCAATGCGAGCAGCGTCGACAGCAGCCACAACAGCCACCGCGACCCCGGCATCTCCA
>NZ_JARWOV010000101.1 GCF_029868855.1 Nocardia carnea | reverse complement strand
TGTCTTGGTTGTCTTGGTTGTCTTGGTTGTCTTGGTTGTCTTGGTTGTCTTGGTTGTCTTGGTTGTCTTGGTTGTCTTGGTTGTCTTGGTTGTTGGGCGGCGGTTTCGGTTCGGCGATCGGGCCTTCGATCACCGGCATCTCCCGGAGCGTGTTCCGCATCCCTTCGGCGTAATGCTTTTCCCACTCCTCGCGGTACCGCTGGAGTACGGCATGTTCGACCGAGGATCCGCGGAGGTCGAAATCCTGCTGCGGCATCGAGATCTGGGTGCGGCGTAACCACTCCGCGGTATAGAACATGTTCTCACTCATCGAGAACATGGAGTTCCACAGTGGAGCGATGGAGTCCACGTAGTTCCGGGTGGCCGTCCGAGCGCGGTCCGCGGCCTGGCCGCGCCATTTGTCCTGGATCCCCTCGATAGCTGCCTCGAACTTCTCCAGTTCGGATTTCGTATGCGAGGCCAGCTGCCACCACCGCTGCCGCATCGCGGCCAGCACGAAGATGCCCCAGGGCAGGTTGTCCGCCAAGCCGCGGAAATGCGTGAAGCCGAGCGCCGAACTGTTCTCCAGTTGGACGATATCCGGCGAGATCGACTCCTGGCGGCCGATATAGCGCTGTAGTTCGTCGGGCACCGCCGAGGCGGGCAGGGAACGATAGTCGTCCTCGGTGCCGTCCCAGCCGGCATTGGTCGGCGTCCCCTCGGGATGGTCGGCGGCGTCGTAGGCGGGCCCGTCCGAGTACACCACCGGGATCTCGGTGCTGGGTTCGACCGGTACCCGGAAATCCGCGAGTTTATCGAGGTCGGCCGAGTTCTGTTCCTCGGTCCGGCGGTAGTAGAGCCCGGCCTGCACGAACGCGTTCGCCATCTCGGTGCCGATATTGGCGTGGTCCTGCAGCACGGTCGACAGCCGGTCGGCCCGTTTGTTGTAGATCTCCGCGAGTTTCTGCCCCGAGGTCAGGATCCCTCCGGTGAAATTGCCCAGTTCGTCCATATAGAAATCGTCGATGGCGGCCCGCATCGCGAGCATCTGATCGACCATCCGGCCGGCGGCTTCCGCGCCGGTCACCGCGGCGGCGGGATCGAAATACAGCAGGTCCTGGGAGGCGTCCTGTTTCAGTCCGGCCCAGGTGCCCGGCTCTTGAACCATCGGATCCGCCTTCCCTTCACTACCCGGACCGGCACGCAGATCGCTGCGGAACACGCCGGCACATGCCTGCAGGATTACAGCGCACGATTCTGAATTCCCAATGGCGCACAAGAAAATTCGGCGCAATAACTCGATGGGTCCTTGCTCCGGCGCAGTACACGTGACGGCGGAGGCGAAGTCGGCCGGGCCCGGGACTCCCGAGTTGGACTCGCGCTGACCGTGGAACGTAGCGTGCAAGCCTGGTCCTTCAGGGTCGAGATAGCTCATCGACAAGGTGGCGATCTGGGCCTGGGCGCTTTGTGTCGGTGACCGTTGTTACCGTGCATGGGTGCAGCTTCGGTACAACTTCCGCGTCTATCCGACGCCTGGTCAGCGGCTCGCGTTGGCACGGTCGTTCGGGTGTGCGCGGGTGGTGTACAACGACAATCTCCGCGCCCGCGAAGCTGCGCATGCTGCCGGAGTGAAGGTGTCGGATTCCGAGGTTCAGCGGCGGGTGGTCACCGAAGCCAAACACACCCCGGAGCGTTCATGGCTGGCGGGGGTGTCGTCGGTGGTGCTGGTGCAGGCTTGCCAGGACGCCCGTAGCGCGTACCGGAACTGGTTCGACTCCCTGTCCGGGAATCGTAAAGGCCCCAAACTCGGCAAACCTCGGTTCCGGTCCCGGAAAGACAGTCGGCAAGCGATCAGGTTCACCCGCAACGGGTTCAGCCTGCGGGCGAATCGGAAACTGTATGTGGCCAAGGTCGGCGAACTGAAAGTTGCGTGGTCGCGGGAGTTGGCGTCGGAGCCGTCGTCGGTCACGATCATCAAGGACTCTGCGGGCCGGTATTTCGCGTCGTTCGTGGTGGCGGTCACGGATCGGCCGCTCCCGGAGGTCGATTCCGAGGTGGGTATCGATCTGGGACTGACGACGTTCGCGGTCTTGTCGACCGGGCACAAGATCGACACCCCCAGGTTTCTGCGGCAGGCGGAGCGGCGGTTGAAGAAGGCGCAACGGTGTCTGTCTCGTAAGGAGGAGGGCTCGAAGAATCGGGTGAAGGCCCGAATCCGGGTCGCCAAGGCGCATGCCCAGGTGGCTGATACGCGTCGGGATTGGGCGCACAAGCATTCCACGAGGATTATTCGCGAGAACCAAGCGATGTTCGTGGAGGACTTGAGCGTGCGGGGTCTCGCGCGTACGAAGCTCGCGAAGTCGGTGCACGATGCGGGGTGGGGCATGTTCACCCGGATGCTGGAGGAGAAGGCTCGCCGGTACGGCCGTACTTTCACCAGGGTGGATCGCTGGTTTCCCTCGACCCGGATGTGTTCGGTGTGCGGGATGATCGGAGACGCCAAGCCGTTGCATGTGCGGGAATGGACGTGCACGTGCGGTGCTGTCCACGATCGCGATCTGAATGCTGCTCGGAACATTCTCGCCGCAGGGCTTGCGGAGAGTCGAAACGCTTGTGGAGAGGCGGTAAGTCCGGCCGCGTAGCGGACGGCGTGCCTCGGTGAAGCAGGAACCCACCGGAGAACCGTGAGGTTCAGGAGGAATTCGGCCGTTCACGGCCGGGTGGAAGTCAAGCAAACGGTTCAGAGTTCTTCTTCAGCATTCGGCGGGGCGACGTGTCACTCGCTGGGGTGCGCGGCTGCCAACGCTTGCCGGAGGAACACAGCGATCGATCCCAGCGATCAGCGGGTGGCGGCGGTACGCACGAGTTCGATGAGTTCGTTCTCGTCCAGGCCGATACGGCGGGCGGCGGCGACCAGCTGGCCCGCGAGGTCGACGACGGCGGCCCGGCCGGCGGGGATGCCGGCGCGGACCGTCGCGCCCCGGCCCCGGCGCAGTTCGATCAGGCCTTCGTCACGGAGCCGCTGATAGCCGGCGAGCACCGTGTGGATGCTGACATCGAGCGATGCGGCGAGTTCGCGGGCGCCGGGCAGCCGCTCGCCCGCGGGTGCCTCGCCGTCGGCGATGGCCCGGCGTACACAGGCCGCGATCTGGTCGGCCAGGGGTTCGGGGCGCGCCGGATCGACACGGATCAGCACGGTCACGCGGCCTTCCGCACGACACCCGCCAGAACTCCCGCACCCGTTTCGGCGTCATCCACCGAGACCGCGAACTGCCGGCCCGAGCGACGGGTCACCACGATGCCCGGACCGCCCCGCAGCACCACGGCGGTGGCGGCCGAGGTCAGCCGGATTCCGTAGCCGCCGTAGTGGGCGGGCGAGATATCGGCGGCGGTGACCTCCGTGATCTCGCCGGGCGCCAGCCGCCACCGCGGCCAGCCCAGCAGGCCGGTGCCGACGGTGAGCCCGCGCCGATCGACAACCACGCGCACCAACGCCAGCTGGCCCGCGAATACTCCGGCGAGCACCGCGACAGCGCCCACGCCGGGGTGTACGGCGAATCCGACTGCCACGCCGATCACCACCGATGACACTCCGGCCAGCAGCATCCACGGCGAGACGGTCCGCCGCGACCAGCTCACGCGTTCGGTGCGTCCGATCGCGAGGGGTGCGGCGGGTGCGGGCGAACTCTCGGCCACCGGGCTCGACGGCGCGATGAGCCAGCCCAGGGCGCCGGACAGCAGTGCGACCACCGCCGCCACCGGGAACATCCAGCCGGGCAGTGTCGCCTGTGCGGGGTCGGTCAGGCCGAGGTTGGCGCGGGTGCTCGCGAACAGGAGTACTCCGAGCAGTGCGCCCACTCCCCAGGCGCTCGATACGAGGAGACGGTTGGGGTCGAGTGTCGTATCCGGCCGGCGTTCCGGTGCGCCCTTCCGGTTGGCGGCCACCAGCATCGCGGCGAACAGTGCGCCGAAGCCGAGGGCGAGTGCGGCGGCAATTCCCATGGTGGCGACCCGCCCGGTGAAACCGTCTGCGCCGTCGGCGGAGAAGTGGGTGGCCAGCGGGTCGGGAAGGTCGTCGGCCGCGGCGGCCAGGAGGACCAGGTTGGGGGCGGCGAACAGTATGGGCGGCAGCCCGGCCAGTATGCAGAGCCGGAGCGAGTTGGTTCTTGTCACGGCAACTCCTTTGTTATGTTTGAATCATAACAAAGGAATCAGCGGTGTCCGGTTCGGGGTGGTTCTGTCGGCAGGTGCGCGCACACTGATCCGATGGCATACGACGAAGAACTGGCGGAGCGGATTCGCGACTTGGTTGGTACCGCGGCCGATATCTCGGAACGCAAGATGTTCGGCGGGCTCGCCTTCCTGTTCGGCGGGCATATGGGTGTCGTCGTGCTGGGCGGCGGCGGATTGATGATCCGGATGGCGCCGGCGGCCGCGGCCGCACTGGTCGACGATATTTCGGTCGCCCCGATGGTGATGCAGGGCCGGGAACTGGACGGATGGCTGCGGGTGAGTCCCGCGGCCTTCCCGGACGAGGCGGCGCTCACGGAATGGGTCGATCGCGGCGCCGGTTTCGCCCGGTCGCTACCACCCAAGGACCGGAAGCCCGCAACGTCGAAACCCGCGAAGCCGAAACGCTGACCCACGGCCGCGAGAAGTCTCGCGGCGCCCCGCGTTCACCAGGATTCGTTCGAATTCGACGCCACCAGCAGCCGCCGGATCGCGGCCACCCGGCGCGCCTTGTCCGGGAGTTCGTCGAGAGCGCATTCCGGGTCGGCGGGCGGCCCGAGATGGGTACATCCGCGTGGGCAGTCCTCGATCGCCGCGGCGAGATCGGTAAAGGCGGCGATCACATCGTCGGGGGTGATATGGGCGAGACCGAACGAGCGCACACCCGGGGTGTCGATCACCCAGCCGCCGCCCGGCAGCGCCAGCGCGACCGATTGCGTGGACGTGTGCTTGCCTTTACCGACTCCGGAAACCTCCCCGACCGCCCGGAGGGCATCCGGAACCAGCCGGTTCACCAACGTGGATTTCCCGACTCCCGAATGCCCGAGGAAGCAGGTCAGGCGGCCGGTGAGCAATTCCAGGGTGGGGTCGAGGGGGTCGTCGACCCCGGCGTAGACGATGGTCAGGTCCAGATCGTCGAAATCGCCCGCGAATCGCGAATCCGCGGCCAGATCGTGTTTGGTCAGGCACAGCACCGGGGTGAGGCCGCCGGCATACGCGGCGACCATCGCGCGTTCCACGAAACCGGTCCGCGGTGGCGGATCGGCCAGCGCCACCACGATGAACAACTGTTCGGCATTGCCGACGACCACCCGTTCGAACGGGTCGGTATCGTCGGCCGTCCGGCGTAATACGGTGCGCCGCTCGGCGACCCGCACGATCCGCGCGAGAGTATCCGGCCGGCCGGAGAGGTCGCCGACCACCTCTACCTCATCGCCCACCACGATCGGTGTACGACCCAGTTCCCGGGCGCGCATCGCGACCAGCGGCCGCGCCGGATCACCGTCCAGCACACAACCCCAGCGCCCCCGGTCCACCGACACCACCATCGCCGGTTGCGCGTCGCGATGCTCCGGGCGGGTCTTGGTGCGCGGCCGCGAACTGCGCCCCGGACGCACCCGCACATCGGATTCGTCGTAGGAGGCGCTGCTGCGGCCGCGGCGGCTCAGTGGGCCGCTCCCGGTGCGGCCGATTCCGGATCGAGCATGGATTCCCACAGGCTGACGAAATCGGGCAGGGTTTTGGCGGTGGTGCCGATGTCCTCGATTTCCACGCCGGGTACGGCGAGACCGAGAATCGCACCGGCCGTCGCCATCCGGTGATCGGCGTAGGAATGCCAGCGGCCGCCGCGCAGCGGGGCCGGGGCGATCGCGAGCCCGTCCTCGGTTTCGGTGACCTGACCGCCGAGCCGGTTGATCTCGGTGGACAGGGCGGCGAGCCGATCGGTTTCGTGGCCGCGCAGATGGGCGATACCGCGCAGCCGCGATTCCGAATCCGCCAGTGCGGCCAGCGCGGCGACCGTGGGCGTCAGTTCGCCCACATCGTGCAGGTCGATATCGATACCGGCGAGCCGGTCGGGGCCGGTTACGGTGAGGGCACCGTCGGCGAAACCGGCTTCCGCGCCCATCCGCACCAGGATCTCCCGGATCACATCGCCGGCCTGCGTGGTGAGACGCGGCCAGTGCGGGATGCTCACCTGCCCGCCGGTCACCGCCGCGGCCGCCAGGAACGGGGTGGCGTTCGACAGGTCGGGCTCCACCTTCCAGTCGACCGCGCGGATCTCGCCCGGCGCCACCGTCCAGACCTGTTCGGCGCGGCTGTCGGCCGGTGCCTCCACCGCTACATCGGCGCGGCGCAACATCTCCACCGTCATCTCGATATGCGGCATGGACGGCAGGGCGCCACCCGAATGCCGGACCGTCACGCCCTCGTCGAAACGAGCGGCCGAGAGCAGCAGACCCGAGACGAATTGCGAGGAACCGGAGGCATCGATCGTGATGGTGCCGCCGCGCAGCGCCCCGTTACCGCGGACGGTGAACGGCAGGGCGTCGCCTTCGATGGCAGCGCCGAGCCCGCGCAGGGCGTCGAGAATCGTGCGCAGCGGCCGGACGCGGGCGGCGATATCACCGTCGAAGGAGCTGTCCCCGGTCGCCAGCGTGGCCACCGGCGGGACGAACCGCATCACCGTCCCCGCCAGTCCGCAATCGACCCGGCCGCCGCGGAGCGGAGCGGGAGTGACGGCGAGGGTATCCGCGTCGCCGATTATCTGGGTGCCGAGCGCACGTAGGGCATCGATCATCAGCCCGGTATCGCGGCTGCGCAGCGCCCCGGTGATGGTGGACGGGCCGTCGGCGAGCGCGGCCAGGACCAGCGCTCTGTTCGTGATCGATTTGGAGCCGGGCAGGGTGACGGTCGCCTGCACGGGGGCGTCGACATGGGGCGCTGGCCAGAAACTCACTGCACCATCTTGGCGCATCGGGCCGACATGCGTGCCGGTGGTGCTCCCGAGTGTGTCGCCGAGCACCACCGTCGGCCTCTTCAGCTGTGCCTGACTATCACTTGTTGCGGCCGTGCAGCAGCGGCACCATCCGGCGCAGCATCTTCATATTGGCCTGACTGCGGCTGTAGCTCATCAGCGCCATACCCGGGATCGCGAAACGCTGGACAGCGATCGAATGCGGCCGGACGAACTCGCGCAGACCCGGTTCGCCGTGAATGCGGCCGATACCGGAATCCGCGCTGCCGCCGAAGGGCAGGCCGGGGATGGCGGCGAAACCGAGCACCGAGTTCACCGAGGTCGCACCGACTTTCAGGCGCCGGGCGATCGCCAGGCCGTTGTTCTTCGAGTACACGGCCGAGGCCAGACCGAAGGTCGTGTTGTTGGCCAGCTCGATCGCCTGGTCGATATCGTCCACCGTGGTGACGGTGACCGTCGGTCCGAAGGTCTCCTCCTTGACCGCGGCGGAATTCTCGTCCACGTCGACCAGTACGACCGGTTCGATGAACGGCCCCTTCACCGATTCCGGGCCACCCAGCAGAGCCTTGCCGCCGCTGGCCAGCGCCGCCTCGATATGCCGCTTGACGATATCGATCTGGCTCGGCATCGTCATCGGGCCGTAGGCGGCACCTTCTTCGGAACCGGGCTTGACGTCCTTCAGGATGCGGGTCAGTTCCGCGAGGAACTGGTCTTTCACCGATTTGTCCACGTAGACCCGTTCCACACCCGCACAGGTCTGGCCGCTGTTGGAGGTGGCGCCCCAGGCCACGGCGTCGGCGGCGGCCTTCACATCGGCGTCCGCGGCGACGATCACCGGGTCTTTACCGCCGCATTCCAGCAGTACCGGGGTGAGGTTCTCGGCGGCCGAGGCCATGATCTTGCGGCCGGTGGCGGCCGAACCGGTGAACGCGACCTTGTCCACACCCGCTTTCACCAGTGCGGCGCCGGTGGCCCCGAATCCGTTGATCGCGAGGAACACGCCCTCGGGCAGTTCCGGGTTGGCCTCGGAGAAGGCCTCGGCCAGGAAATTACCGATACCCGTGGAGAATTCGGACGGTTTGAACACCACGGTGTTACCGGCCGCGAGCGCGTAGGCGATGGAACCGTTCGGGGTGTACACCGGGTAATTCCACGGGCCGATCACGCCGACGACGCCCAGCGGCCGGTATTCGATCCGGGCGGCGAAGTTCGCCATCATCGGACCCGAGGGGACTTTCTGCGGCGACAGCTTCTTCTTGGCGTGTTTGGCAGCCCAGGAGATGTGCTCGAGCGCCAGCATCAGTTCCAGAAAGGCGTCGTCGACCGGTTTGCCGTTCTCGGCATGGATGAGCGCACAGAACTCGTCGGATTTGGCGACCAGCCGGCTGGACCAGCGCAGCAGCGCTTTTTTGCGGCCGTCGAATCCGAGATCGGCCCAGACGCCGGTAGCGGCGCGGGCCTTGGCGACGGCTTCGGCGACCGCCGTGTCATCCGCGATCGGATAGGTGGCCAGCGTCGCGCCGGTGGCCGGATCGACCGAGGTGAGCACCGATTCTTTCTCGGCGGCTTTTTCTGTGGTTGTCACAGGGTCTCCTCTGCGGGAAGTAGGGCGGTAGCTGCGCGCGCGGACGGTGCAGCCTGTGACCGCCACGTCCCCGTTGAGAGAATGCTAAGACATAACTCTCAACACGTCACCCAGTACTAGCCCCCATTGTCGTCCTCCGGGTCACAATTGTCTCGATCTGTCGGTATTCGGTGCGACCATCGGAATATGTGCGGACGTTATGCGACGACGACGAACCCCGGCCGCCTCGCCGCGGAGTTGGACGCCATAGACGAAACCGGACCCGCTCCGGCGGACAGTCGTGCGGGCAGCCCCGGTGAATCGGGCGCGGCCGAATCCGGTGCCGGCCCGGACCAGCGGCAATGGGCCAACTACAACGTCGCCCCCACCACCCAGATCCTCACCGTGGTCGACCGCCACGATCACGACGATCGCGACGACGCCGTGCATCGCCGGATCCGCCGGATGCGTTGGGGCCTCATCCCACACTGGACCAAAACCGCCGAACCGGGCGTACCCGTCAAGGGAAAGCCCCTCTTCAACGCCCGTGCCGACAAGGCGGCGAGCCTGCCGTCGTTCCGGGACGCGGTGAAATACCGCCGCTGCCTGGTCCCCATGGACGGCTGGTACGAATGGCTGGTCGAACCGGATCCGGCCGGTCCGGGCCGCGGCAAGAAACCGAAGGTGATCAAACACCCGTACTTCATGTCGCGGGCCGACGGTTCACGGCTCTACATGGCGGGTCTGTGGTCGGTCTGGCGGGACCGCTCCCTCGACGACCCCCGGCCGCTGCTGTCGTGCACCATCCTCACCACCGACGCGATCGGTGACCTCACCCGAATCCACGACCGCATGCCGCTGCCGATGCCGCAGGAGCACTGGGCAGCCTGGTTGGATCCCGACCACCCCGCCCCCGCCGAACTGCTCGAATCCCCCAGTGAAGAACTGGTCGCCCAGATCACGGCGCGTCCGGTGGCGCCCCTGGTGAACAGTGTGAAGAACAACGGACCGGAACTGCTGGCTCCGGCCGACGGCACGGCCGAACAGCCGACCCTGTTGTGAAAACGGATGCTTCCGGGGCGGGTGAATCGCCCCGGAAGCATCGCGGCGGGGGGGGGGGGCGCGCGGCGGCCCGCGCGCCCCGGCGGGCGGCCAAGCGCCGCAGAGAAAGCTAAATCAGGGGAGGCATGAGAGATTGTAGATAAATAATAAACGACCGACCTCGACGAACCCGGCCGAGGCCAGCAGT
>NZ_JARWOV010000100.1 GCF_029868855.1 Nocardia carnea | reverse complement strand
TCACTGCCGCGCCGCGGGTATCCCACATCGCCCGATGACTCAGCGCCATCAGGACATCCACGGGTTCGGCACGGTTCTCCCCGACAACCCGGGCCGCCCGATCGCCCGCGGGGGCCGCCGCGGTGCCGTGGCCGAGACCGTCGAGTACCGCGAAAAGTACGGAGCCGGTACCGGTGTCCAGGACCACGCAGCGGTCCCCGGAAACATCCTCTCCGGGGAGAGCGCGGCCGGCCACGGCCCATTCGATCCGGCCGATGAAACCGTCCTCATGCACCCTGGGGTACCCACTTCCACATCTCCACCAACGTGCCCTGATTGGGTGCGGATTCGACGGACATCCCGTCCATCAGTCGTTTGGCGCCCGGCAGGCCCAAACCGAGGCCTCGGCCCGTGGAGTACCCGTCTTCCATGGCGCGGGGGATATCGATGATGCCCGGCCCCTGGTCCTTGGCCTGGACCACGAGAGCGCGACGTCCGTCGCGCTCGGCCACCTGCAGGCGGATCTCGCCGCTGCCGGCGTAACTGGTGATATTCCGGGCGACCTCGGAGATCGCCGTGGAGATCATGGTCCGGTCGGTGAGCGTGAAGCCGAGTTCCTCGGCCAGCTCACGCCCGGCCTGACGTGCGGTCACGATGTCGTTCGACATCTTCACCGCGATTACCACCCGATCAGCGGCCACTGTCACGACCATCTCGATGCTGGTGCCGGGCCGAGGATTTCCGGTTCAGCCAAGCCAAGCCCTCCTCGAGGTCCAGCGCAGTGTGCATATCCTCGAAGGTGAGGCCGAGCTGCACCATGGCGAAGGCGACCTCGGGCTGTAGACCGACGATAACGGTCTCGGCGCCGCGTAACTGCGTCATATGCGCGATGGTGCGCAGTGATCGGGCGGCGAAGGAATCCATCACATCGATAGCGGTGACGTCGACGATGATGCCTTGCGCGCGGTACTTGCTGACCTGCTTCATCAGGTCGTCCTGTAAACGCTCGGTATCGGCATCGGTCAGCGCGGACTGGACGGATGCGATCAGATATGTGCCCTGTTTGAGGATAGGTACTGGCATATCGGTTCCGTCAGCGCGAATCGCGTTCGCTGCGTTCGGTCACTCTGGACACTTCGTAGCCCAGTAACCGTTCCGCCTCTTCGATACCGCCCTGCAGATCGCCGACCGCGTTCATCTTCGACAGATCCAGTCCGATGGTCACCAGTGTCAGCGCGATCTCCGAGGACAGGCCGGTCATGATGACACTCGCGCCCATGAGCCCGGAGGCATCCACGGTCTGCACCAGGTGGTTGGCCACCGTGGAGTCGATATCGGGCACACCGGTGATATCGATGACGACCACCTTGGCCCGGTTGTCCCGGATCGCCCGGAGCAGCTGTTCGGTGAGCTGGCGGGCCCGCTGACTGTCGAGCACACCGATTATCGGCAGGATCAGCAGTTGTTCGCGCACCTGCAGCACCGGGGTGGAAAGCTCGCGGATGGCTTCCTGCTGCTGCCGGATAACGCGTTCGCGTTCCTGGACGAACGAGATGGCCACGGTGTTGGCGATGCGATTCGCGGCCGGTTCGTAGGCGTCGAGGACGGCGTTGAGCAGGTCGAAGTTGGATTGGTACTTCTCGAACAGGGAGCGTGCGAGGACATCGCGCAGCAGCAGCACCATGCCGAGGACCTCGTCGGTTTCGACTCCTCTCGGGATGATGCGCTCGGACAGGTCACGCGCGTACGCCTGCAGCGCTTCGACGCTGCCGGTTTCCAGCACCTCGACATAGTTGTCGTAGACCGACGTCGCCTCGGAGAAGACCTCGTCGGGCGTCATGGCGGTGAGCAACCGTGCCTCGGTGATACGCCGCGCCCATTCCTCGCGTAGTGCGGTGCGGTTCTGGCGCAGATGTTCGACCAACTGCGGAAGCAGTTTGTCGACGGAAACCTCGGCCAATGAGTCCGCCGAAAGGCCCATGGACACCTCGGACATGTAACTTGTGCCCCTTTCGACGGCGGTCCGGTACATCGTAATGACTTCGGCGGTCTTGCCGATACCGAGCCTAGTCATACCCGTGCTCCTATGCCGGTGAAACCTGCCGGTCCGGTTTACTCGCCGGTTGTGACCGGAAACGCGTCCGATACGACGAAACCGCGCTCCAGGGCGGCCAGCGCCCGGTCGAGATACACGGTGAGATCGGCATCGGCGCGGGCCACCCACGCGTCGAAGGCGGCGCGGGCGGCCGCCAGGGTCGTCCGGCCGACCGCCATCGGGATCAGCGAATCCGCGGGTTCCCCGAGCCGGGATGCCGCGAACTCGCCCACCGCGCGTTCCCAGGCGTCGTAATGCGCGCCGGCGGTGGCGGCCAGGGCCGGGATATCGGAGACCAATTTCATCCGGGTCCGCAGTTCCGCGACATCCTCGGCGCGGTAGCGGTTGGCGTTCACCACCACCCGCCGGACCGCCGCCATCATCGGCTCGTCCGGCGCCACGGTGGCGAAGGCGGCACGTAATCCGGCGACCTCGTCGTCGAACGAGTACCACAGCACCTCGGCCTTACCTGGGAAGTAACGGAAGAAGGTACGCCCACTGATCCCAGCCGCAGAGGCGATCTGCTCGACCGTCGTCTCGTCGAATCCCTGCTCGCTGAACAATCGCATGGCGATCAGCTCGAGTTCGCGTTTGGTGGTACCGCGGGGGGGCCCCCCCGGGTGCGGGGGCGGGACAAGCAGAATATGAAAGAAGAAACGCCGGAAGCGAGCCACAGCGGGCCGGAGGGGGGCGCCCGCTGGTTTTTTTTTTGCTGGGCCTTTCTTTCCGCGCGGCGGCCTGCGGGGCCCCCCCCCCCCCGCGCCGGGGGCGGGTCCCCCCGCCACCGGGGGGGCGCGGCGGGGGGCCCCGGGGGGCCCCCCCCCCCCCCACGGCCCCCACC
>NZ_JARWOV010000099.1 GCF_029868855.1 Nocardia carnea | reverse complement strand
GCCGAGGGCAGCACGATCTGACTGCCGGTGCCGGCGACCGTGGTGTAGCGACGGAACAGTTCGGCCGCGGCGGTGGCCGGGAATTCGTCGTGCCGGGTGGGGCCGGTGAGGAACGTCCAGCGGCCGGCGCGGGGGGGGCGGGGGTCAACCCCCCCACGCACCATTCCGGTGGCTCAGCGGCCACCGGATTGCGTGGCACCGCTGGCGACCGCCGGGCCGGCGACCGCGTGCGTTTCGTGTTCTGCGCGGCCGACCGGTCTCGCGGGCAGCGCCTGCGCAATCCAGAGCGCGACAGCGATGTACCCGATCTGCTCCGGGATCCGGAACCACAGCGGTGTTGGCGGCTCGCCGTTGAGCGGGATGTCCTCGAGCGCCGCGTAGATATTCGCCGGGGTCATGACGACCAGCAGGACGGCGAGCCCGACCCCGGCCCAGCGGCGAGTGCCGGCGAACAGCAGGCCGGCGGCACCGGCCAACTCCAGGACACCGGTCGCATACACCGCGAACTCCGGGAACGGGATGGCGGTGGGCACCATCGCCACCAGATCACTGTGGCTGGGCATGACGGTGACCGAATCGGGCACGAAATGCGCCAGCCCGCTCATGGTGAACAGGAATGCGAGCCCGTGCGCGGCGGCGACCCGCCAGGGGGCGAAGCGGCGTACGCCGACCAGGCCGAGCAGGCGCAGAGCGAGTGTGGGGACGACGAACATCATGAGTGTGCCGAACATGGCGGTTCCTCGGGAAGGAGATCCGGGCGGGCCCGAATGTTTGTTGTTATCGACTGATAAATAAGAGTATGCATCGGATGATAACTAGTCAATATGGTTCGGCTGCGGGCTTCCGCTGCGGCGGCTGTCCGAGCGGCGCCTGCCGATACCGCACGCCGTCCGCTGTGAACGCGGGCGTCGACGAATCTCGACAGCGCGAGCGTGCCTTACCGAGGACGGACCCGTCCGCGAAGCCACCTGCGCCTGTGGACGTACCCGGACCCGCGGCGCGTCCGGAACGCATACCTCGATCGAGAGGCAGCCGAGCAATGAGCCACCACACGGTGGACGTGCCGCACGGTGCCGCCGGTGTGCCCAGGGGCGCGCTCCGCCGGCCGCGAAGGCGGCTCGCTCGACCGGGGGGACTTATTACGCGGGGGACTGTCCACGCGGTGCCGAAGCGCGCCGACGGGTGACCGGTTGTACGAACCGGGTGAGTGGCGGCGACAATGGCTGCCCGACCATGTGCCGACCGTTCCGGAGGAGTGCTGGATGACCGAACTCGTCGAGCGGGATCGTGCTGATGGGGGAGAAGCGGACGCGAACGGCCGGTTGCCGGGGAAGCCCCTGCGTACGGTTATGGCGATCCTGGTCGCAGTGCTGCTCACGCCGGTGGGGATCGGTATCGCGGCCAACGGAGCGGTTCTCACCGGCCGGTGGTGGGATGCCACCGATCGCTGGCTGGCCCCGGTCCAGTCGGTGGTCGGCGCGGCCCTGCTGCTGGGCGTCGCGGCGCTCGCCGCCGCCGTACCGGCCGCGGCCATGGCGGCGGGGCTGGTGTGGGGAATCCTGCCCGGAGCGGTCCAGATCGTGGTACCCGAGCACACCTACCGGTTGATCTCGGCCGTGCCCGGCGTACCCACCGACCTCGACTACGCGCTGTACAGCTGGCTTTCGGGCGGGGTCGTGCTCATGGTCGGTGTGCTGCTGTTCGGTGCCGGGCTCACCGCCGCGCTGCTGCGCCGCCGGCTCGTTGGTTGATCGTCACTCCGACTCATCGGGAACGGGGGGGGGGGGGGGGGGGGGGGGGGCGGCGCCGCGCCGCGGGTATCGACCACCACGGTGTGCCGTGCCCGGATCATCTCGGCGAGCTCGGCCGGACCGAGCACCGCGGCCGCGGCGATATCCGCAGGATCGGGTGCGCGTCACGTGGGAACAGATATTCGGCTGGCGGCTCGCCCGCCAATTCGTCGCGTCCCCCATCGCGTCGAGCGTGCCTGATCTCGTCGGACGCCTGTGCGGTGTGCAAGCGCAGGTCACCTCCGCGGCCGACACCGTGGAGCTGGTGCTGGACTCGCCCGGCGGGCATACCTCCCGGCCCCACCTGACCAGTGACCTGGTCTACGCCATCTGCACCGTCATCACCGGCCTGCCCGGCCTGCTCAGCCGGCGGATCGACCCC
>NZ_JARWOV010000098.1 GCF_029868855.1 Nocardia carnea | reverse complement strand
CGGGCAACTGCTCGCCTAACCACCAACCCCCATCTCCCCCCCCCCCTGCATATACATGTAACCCCCCCACCCCAACACCAGGGCCTCACTGGTCATCGCCCCCCCCGACCGCCGGCGGCGCTGCCGGTGGCGGGGTGCCCGCCTGGCTCTGCGGGCTTCGGCACCCGCGGCAGTTTCCTGATGCCGGAGCCGAACAACGTAAGCCACGATCGACTTCCCGAAGGAGTCTCCGCATTGCCCGACCTCCCCATTCCCGCCGACCCCGCCGTGCTGCACCCCATGCCCGGTCAGCCACGCGTGGTGCTGCTGAAACCGCTGGTCACCTCGCCGCTGATCGAGGTCGGCGAGTTCTCCTACTACGACGACCCCGACGACCCCACTGCCTTCGAAACCCGTAACGTCCTCTACCACTACGGACCGGAGAAGCTGATCATCGGGAAATTCTGCGCCCTGGGCACCGGTGTCCGGTTCATCATGAACGGCGCCAATCACCGCATGGACGGCCCCTCGACCTTCCCGTTTCCCACCATGGGCGGCTCGTGGGCGGAGCATTTCGACCTCATCACCGATCTGCCGAGCCGCGGGGACACCGTCGTCGGCAACGACGTCTGGTTCGGTAACGGCGCGACGGTGATGCCCGGGGTCCGGATCGGCCACGGCGCGATCGTCAGCACCGGCTCGGTGGTGACCGGCGACGTTCCCGATTACGGGATCGTCGGCGGTAATCCGGCCCGGCTCATCCGGAAACGCTTCAGCGACACCGAGATCGCCCGGCTGCTGGCGGTTGCCTGGTGGGATTGGCCGCTCGATCACCTCACCGGGCACCTTCGCACGATCATGTCGGGCGATCTCGCCGATCTCGAGTCCGCGGCACCACCGAAGTGAGTGGTGGCGGTCTCCGGGGCGACGGTCATGTCAGGAGCCGTTCGAAGTCCTGGCGGTCGCCCCGCTCCGCGCCTCCGGAGTCGTCTCTACCGTCCGGTGGTGGTCGCGGGCTCGTTCCGCTATCGCGACGATTTCCTCGCGCAGCGCGGCCGGGCCGATCACCTCGACCTCGGGCCCGAAACCCACCAGCATCGCCGCCGCCGCCCGCAGACTGCGCACCTGCACGCTGAACACCTCCGGATCTCCGGCGGCGGGTTGCGGATCGGCGAGCACGGTGACCGAGAGCGACCGCAGCACCATCGGCAACCGCGGCCGATGGATCCGCAGCGTGATCTCGGTGCCGGGGACACGGCGGAAATCGTCGCGCATCTGCTTCCATACCTTGCGCAGATCCAGATCGGGGGGACGGTTCGCGGTGGTGCCGAGCCGGCGGACCGCACTGATCCGGGATATCCGGTAGCTGCGCGGACGGCCGCGGTGGGCGGCGACGAGATACCAGGTGGTACCGACCTGGAGCAGGCCCCACGGGTCGACGGTCCGCTCCCCCGGCGCGGCTGCCTCCTTGGACTGATATCGGATGCGGATCCGTTCGTCGTCCAGTACGGCCGCCTGGACTGCGGCCAGCGCGTCGAGGGTATCGGGGTCGCGGTGCCAGCCGCCGGCATCGAGGACGATCCGCTCCCGGACGTGGTCGACCAGCCGGTACTCGTGGTCGGGCAGTGCGGAGGCGAGTTTGTGCAATGCGCTGCAGAACGAGCCGCCGAGTCCGAGCGCCTCCGCCGTGCCCCGGCCGCCGGCCACGAACAATGCCCGCGCTTCTTCGCTGGTGAGCTGTTCGACATCCGGTTCGTATCCGGGGACCAGCGCGAATCCGCCGCCGCGACCGTGCTCGGCGTAAACCGGGACACCGGCAGTCGACAGCGCGTCCATATCACGCAGCACGGTCCGTTTGGTGACTTCCAGCCGGCGGGCCAGTTCCGCGGAACTCATCCGCCCGTGCCGGCGCAGCAATTGGACGATCTGGAGTAGCCGGTCCGCACGCACCCGTCCAGGATCCCACGAAATGGTGACATAAGATGTCACCGATCGAGTCCGAGGCTGGTGTCATGACACAGATTCCCGATTTCCGAGCAGATCTCGCCGCGGCGCATCAGTGGGTCGCCGATCTCATGAACGCTGTCCGCCCCGAGCAATGGACCGCCGCGACCCCCTGCACCGATTTCGACGTCCGCCGCCTGCTGGAGCACCTGTCCTGCCATCCGGCCAAGATCGCGGCCACCGCCACCGGCGCCGACCCGAGGACCCTGCCCGCCCGCGCCGATATCGACGAGAACGATCCCGGCGAGGACTACCTGAAACGGGCAACCGCCGCACTCGACGAATGGGCCGACGATTCGCTCCTCACCCGCACTGTCACCGCCCCCTGGGGCGCGGCCCCCGGCGGACTGGCGCTCGGCGGGTACCTGATGGAAACGGTCGCCCACGGCTGGGATCTCGCCGTGGCCACCGGCCAGGATCCCGAGGCCGACCCCGCCCTCGTCGCCAAAGCCCAGGCCGTCGCCGACCGCGCACTCACCGATGACTCCCGGGGTCCCGGTGCCCCGTTCGGCCTTCGTATCGAACCGCCCGCCCAGGCCGGTCCCACCGAACGGCTCGCGGCCTTCCTGGGCCGCTCCCGTCCCGGGGATCGCTGACCGTCCGCTGCACCGCCCGGCCCCGCCGACCAGAACGAGGGACCCGGCGGGACGCAGGTGCAGCGCTTACTCCCCGCCGGGCGGTCGGCGGCGGCTATCGTGAGCGCATGGCCGCTGTACCGCCTACGGGGAATCACACTGTCTCCGAGGCAGATCTGCCCTGGTGGATGTCGATCGGACCCGCGATCGCGACGATCACCAGCCTGTTCATGCTCACTTCTGTGTACGAGGCCGGACGGCTGTCGCACATGATGCTGGACCTGGGCTTGCTGCCTCGGGATTTCCTGTTGCTGGCTGTCGTCCCGTATCCGGTCGCCGCCGCGATCACGTTCGCGCTCGGGTTCCTGCTCGGCGGCCGCTCTCCGACGGCGCTTGTCGTTCCCGCGCTCGGCGTCATGATCATCGGTGTACTGCTCACGTCGTTCGCGAGTGGTGCCGCGCTGTTGCTCGTAGGCCGTGTGATCAGCGGACTCGGCGCGGGTGTCGCAGTGGGGGTCACCATGGCGGTGGTGCGCCGGGTCGAGGGCTCGCGGGCTGTCGCGGCTACCGTGGTGGCGGTTCTCGGTCTCGGGGCCACGGTGGCCGCACCGTTCGTCCACCGGGCGATCTCGGAGGTCCTCGACTTCCGAGTGGCGTATCTGGCGACGGTGCTCTTCCTGCTCGCCGCGATACTCGCCTGCGCCGTCAGCGGAATCGCACGCAGTGTCACCGCCGGTCGTACTGCCCGGGCGGCGCCGTACGGCATGCCCTACCCGGCGGCGCCGCCGTACCCCGGACCGCAGAACCCGGGTGCTCAGTACCACGCACCGCAGAACCCGGGTCCCCGATATCCGGCGCCGCAATACCCGGTCGCGCAGAATCAGGCACCTCAGCATCCCGCGGCACCATATCCGCCACCGACCCCAGGCCCCTGAACTGCGACGACCGCTCCCCCGCCCTCGCACGACCCGCATATTTCCGCCGGGAACACCGCGCCCGGTGACGCCGAACCGGCATCCGGCTACCGTGGATCGGTCGGGATCGGCACCGAGAAGGATGTGCACAGTGACACTGGTCGATGCGGGCCCGGGCGGCCTCGATGAGGTTCTGGCCGATCTGCGGTGGAGATTCGTCCAGCGCGAGGTGTTCGTGCTGGAGCCGGGTCGACGGCAGTACCTGACGGGCGAGCCGAGTGCACTCATCGTCACCGAGGGCCTGATCCGGGTCGAAGGCCTGGAGGAGCCGGAAGACCTCGCACTCGGGGATTTCCTTTTCGTCCCGCGCACCGGCCGTTTCGCGCTCAACGCCCTGTCGGAAGCCCGCGTGCTGCGGATTCAGCTCGCGCCGGTCACCACGGGCGGCGCCATGGACGCGCTGCCGCCGCGCGTGTTGCTGACCGAATTCACCCGGCATACACCGCTGGCCGCGACGATGATGCAGCATCTTGTCGAGCAATGCCCGGATCCCCATGGTGTGCAAGGCGACCGGGTCTCCACCCTGATCGCCTCGATGGCGATCGAAACCTGGCATGCCCGCGGTTGCGCCCCGAAGCGGTGGCTGCTGCGGGTGAACGAACCGGGGATCGCGCGGGCGGTGGCCGCCATGCACGCCGACCCCGGACAGGATTGGACCGTGGAAGCGCTGGCGCGCGTCGCGTTGGCGTCGAGATCCGGTTTCGCGGCCAGGTTCCAGGAGGCGACGGGCCTCACGCCGGGGCGGTATCTGACGAAACTGCGGATCGAGCGGGCGCAACGGTTCCTGGCCGATCAGGAGATTTCGGTGGGTGCCCTGGCCCGGCAGCTCGGCTATCGATCGGAGACCGCGTTCGGTCGGGCGTTTCGCCGGCATACGGGCCGCACACCGTCGGAGTGGCGGCGGGCGACCCGGATACCGGCGACGGAACGGGCTACCGCGGCGCGCGGCTGAGCGAGACCCGGATCAGGATGCCACCGATCACCGCCGCGACCGCGGCCAGACCGTAGGTCGCGGCGAGGCCGATACCGTCCACCCCGCGGCCACCGACCGCGGAGCCGAGGATGATCGCGAGCTGAAAACCGCCTACCACCAGTCCGCTTCCGGCTTCCACCCGGTCGGGCAGCATACGTGACACCCAGACCTGTACGAGGTTCAGGATGCCGCCGAACGCCGCACCCCACAGCACTGTTGCCAGGTAACCCAGTGGCGGGAACACACCGGAGGCGATGATCGCGACCAAGGACAGTCCGATGGCGGCCGGAACCGCCGGCAGCAGCACGCCCAGCCGCCGATCGGCCAGTGAGCCGAGTACGAAATTGCCGGCCAAACCACCGATCCCGAACAGGGCGAGCAGGACCGGGATCACCGCCTCCCCGGCGCCCAGGAGTTCGGCCAGCGCCGGCCGCACGTAGGTGTATCCGGCGAAATGCCCACCGATCACGGCAACCACGCTGACCAGGCCCAGCACCACTCCCGGTGCACGAAGCGCGCTGACCGTCGCGGACAGGCCGATTCCCGGTGCCGGCGCGATGGGCGGCAGAACCAGACGCACGGCGACCGCGGTGAGCACGGTCAGTCCGGCCGCGACCACGAAAACGGTCCGCCATCCGGCGTAGGTGCTGAGCAGCACACCGAGCGGTACACCGGCCACCGTCGCGACCGTGGTTCCGGCGTTCACGATCATCATCGCCCGACCGAGCCTGGACGCGGGCACCAGTTGCGACGCGATCACCAGCGCCATCGACCAGTAACCTCCGACGGCGACGCCGAGGAGTAGCCGCGCGATCAGCAGCAGAACGATATTCGGCGCCACTGCCACCACGATGTTGGACACCGCGGCGGCGACGGTGAGCGCCACCAGCAGCGTGCGCCGGTCGATCCTCGGGAACACCGAACTCAGCCCGAGAGCAGCCAGCAGGGCGGTCAGGGCAGTGGCGCTCACCGACAGGCCGACGATTCCCTCGGCAACGTTCAAATCACCGGCGAGCGCGGTCAATACGCCGGGCGGCAGGAATTCGGCGGTCACCAGGGAGAAACTGCCCAGGAACATGATGGACAGGGCGGGCCACGCCCGCCGGGTCGATTCCGGCGTCGCCGCGCCGGGTGTCAGTGTGCTCGTTGTCATGCCCGATACAACAAGTGGGCACCGCCGGGCACGCGACCGAAACGCCAGAGCAATCGACCCGAACGCCACGGTTTCGGTGCGCGTGCCCGGGCTCAGTCCGGCACCAACCTCCACAGCGAGGTGATCTCCTGCCGCCGGGCTTCGTGGAGCGGGTCGGCGGCGTCGGTGGCGCGGGGGTGCTGCGGCGAGGTGTCGTAGCGGCCGGCGACGCGGAGGCCCGCCTCGGCGATGAGTGTGCGGAGTTCGTCGCGGGTCCGCAGGCCGAGACGTTCGGCGAGATCGGACAGGATGAGCCAGCCCTCGCCGCCCGGAGTGAGATGGTCCGGGAGTCCGTGCAGGAAGCGGCGGAGCATCTCGGAGTCGTGGTCGTAGATACCGAGTTCGAGGGCGGATGTCGGCCGCGCCGGGAGCCAGGGCGGGTTGCATACGACCAGGTCGGCGCAGCCGTCCGGCCAGAGGTCCGCCTCGACCACCCGCGCGGCGACGCCGAGGCGGTCCAGGTTCGCGCGAGCGCAGCGCACCGCGCGCGGGTTGATATCGGTGGCCACCACCCGGGCCCCGCGCCGGGCGAGGACGGCGGCGAGCACACCGGTGCCGGAGCCGAGATCGAATACCAGCGGATGCTCGGTTCCCCCCGGCAGTGGTGCACGGGCGACGAGGTCGATGTATTCCCCGCGGACCGGCGAGAAGACGCCGTAGTCGGGGTGGATACGCGCGCCCAGCGCGGGTATGTCCACGCCTCGTAGATGCCATTGGTAGGCGCTGAGCACACCGTACAGTTCGGGTAGCGACACACAGACTCGTTCGGTGCCCCCGCCGGCCGGGCCGTACGCGTGCTCACATGCCGGGCGCACATCCGGCGCCCGGCGCAGCCCGAGGGCGTATCCGGGCTCCAGCACCACCAGCACTCTGCCCAGGAGTTCGGCGCGCGCTGCCCGGGTGGCGCGCTGACTCTCGAAGAGCGCCGCCGGATCATTCCCGGTCACCGCCGCCCGCGGACTCCGCTGCCGGCGCCGTTCCAGGGCCCGGACGAGTTGGCGGGCATTGTGGAAATCACCCCGCCACAACAGCCCGGCCTCCGCCTTGGCAAGGCGGTGAGCGGCGTTCGCGGTGGTGCGGTCGTCGATGACGACGATGCGGGCGGGTGCGGGGGACGCGTTCTCGGAATGCCAGCGCGCGGAGAATTCTGTCCCGTTCTCGGTCCAGCCGATGGTGGTCATGTCGTACTCCTGGGGAACGAAGGTGCCTCGGGTCGGCATCGCTTCGATGCAGGAGAACGGCAGAGATTACCCCGCGGCCGGTACGCGGACCGGGCGGAACGCACCCCGCATCGAAGCGCGGGGGCGACGATCGCCCAGCACCATGCCCATGACCACGGCCGATTCCCTCCGTTGTGTGTAGGTACATCCTTGCACGTGCTCCGATGCCCGGTTCGACCGCGGGCGATGCGCCGGAACCAGGACAACCGGCCTGCCCGGTACGCGGCTGACCGAACCGACGGCGCTCGCAGCGCCGACCGGGCGGCGCACGCCGAGCCGAGTGCTACCGGATGCTTCCGGCCCGGCTCGCGACTGCGGGTGCCGATCGAGGCGGACGCCGGATGCAGCGGGATGGCGAACGCAGCGCGGGCCGGTCCCCATTCGAGACCGGCAGATTCTGGCCTGCGCCCCTCGGGGTATCCAGCGCTCCGCCGGGCGCGGGACAACGGATGGTTGTGGACAGCAGGGAGCCGGTTGTTGGAAAACTCCTACCCGGATCCGGTGTGATGCTCGGACATCGGCGTTTTCGAAGGAGTCAGGTGCACGGGCGATTCGGGTCCGATTTCGACCGGCTGTGGTCGGCCTACGCGGTCAGTACCTACGGTACGTGGATCGCCTTCGGCGCGTTTCCGCTGATCGCGGTGCAGGTGCTGGATTCGTCACCGTTCGCGGTGTCGCTGCTCGGGGCGGCGGGGCTCGCGGTGGCGGCGGTCTTCGCGTTGCCGCTCGGGCCGTGGGTGGATCACCGGGCCGAACGTCCGGTGATGGTCGCGATGGATCTGATCCGATTTGTCGCTTTGGCGAGTATTCCGGCCGCGTACTTCCTGGATGCGCTGTCCTTTGGTCAGTTGCTGATCGTTTCGGTCGTCTCCGGAACCGCGAATATCGCCTTCACCGCCGCCTCCGGCGCATACCTGAAACACCTCGTCCCAGGCGAGCGACTCGTTGCCGCGAACGCGAAATTCGAGAGCACCACCTGGATTTCGACCGCTATCGGTCCACCGCTCGGCGGCGCACTCATCGGATTGCTCGGGCCGGTGGTCACCGTCCTGGCCGACGCCTTCAGCTACCTGATCTCCGCGCTGGCGGTCTCGCGGATCCGCGGTCGAGATATCGCGACCACACGCGATCCCGCCACCCGGCGGCGCGCCGCCGACCTCCTCGGCGGCGGGCGGTTCATCCACCACGACCCCGTGCTACGCCGCCTGTTCCGCAATTCCATCCTCGTGAGCGGGCTGATCAGCGCCACCGTCCCGCTGCTGGCCGTCCTCCTGCTCGGCGAATACGGTTTCACGGCTTGGCAATACGGCCTCGCCTTCGGTGTCCCGGCGATCGGCGGTTTCGTGGGAGCCCGCCTCTGCGCACCGCTCGTGCACCGCTACGGCCGCCACCGGGTCATGACCGTTTCCGGCTGGTTGCGCTCACTGTTCCCGCTCGGCCTCGCCTTCGTCCAACCCGGCGTCCCCGGGCTGGTCACCGTCATCGTCGTCGAAGCCCTGCTGAGCACCTGTATGGGCGTTTTCAACCCGATCAGCGCCACCGAACGCCTGCAACGCACCCCCGCGGATCACGCCGCCCGAGTACTCGGCACCTGGAGTGTCGGCAGCAAACTCGCGCAGGCCGGCCTCACTGCTCTCTGGGGCATACTGGCCACACTCACCAGCCCACTCACCGCGATCACCCTCTCCGGTGTCCTCCTGCTCGCCACGCCGCTCCTGCTTCCCCGGCGGCAGCACTTCGCGGAGACCGATCCCGCCGCGACCACATCTCCCGACCACGGTGCGACGGCACAAAAGATCCCGGGCCGACAAGAGATTCGGGCACTGTCAGCCGGGGCGCAGGGCAGTATCGAGGAAGCGGCGGGTGGAGCGGGACGGCGGTGGGGTCCGGCGCCAGCCGAGATGGACGGGTGAATCGGGGATATCCGGCAGCTCCCGGTAGACCACGCCCGGGTGGGGCGCCCGGTGGACGGCGATGGCAGGCACCGCACCGATGCCACGGCCCGCGCTGACGAGTTCGAGCCATTCGTCGAAGTTGCGGCAAGTGATGATTTCCCGATCGGGGTGCGGGTCGGTCCAGCTGTCGGGCGTGGTGGTGCCGGACCGGGGATTGACGACCACAGGCTGGTCCGCGAGTTCGGACCAGCGAAGGCCGGGGCGGGCGGCGAGCGGCGAATCCGCCGCCACCGCCAGGACGCGGCGTTCGGTGCCGATGCGATGCCAGGCGATGGTGTCGTTTCCGTTCCGGGTGTTCCGGACGAGCGCGATGTCGAGGTGACCGCGGGCGAGGTCGCCGACCGGGTCGTCGGTGCGGTGGATGGCGAGGCGGCCGCCGAGCTCTTCCCAGCGGGCCCGCACCCGGGCGAACCATTCCGCCGGCAGCAGCCAGGCGAAGCCGAGACGGACTTCCGCGCGGCCGCGCATATCGGCTTCGAGTTCGGTGAGATCGGTGAGGATGCGCTGGGCTCGGCCGCGGAACTCGCGACCGTCGTCGGTCAGTTCGAGACGGCGGGTGCCGCGGTCGACCAGGGTCGTGCCGAGAATCCGTTCGAGGTCTTGTACGGCGCGGGTGAGCGACGGCTGGGTGAGGTGCAGCCGGGCGGCGGCGCCGGTGTAGGTACCTTCCTCGCACAGTGCGACGAATGCGGCGAGATGCCGCACCTGCAAATCCATACGTTCAGCGTATACCCCATGATCAACAGGCATTTCCGGCCAGTTCCGCGAACTCGTAGCGTTATGGGACGTGAGTGAGGTACGAGTAGCCGCTCCGCTGGTGCGGGGCCGGATGGTGGGCGTGGCCGCGGCGGCCGGGCTGGCGGCAGCGATGGGTGTGGGCCGTTTCGTCTTCACCCCGCTCCTACCGATCATGACCGCGTCGGCGGGCATCAGCGCCGGAGACGGCGCACTGATCGCGACCGGGAACTACGCAGGCTATCTGGTGGGCGCACTGCTCCTGGCTCGGCGCCCCGGACTCGGTACGCGCACACTGTTCCTGATCTGGTCACTGCTGCTGGTCGCGAGCGAAGTCGCGATGGCCGCGACAGCAGCGGTCGGGGTCCACACAGCACTGCGCTTCATCGCCGGTGTCGCCGGCGCGGCGATTTTCATCGCGTGCGCGTCCACCGTCGCGCAGCACCGGGCCGAGGGCGCATCGCCCGGTGTGGCCTTCGCCGGGGTCGGCGCGGGTATCGCCGGCACCGGCATCTACACCTTGCTCGCAGCACCGCACCTGTCCTGGCAAGGTCTGTGGATCGGTTCGGCCGTGCTCACCGCGATCCTGCTGGTTCCGGCACTGCTGGTGGATATCCGGCCGGAAAGCCGCCCCGGCGATACCGTCGGTACCGGCAGTGGCGGTCCGGCGGCACGGCGGTCGTGGCGGCTGCTCCTCGGTTCCTATTTCGCCGAGGGCGTCGGCTACATCATCGTCGGTACCTTCCTCGTCGCCGCCGTGTCCGGCACCGGCAGTGCCTCGGCGGGCGCGCTGGTCTGGACGGTCGTCGGCCTCGCCGCGGCGGTGAGCACAGTCGCGTGGCACGCCGTGGCCGGCCGGATCGGAACCGGTCCGGCCCTGGTGACCGCCCTGCTCGTGCAGGCCGCCGGGACCGCGGCGGCCGCGGTATCGGACAGCGTCGCCGCCGCCCTGGTCGCGGCCGTGGCGTTCGGCGGCACTTTCATGGCCGTGGTGGTACTGACGCTGGACGCGGCCCGCAGGCTCGGAATCGCCCATGCCGCAGCCGTACTGACTGCCGCCTACGCGACCGGTCAGGTCATCGGCCCCTTACTGGTGGTACCCCTCGTCGGCTCATCCTTCACTTCGGCGTTCGCCCTGGCCGCGCTGATCATCGTGTTATCGGCCGCCCTGGCCCGCGCCGCCACCCGAGTACGGCATCGCACGTCCGGCCGTGCCGTCAGCGGTTGAAACCTGCTACACCGCAGCCCAGCTCGCGGACGTGCGGATCGGAGCATCGAATACTGCTGTGGCCGAACGTCTTCAGCTATCGGACCCGGGTCCGGTGCGATCCTCCGGCGCATCGTCGCCGGAGTCGCCCTGCATAGCCAGGCCGAAGGAAATTCCGATGGCGACACCGATCCCGGCACCGATAGCGAGGTTGCCCAGCGCGACCCCCACGGCCACACCGATCGCCAACCCGATGGCCACCCCGGCTCCCATGCCGCCGCTCAGGGGACCATTGCGCTTCGCAGGACCGACCATGCCCCCGATGCTACGTGCCGGGTTCGCGGGGACGAACCGCCGCACCGCACCGGTACCTCACCGAAATGCGTCGAGGTTCTCTTCGGCCCATCGCCGGAACGTCCGGGCAGGCGATCCGGTGATCCGCGCGACCGTATCGCGCACGCGCAGCAGCTCGTCGCCGACATCGCCGCCGGTCACATCCAGCACGGCGTCGGCGGCGTCGGCACCGAAGACCTCGACCATGGTCGCGCGCGCCTGCTCCCGGGTGATTTCGTCGACTTCGATATCCCGGTTCAGCAGCCCGGCAATGGTCGATATCTGCCGACGCGCACTGATCTGCTCGGGACCGGTCAACACATACCGGTGTCCGCGGTGGCCGCGTTCGGTGAGTGCGACGCGGGCCACCGAGGCGATATCGGCGGGATGGATCGTGGGCAGGGCGGTATCGGCGTAGGGCACCCGAATCGACTGGTGCGCCCGGATTTCCGCCGCCCACATCAGGGCATTCGAGGCGAACTGGGTCGGCCGGAGGATCGTCCATTCCATCCCACTGTCTTCGAGAAGCTTCTCGGACGCCGCGTTCTCGGCGGCCGGACCGAGGTGGGGATGTGTTTGCACCGTGATCGACGACACCAGCACCACATGTTCGACACCGGCCCGCCGAGCGGCGTCGAGTATTTCGGCATCGTTCCCGAGCCGAGGCAGGAGGAACATCGATCGCATACCGTCCAGCGCGACCTTCAGCGACGCGCTCTCGGCCAGATCGCCTTCGACGGCCTCCACCCCTGGCGGGAACACGGTACCGGCGATATCGCGAGTGAGTGCCCTGATCGGCCCGGCGCCGACCGCGTGCAGCTCGTCCAGCAGAGAGCGCCCGATATTGCCGGTGGCTCCGGTGACCAGAATCATGTGCGTTTCCTCCTGTGCGGCCGACGACCACCACAGACGCTAAAACCTCAACTTTTATAGAGGTCAAGCCCAGCGGCCACGCCACAGGGGCATCCGAGTTTCGAACCAGTGCTCTTACCGATCGGCCGAATTCGCGGTGAACTGCCGGCGGTAGGCGGTGGGGGTGGTGCCGAACGCGGCGGTGAAGTTCTGGCGGAAGGTGACCGCGCTACCGAAACCGCAGGCCGCGGCGAGGCTTTCGATACCCCAGTCGGTGGTTTCCAGGAGCACGCGCGCCTCGTCGAGGCGGCGTTCGAGGATCCAGCGGGCCGGTGTCGTCCCGGTGGTTCGCTGGAAATGCCGGACGAAGCTGCGCCGGCTCATCCGCGCCTGCTCGGCCAGTATGTCGACGGTGAGCGGCTGGTCCAGCCTGCCCAGGGCCCAGTCGAGGACGTCTCCCAACGCGTCCCCGGTGGCGGGCCGGGCCAGGGGGCGTTCGATGTACTGCGCCTGCCCGCCTTCCCGATGCGGCGCGACCACCAGCGACCGGGCCACCCGGGTCGCGGCGGCGGCGCCGAGATGTTTGCGGACCAGGTGCAGGCAGGCGTCCAGTGCGGACGCGGTGCCGGCCGAGGTGAGCACATCGCCGTGGTCGATGTAGAGCACCGAGGAATCCACTCGGACCCCGGAGCATCGCCCGGCCAGCAGCGGCATCGCCGACCAGTGGGTGACGGCCGTGCGCCCGTCGAGCAGGCCGGCGTCCGCGAGCGGGAACGCGCCCAGGCAGAGTCCGGCGATCGTCGCCCCTCGCCCGTGCGCCGCGGTGAGTTGTTCGCGCAGTTCGGGGCCGGTCGGCGCGGGCGGTAGCGACCAGGACGGAACGATCACGATATCGGCGTCGTCGACGATATCGGGCCCGGCGACATCACCCAACGGATACCCCTCGGCCGTTCGGATCGACCCGCCGTCCGACGACCACAGCCGGGTCTCCCAATCGGTGGCGAGCCCGAGCCGGGTCACCTCGCCGAACACCATCAGTGGTGCCGCCAGGTGGAACATGGTGATCTCGTCGAAGGTGTAGACAGCGATTCGCATCCGCGCTCCCATTGTGGCCTGATCCCATCGAAAGTATGCATTCGTGCCACTCGCGGTGGTCCGGGCGGGGGCGAACAATCGAGTGGGACGCCTTCCCGGCGTGCCACCGCCGACCTCCCGAGGAGCAGAATCCTTATGTCGACCCCCCGCCGCGCCCTCATCGTCGTCGATGTCCAGCAGGAGTACTTCGCGGGCCCGCTCGAGATCCAGTTCCCCCCGCGCGACGAATCACTCGCCAATATCGTCGCCGCGATCGATTCCGCGCTCACCGACGAAATCCCGGTGATCATCATCCAGCACCACAGCCCCGCCGGTGCACCGGTTTTCGTGGAAGGCACCGCGGGCTGGGCGCTGCACCCGGCGATCGAGGAACGCGCCGCAGCGGCGAGCAAGCATGTGCACAAGCAGTACGGCAGCGCCTTCGCCGGCACCGACCTCGCCGAGTGGCTGCACGCCCGCGAAATCGACACGGTGACAATCGCCGGCTACATGACCAACAACTGCGACCTCGCCACCGCGGTGGAAGCGGAAGGCCACGGCTTCACCGCAGAGGTGCTCTCGGACGCCACCGGCGCCGTCCACCTCGCCAACGAGGCCGGGCAGGTACCGGCGGAGGTTCTGCACTCGACCCTGATGGTGCTGCTGCAATCGAACTACGCGGCCGTCGGCACGACGGCCGAATGGATCGAAGCCCTGCGCTCCGGCGGACCCCTGAACAAGAGCAACCTGGTCAGCTCGGCGGTAGCGGGTCGCGCGGCCGTCGCACCGGTGCCCAGCGCCTGAGGCCGGCGCGACCAGCGGCCATCACCGGCCACGATCGATACCCCGGCCGGCACCGGCCTGGGGGGGGGGGGGGCCGCGGGTGGCGACCTGGTCGTTGCGGGAACGTCCGGCCCGCAACCGGCCGCCGAGTTCGGTGCCGACGCGTTCGATGAGCCCGCGTTCGAGCGCGCCGTGGACATCCTCGTCCGATTCGGCGGCCACGAAGGCGCCCGTTTCGA
>NZ_JARWOV010000097.1 GCF_029868855.1 Nocardia carnea | reverse complement strand
CACCGCGACCCGGCCACCACTGTAGGACTGCACCGCAGGACGCGGACGATCCGCCGGAAGATCCAACTGATCCGGAACGCCGGCCAACGCCGACTTCCAATACCCGATCTGCTCGGCAGCCAGCGATTCCGGATCGGATTCATCGCCCAGCAACTCCCGCTGCCAGATACTGAAATCGGCGTACTGCACCGGCAACGGCGCCCACCCCGGCACCTCACCCGCAATCCGCGCCGCATACGCCGTCATCACATCACGCATCAACGGCACCGCGGAGGAACCGTCACCCGAAATGTGGTGCACCACCATCGCCAGCACGAAATCACCGTGCGCGCCGGCGGTATCGCCGCTGATCCCGTTACCCGAGACCGTTTCCGCCGCGTTCCCCGTTTCGACCTGGAACAGCGCGATCCGCAACGGCACCTCGGCCGTCACATCGAAAGTGGTGGCGACCATTTCCGATACCGCCGACAGCAAGTCTGCGCCGGTGGTCGACCGCACCTCCAGGTCCGGCAGCGCCTCGGCCGCCGGCAGGATCACCTGTACCGGACCGGATTCGGTCTCCGGAAACCCCGGCCGCCCCACCTCGGGGCGGCTCACCACATCGCCGATGGCGGCACGAAGGGCCGCCAGGTCGAGATGCCCGGTCAGCCGGGTCGCCCACGGAATGTTGTAGGCCGTCGAATTCTGATCGAACCGGTTGAGGAACCACATGCGCTGCTGCGCCAACGACAACGGCACCTGCTCCGGACGCGGCGCCGCTACCAGAGCCTTGCGCCCACCGGAGCCGGCCTGCTGTTCGACCCGTACGGCCAGCCCCGACACGGTGGCCGTCTCGAACAGCATCCGCACCGGCACGTCCGTGTTCAACGCCCGGCCCAGGCGGGCCGCGACCTGGGTGGCGAGTAGCGAGTTACCACCGAGGGTGAAGAAATCGTCGTCTGCGCCGACCCGCTGGACCGCCAGAACCTCGGCGAAGGTGCCCGCCACGATCTCCTCGATCGGGGTGGACGGAGCCCGGAAGGAACGCGTTTCGAAAACCGGTTCGGGTAGCGCCCGGCGGTCCAGTTTCCCGGCCGGGGTCAGCGGGATCCGATCGATCACCACGATCGAGGCCGGAACCATATACGACGGCAACCGCTCGCCGACGAATTCGCGCACCTGCGTCGTATCCACCGAGAATCCCGGCACCGCAACCACATAGGACACCAGCGACACCGCGCCGGTAGCGCCCTCGTGACCCACCGTCACCGCGAAGTCCACCGCGTCGTGCGCGGTCAGCGCGGCATCGATCTCCCCGAGTTCGATGCGGAAACCGCGTATCTTCACCTGGAAGTCGTTGCGGCCCACATACTCCACCGCCGGATCACCCATACCGTCGCGACCCCAGCGCACCACATCACCCGTGCGATACAGCCGGGAGCCGGGCTCGCCGTATGGGTCGGCGACGAAACGCTCGGCAGTCAGCCCGGGCCGGGCATGATAACCACGCGCCAGCTGGCAACCACCGACATACAGCTCACCGATGACACCTTCGGGTACTGGATTCAGCCGGTCGTCGAGTACCAGCGTCCGCATACCGCGTACCGGGCCGCCGATGGTGACCGGGTCACCGGGGCGCAACCGCCCGCTGATATTGGTGGCGATGGTCGCTTCGGTCGGACCGTAGGCATTGTGGAATCGCCGCTCGGTCGCGGTTTCCCCGGTCGTGGACCAGCGTGCCACCGAGTCCGCCGGAATGGCTTCACCGCCGGCGATGATGACCTGCATCCCCGCCAGGTCCGCCGGATCCAGGGAGGCCAGCACCGACGGCGTGATCAAGCCGACCGTCACGCCCTCGCGGGCGATCAGCTCGCCCAGTTCCGCACCGCCGTAGGTGCCGGTCGGCACCACAACCAGCGCACCCGCCGAACCCACGGCCAGCAGTAGTTCCAGAATCGAGGCATCGAAGCTCGGTGACGCGAACGCCAATGCCCGGGACTCCGGTGTCAATCGATACCGTTCGACCTGCTCGGCACTGAAGTTCGCCAGCCCCGTATGCGTGACCACCACGCCCTTGGGCACACCTGTGGAGCCGGACGTGTAGATGACGTAGGCGGTATTGCCCGGAGTGACCGGCCGCACTCGATCGGCCTCGGTGATCGGTTCGGCCGAGAAGCCCTCGAGTTCCAGCTCGTCCAGTACCAGCCAGTCCACCGAATCCGGCAGATCCCCGCGCACCGAGGACACCGTGATACCCACCGGCGCACCGGAGTCGGTGAGCATATGCGCGATGCGGTCTTCCGGATAGGTGGGGTCGATCGGCAGGAACGCCGCACCGGACTTGGTCACCGCCCATTCGGCCAGCACCGAATCGGCCGACCGCGGCACCGCCACGGCCACCACATCCTCGGCGCCCAGTCCCAGCTCGATCAGCACACGCGCCAGGCGATTCGAGCGCTCGTCGAACTCCCCATAGGAGAACCGGCGACCCTCGAACACCACCGCCGGCGCCGACCGATCCACCGCTACCGCCGCGGCCAGCAGTTCCGGCAGCGTACGGGCGGGCACCGCCGGACCACCCGAGCGGGAGAGAATCTCCGCGCGCTCGGACTCGTCCAGAATCTCCACCGCACCCGGCGCGAGAGTGGGATCGGCGACCAGGGCCGTCAGCAACCGGGCGAACCGGTCCACAAACCCTTGCACCGTGCTCTGGTCGAACAGATCGGTGGCGTAGGTGAGGAAACCCGTGACCCCGTCGGGTTCGCCTGCAGCGGTGTAGGAATCGCTGAGGATAAGGTTCAGATCGTACTGGTACACCTCGGTGTCGACGTCGACGCGCGACACCGACAGGCCCGGGAGTTCCAGACTGGATTGCGTCAGGTTCTGGAATGTCAACCCGACCTGGAACAGCGGGTGGCGCGCCTGCGACCGCGCGGGGTTCAGCACCTCCACCAGCCGCTCGAAGGGCACATCCGCATGCGCGAACGCGGCCAGATCGGTCTCCCGTTGCCGCGCCAGCAGTTCGACGAACGGCTCGCCACGGTCCAGCTGGGTCCGGAACACCAGGGTGTTGACGAACATGCCGATCAGTTCGTCGAGCACCTGTTCGCCACGACCGGCCACCGGCGTGCCGATCGTGATGTCATTGCTGCCGGACAACCGCGACAGCAGCACCGCGAACGCGGCGTGGACCACCATGAACAGCGTGGCACCCTGCTCCCGGGCCATTCCCAGCAAACCGGCGTGTATCTCGGGGTCGATGCGCACATCGATCCGGTGACCCGCGAACGACTGCACCGCGGGACGCGGCCGGTCCATCGGCAGATCCAGCTGATCCGGCACATCCGCCAAGGCCGACTGCCAGTAGGCCAGTTGCTCGGCTACCAGCGATTCGGGATCGTTCTCGTCACCGAGCCGTTCCCGCTGCCACAGCGCGTAGTCGGCGTACTGCACCGGCAACGGCGCCCAACCCGGCGTCTCACCCGCCGACCGCGCGGAGTAGGCCACCATCACATCACGCGTCAACGGCGCCACCGAGAAGCCGTCACCGGCGATGTGGTGCACCACCAGCGCCAGCACGTAAACGGGTGTCGCGCTCTCCGCCGCACCGATCACCGCGGACGTTTCGTCCGTATCGGCGGCCTCGTCCAACCGGAACAGCGCCACCCGCAGGGGCACCTCGGTGGTGACATCGAACCCGGAGCGAGCCAGCTCCGCGACCGCGGCCGCGACAGCCCCCGCGGCCACCGACCGCACCTCGAGCTGCGGTACAGCGCGCCCGACCGGCACCACCACCTGGACCGGACCGGAGTCGGTTTCCGGGTACACGGTCCGCAGCACCTCGTGCCGGGCAACGACATCGGCCACGGCGGCACGCAACGCGTCCACATCGAGATCGCCGGACAGCCGGATGGCGAACGGAATGTTGTAGGCCGCCGTGGCACCGTCGAACCGGTTCAGGAACCACATCCGCTGCTGCGCCAGCGACAGCGGCACCTGTTCCGGGCGCGGCTGCGGCACCAGCGCCTTACGTCCACCCGACCCGGCCTGTTCCTGCACCCGTGCGGCCAGCGCGGTCACGGTCGGGGCTTCGAACAGCGCCCGCACCGGGACCTGGGTATCCAACGCCCCGCCCAGCCGGGCAGCGACCTGGGTGGCGATCAGCGAATTACCACCGAGCGAGAAGAAATCGTCATCGGCACCGACCCGATCCATACCCAGAACATCGGCGAACACATTCGCCACGATCTCCTCGATCGGCGTCGACGGCGCCCGGAACTCCCGCGCCTGGAACACCGGCTCCGGCAACGCCTTACGATCCAGCTTCCCGGAGGTATTGAGCGGGAAGGCATCGAGTTCGACCACCGCCGCCGGAACCATGTACACCGGCAGCACATCACGCAGCGTGGCCAGCAGATCGCCGGTGACGACCTGTGCACCGGGTGCGGGCACCACATAAGCGACCAGCTGCTCACCCAGTTGCGAACCGGCCACCGTCACCACGGCTTGACTGACCTGCGGCAGCGCCAGCAACGCCGATTCGATCTCCCCCAGCTCGATCCGCTGACCACGGAACTTCACCTGGAAATCCGTACGGCCCAGGTACTCCAGCACCGGATCACCATCGACACGCGTCCACCGCACGAGGTCGCCCGTGCGATACATCCGCCGGCCGCTGTCGAACGGACTCGCCACGAAACGGTCCGAACTCAGATCCGGACGCGTCACATACCCACGCGCCAACTGGTCACCGGCCAAGTACAGCTCACCGGTCACACCCTCGGGCACCGGACGCAAGCGACCGTCGAGCACATACACACGGCTGTTCCACTGCGGAACACCGATCGGCACACTCCCGGCTTCCGCACCGGTCGCCTGCCAATACG
>NZ_JARWOV010000096.1 GCF_029868855.1 Nocardia carnea | reverse complement strand
CGGTTCGTGGCGGTGCTGTTCGTCGATATGGTCGGTTCCACCGCCACCGCCGCCGAACATCCGCCGACCGAGGTCGTGAATCTGCTCAACGAATTCTTCCGCGTGGTGGGGGGTGTGTTAGGCCCCCCCCCCCGGTTTGGGGTCAAGTTTGTGGGGGGGTGCGCGGGGGGGGTTTTTGGGGGCCCGGGGGGCCCCCCCGGCCCCCCCCGCTGGGGGCGCCGTGGGTCGAGGCGGGGGCGCGCGGGGCCTGGGGGGGGGTTGGCGTGCGGGGGCCCCCCAAACCCCCGCGAGGTCGCCCACTCAGCTTGCCGCGACCTCCAGTGTGACCTCCGTCGGTGAACAACCGTCTGCTTCGACCGTGACCGTGATCGGGCCCGGTGCCATGGGGCGGATGATCGCCAGAGCACGGCCCTGGAACGTCTGCCGGCGGCCGGTGCCGAAACGCTCCTCGGTGACGGGTGCTCCGCTGCCGAGGCCCTGCAACACGCCCGCGCCGGTCACGCGCACCCGGACCTCCCGGTCGTCGGCGGGGTGCACTACCCCGGCCGCGTCAGTGAGGGAGATTCCCACGAATGCCAGATCTCGGGTATCGGCGCGTAGTCGGTCGCGGTCGACATCGACCGCGAGGTGGGTGACGGCGGCTGCGGAGACGAGTGCTGTCCGGCCGATCGGCCGGCCGTCGCGGTAGGCCACGGCGACCAGCTCGCCCGGCCGGTAGACGGTATCGAAGTCGGCCCGGAACGCACGCTCGATGCCTACGGTGCTGCGGCCCAGAGTTTCTCCGTCGAGCAGTAGTTCGACCTCCTCGCCGTCGGTGTAGACTTCGACGTGGACGGGCGCTCCCTCGTGCCCCGGCCAGGTCCAGCAGGCGAGCGTATCGCTCCAGGCCCAGGGGGTCGCGACGGCGATCGGCCTGTTGTAGTTGCGCGGTGACTGCACCGCGATGAACGGTTCCGAACGCAAGCCGAACACCGTCTCGCGGTAGTAGGACACCGGCAGCCGGTTACCGATGAGGTCGAGGTCGCCGCAGTCGGCGGTGAGTCCCGGGTAGCCGGTTCCGAAGCCGCCGTGTGCGCCGGCGTCGTCGGCATAGGTGATCGATCCGATCCCGGTTTCGCCCAGGTAATCCATTCCGGTCCAGGTGAAATCGCCGATCACATGCGGAAACCGTTGCACCAGTGCCCAGTTGTGGTCGATGGCCGTCGGCCAGGTTTCGGTGCCCAGGATCACCCGGTTCGGGAAGAGCTCGTGATCGAGCTCGTAGCGGCTGTCGCCGTAGTTGATTCCGGCGACGTCGAGGGCGGCGAACGATTCCCGGGTGCGTTCGGTGACCTCCGGCGAGGCGGCGATCTGCCCGAGCATCGGCCCCAGCTGATTCATCATGCCGTTGACACCGGCGGCGCCGTCGTCGCCGGACGATTCCGCGGCGCTCGCCGAATTCGCCTGGAATTCCCGCATCCCGGTGAGCACCAAATCGATGATCGACACGAACCCGTTGATGCCGTTGGTGACCGGACGGGTGCTGTCAAGGGCGTGTAACTTTTCCGCCAGTCGCCTGCTCCAGCGCCCGCCGTCCGGGGTGCCGGTCTCCGGGATCTCGTTGCCGATGCTGTACATCAGCACGCTGGGGTGGTGGAAATCCTTGGCCACCATGGCCTCGAGGTCACGTTCCCACCACTGCGAGAAGTCCGCGGAGTAGTCGAAATCGCTCTTGGGCAGGTTCCACATGTCGAATGTCTCGTCGATCACGTACATGCCGGCCCGGTCGCACGCGTCCAGTACTGCGGTGCTCGCGGGGTGATGCGAGCTTCGGATGGCATTGAATCCAGCGGCCTTCAGCAGCGAAATACGGCGCTCCTCGGCACGTCCGATGGCAGCCACGCCGAGTGGGCCGTTGTCTGCGTGGACGCACGCACCCCGCAGCTTCACCGGCCGGCCGTTGACCCGCAAGCCCCGTCGGGCATCCACCTGGACGGTACGGATACCGAAGGCGATTTCGACCTCGTCGAGGGTACCGTCGGTCTCGGTGAGAGTGACCCGGGCCAGGTAGCGGTCCGGTTTCTCGGCGCTCCACAATCTGGGGTGCTCGACCGGTACCCGCAGGCGGAGGGTATCGTCCGTGCCGGGCAGGACTGTCAGCAGGGATTCCTCGGCCGCGACCGGCGTTCCTGCGGGATCGGTGAACGCCACTCGCACCGTCACGGGTGTGCTGACGGTCCCGGCGTTGCGCACGGTCGCGGTGACGTCGAGGATCGCCAGTTCGTCGTCCACGTCCGCCGTGGTGACCCTGACCCCGTCGACGGCCAGATGTACCGGGTTCTTCGTGACGAGGTGCACGTCCCGATGGATACCGCAGCCCGCGTACCAGCGGCTGTCCTTATGAGTGCGGCAGGACACCTGCACCTCGTTGTCCTCCCCGAAACGGAGGAACGGGTCGATGCGGACGAAAAAGCGTGAATAGCCGTTGGCATGCCGACCCGCGTACGCGCCGTTGACCGTCACCACCGGATCGCGGTAGACGCCGTCGAACTCGAGATATACGAGCCGGCCGCGGTCGTCTGCGGCCATCGGGAAGGTTTTACGGTACTCGAACGCGCCGTCCGGGAAATACCCGTTGGTACTACCTTCCGCAATGTCGGCGCGGCGCTCGGACTCGATGAGCGCGTCATGGGGCAAGGTGACCGGAGTCCAGCCGGTTTCCGGTGTGCCGCCCAGTTCCTTGAACGGCGTCACTTTGCGGCGCCACCGCCAGTCGTGATTGAAATTTGCTCGTGTCATCGACGCCTTCCTTGATGAACGACTCGAATTCCTGGATTCGTGGTCGATTCTGTATTCCTGTGATGTTTGTGCCCGAAGGATCAACGGCGAAGCTGCCGGGTACCGTCTACCAGCCGAGGAAGGTGCATCGGGTTGTCCTCCTGGAGCTCGGGCGGGAGCATCGGGTCCGGTGTGTTCTGGTAGGCCACCGGGCGCAGCCACCGCTCGATCGCGGTGGTGCCCACCGAGGTCGAAGTGGAGGTGCTTGCCGGGTATGGGCCGCCGTGATGCTGCGCGGCGGAGACCGCGACGCCGGTGGGCCAGCCGTTGACGACGATCCGGCCGGCGAATCCGCTCAGCCGGTCCAGGAGACCGGCCGCGGCGGTGCCGGTTTCCTCGACCTCGGAAATGTGCAGCGTCGCGGTCAGGTTGCCGGCCAGGCGGTCCAGTGCGGAAACCAACTCGGCGTCGGTGGTGTAGCGGGCGAGGACGGTGACCGGCCCGAAGCATTCTTCGAGCAGGAGGTCGTGGTTACTGTCCTCGACCAGGGTGTGGGCGTCGACCGTCAGCAGCCCCGCCGATGCTGCGCGCTCCGACAATCGCGCTGCCAGCGGTGCGTCGACGCGCGGTAGCGCGGCACGTTCGGCGAATCCGCGCACGAAGTTGTCGCGAATTCGTTCGCCGAGCAGGATCCGGCCGTCGACTTCGGACAACGCGGCAATGAGCCGGGTGGCCACTTCCTCGCCGTCGGCGCCGTTCGGGAGAAAGACAAGTCCGGGCTTCACGCAGAATTGGCCGTTGCCGAGCGTGGCCGAGTCGGCTAGTTCGGCGGCGATCCGGGCCCCGCGCTCCGCTGCGGCCGCCCGGGTGATGATCACCGGGTTGAGCGATCCGAGCTCGCCGTGAAAGGGAATCGGACTCGGCCGCGCCGCGGCAGCGTCGAACAGGGCCCGTCCGCCGGCAACGGAGCCGGTGAACCCGGCGGCCGCGACCAGCGGGTGGCGGATCAGCTCCACGCCCGCTTCGAATCCGTGCACGATCTGTATTACATCTGCCGGTAGGCCACAGTCGACGGCGGCGGCCCGGACGATCTCTGCCATCAGCTCGGAGGTCGCCGGATGGCCAGGGTGCGCCTTGACCACGACCGGGCAGCCGGGGGGCCGCGCCCGGGGGGGGTGGGCGCCCGCATGCTCGAACTGCTCGGCGCCGAGGGGTCATCGAAAAACCTGCCCGGCCGAGATTAATATCAATTACCTCTCGAATAATAGGGAATTCATATCGACTAGGTCTTGCTTGCGCGCTGGGTCACAGC
>NZ_JARWOV010000095.1 GCF_029868855.1 Nocardia carnea | reverse complement strand
GGGGGCGGGGGTGTTTGGCGGGCCCGGGGGTTCTGGGCGGGTTCGTACCCGGGGGGGGTGGGGGGTGCCCGGGCGGAACTACGGGGGTTAGTACGGGCGTAGCTCCGGCGCGGGGCGGTAACCGGGGGGGGCGTGGTGGGGCCCCGGCCCTTCAGGTTTACCGGGCCCCTTTGGTGGTGTTGCCCCACCACAAGCGGGCCGGTGTGATTCACCGGTCGTCGTTCACTGATCTACGGCTGTTCGGCTCCCTCCACATATTTCCGGGCACGCGCGGTGTCCACGCCGCCGCGGCTGTGCCATGACTTCCATTCCGCTTGGCCCGGGAAGGTTCCGTCGAGAAGCTCGGCGCGCAGGGCGCGGGTCCATTCGGCTTCGGCCTCCAGCACGGCGAGCCCGTACTCGGATTCGATGAGAAACAGCCGCGGCAGCTTCGCGGAGAGGTCGGACAAGTCCTTCTTCACCTGCGCGATCTGCTCACGCAGAACCCCCAGCCGACTGCCCAGCAGCTCCGCCACCTCGTCGGGCGGCAGCACGGCAAGGATCGACAGGCCGGCGATGTAGCGGCCACGTTCGGGCTCGGGTTCGGCGATGAGTTCCCGCGTCCAGTCCACCAGTTCGGCGCGTCCGGCGGCGGTGATCCGGTAGATCACCCGTTCGGGCCGGGCACCGTCGCGTTCGCTGCCCACCACCTCCAGGAAACCGGCCTTGGCCAGGTTCTGCACAACCGTGTACAGCGACCCCCACTTGATGTCCATGTCCTGGTCTTTGCCGTACTCACGCAGCCGTGCGGCGATCTGATACCGGTGCATGGATTCGTCCTGCATCACGGCGAGCACGGCCAGCGCCAGCAGATTGCCCACCTTGCGCTTCCTCGCCACATCGCCTCCTTACTCGTCTGCGAATATACGTCTACGAGCATAAGGTCGCAATGCGCCTCCGCAGCAGCCGTATCCTGCGCTCGATGTACCGACGAGCTACTCGCCTGGCGGGGCGTGGACCGGCAAGACGCCGGTGCGCGTGCTCGTCGCGGCACATTACGGGTGGATCTGCACCACCGAACCGTTCTGTATAGCTGGAATGTGCGGCTTGACGTCGGCGTAATGAATTTCGCCGAATTGGCCGAACACGGCGTAACCCTCGTCCACTTTTTGTTGAAACAGCTCCGCGTAGTGCGCATCCCGCCGCTGATTGCATTCGTAGGAGACGTTCTGCACCGGGCTATCCCTTGTTCCGAGCACGAGGGGGTCGTTCGTTTCCTGCATCAACCAGGCCTCGTCATCTTTGTGGAACTCCCCCGTGAAGTCGGATCGGCCGTAGTCTCGGACCATCAGATCGGTGAACGCCTGCCGGGCATCGATGCCTTCGGGCATATGAGGGGCAAACCTGTCGATGGTCTCGTTCAGATACGCCGCCATGTCGATCCCGGTTTTCTCCTTCGCCGCGAGCCCCTGCGGCATCTGGCGCAGCACGTAGTACCCGAGAACATGCTCCGGTCGATGGTTGCGCAGTAGTTCGGCGAACTGGCGGCCCTCGTTCTCCTCCCCCGATATGGGATCGATGCCCGCTGCTTTCCCTTTGAGGGCGATCGCCGCGCACTCGCCTCGGTCGGTCGCGAACGTTTTCCGGAGAAGGTCGTCGTCGATCACCGTCCCGACGTCCGCGTGCACGGGGGGCACTCGTCCTTCGACAATGATGATGCGCTTCTTCCCTTGGGTCGCTGCGAGCCAATCGTCCAGATGCCCGATCAATTCCTTCGATTGGTCGAGGTCCCAATTCTTGTTGTGCACTGTCGCCGCGAACACATTGTCATCCGCAGTCACCACCCAATGCGGTCGCTTCTCACCTTCCGTGAGCCGGGCCTGCGGCCGTCGGACGTACCCGTCGACCTCGGTAGGCCGTGGCCGGTCGGCCGCCTCGACGGTATCGGCTGTCGCACGTAGGCCTTTTCCGACTTCCTCGGGGGGTCTGGCCCGAACGCGGCCGATTCCGGAACCGATCTTCAACAGCAGTTCCTGAACCTGTGCGACAACCTTGTTGATGCCCGACATGGATGTCATTCTGGCGCGGGGTACCTACCGGCGCCTCCTGCACTGAGCCCAGCCGCACACACAACGACAACCGGCGGACCGGAAGCCCCCGTGCGCTATCGCCCGAAGGCTCAGTTCAAACGCCGTCGGCGAGCTGAGGTGGAGCGGCCTGGCGCCATGAGTCGCGGATGATCGCCCGCAACTCGTCCTGATCGTCGAGAGCCGCGAGTCGCACCCGGACCCAGGGGTTTCCGGCTTCGTGCCCCGCAATCCAGAACTTGGCGGGTTCGGCGACCACCAGCTCGTCTCGGTCGATGATCGGGCAGCGCACCGCCATCGAGGTCTCGTCTTCGGGGAGCGTGAGGAACAACCGGCGCTCGACCCGGAAGATCGGCATACCCCAGGCGAACTCCTCGCTGGTCCCCGGCAGCGAAAGAGCATAGGCGCGTGCATCATCCCCGGAAGCAGTCATGGACGGATTGTGCACCGGCGGACCGACAGACATGATCGCGCCATGGCATCAGCCGCCGGCCACCGCGCCGTCGAGCTCGACCCCGGCCCGGTCGAGTTGCTCCAGCGCCGATTCGACCGTGGCCGGTGCGACGCCCGCGGTCAATCCGAGCAGGACACGGGTGCTGAAACCGGCCGCGGCCGCGTCCAGGGCGGTGGCCCGGACACAGTGATCGGTGGCGATACCGACGATATCCACCGAGGTGATACCCCGGTTACGCAACCAGACCGCGAGGGGCGTGCCATCGGACGCGGCCCCCTCGAAACCGGAGTAGGCGGCCGAGTACTCGCCTTTCGAGAAGATCTCCTGCACCGTGCCGGTGTCGAATTCCGGATGGAACTCCGCGCCGGGGGTACCGACCCGGCAGTGCGGCGGCCAGCTGTCGACGAAGTCCGGGGTCTCGGAGAAATGGGCACCCGGATCGATGTGGAAATCACGGGTGGCCACCACCGCGTCGTACTCGGCGTCGCGCAGAAATTCGCTGATCAGCCCGGCCACCCGGGCGCCCCCGGCGACGGCCAGCGAACCGCCCTCGCAGAAATCGTTCTGCACATCCACCACGATCAGCGCGCGTTCCATACTTTCAGTTTCCCCCGCCCCGGCCGGTCAGGCCACAAAAGTGGTCGGCACCGCAGGGTCACCGCCGGACAGTTTGAGGCCTTCCCAGGGCAGGCTCACCAGGCCGTGCGCCACCAGCTCACGGGATTCGGTGAGCGGCGGGCCGTCGAGCAGCTCACCACCGCGGACCAGCGGGACCAGCAGCTCACGCACCTCGAGGTCGCCTGGGTCCGGGGAGCGGCCGGTCACCGGATACACGATCTCCTCGACGATCGTCCCGGTGGACCGGGCCAGGCGCGCCGCCCGCTTCGCCCCGCCCCGCGACTCCTTGTGACTGGATCTCTTGGCCACCGGTAATCCCTCGACCTCGACAAGCTTGTACACCATTCCCGCGGTCGGGGCACCCGAACCGGTGACCAGCTGGGTGCCGACCCCGTAGGCATCGACGGGCTCGGCGCGCAGCGCGGCGATCGCGTATTCGTCGAGATCACCGGAGACCACGATGCGGGTGTTCACCGCGCCCAGGCCGTCCAGTTGCTGCCGGACCTGCCGGGCCAGCACGCCCAGATCACCGGAATCGATACGCACCGCCCCCAGCTCCGGTCCGGCCACCTGTACCGCGAGCTCGACACCGCGGGTGATGTCGAAGGTGTCGACCAGCAGTGTGGTTCCCGTGCCCAGCGACGTCACCTGACTGCGGAACGCCTCCACCTCGTGCTCGCCGTCGGGCCCGCTGTGCACGAGGGTGAACGCGTGCGCGCTGGTGCCGGCGCCCGGCACTCCGTAGCGGCGTACGGCTTCCAGATTCGAGGTCGCGTGGAAACCGGCCAGATACGCCGCCCGCGCGCTGGCGGGGGCGGCGAGTTCGTGGGTGCGCCGCGACCCCATCTCGATCATGCGTCGTCCGGCCGCCGCACTCACCATCCGGGCGGCCGCGGACGCGATCGCGCTGTCATGGTTGAGTACCGACAACACCAGGGTTTCCAGTACCACGCATTCGGCGAAGGTCCCGGTCACCGACAGGATCGGCGATCCCGGGAAATACAGCTCACCCTCCGGATAACCGTCGATATCGCCGGTGAAGCGGTAATCCCGCAACCAGTCGATGGTCGCGGTGTCCAGGAACCCCGCGGCGATCTCCAGCTCCGCCTCCCCGAACCGGAATCGCGCCAGGGCGTCGAGGAAACGGCCGGTTCCGGCCACCACGCCGTAGCGACGCCCGTGCGGCAAACGCCGGGCGAACACCTCGAAGGTGCAGCGCCGCGCCGCTGAACCATCGGCCAGCGCCGCCGCCAGCATCGTGAGCTCGTATTGGTCGGTCAGCAGTGCGGTGCTGCCGGCGGTATCGCGCGGTTCCACAGTTGTTCACTGTAAACAGGCCGGGCCACCGATCATCCGAACCGCCCGTCGCGCCCGATGGGAGGGACCGTCCGGCACCTGCTTCCCGACCGCACCACACCGGTTGCGCACGGACCCGCGCCGGGCCAGGGGCAGCCGTATTGTTCCTGCTCCGGGTGTTGTGAATTACTCCGCGAGTCGTACCCTTGGGTTTATGGCCTTGTGCAACACAGCACCCCGCTCCCGGACGATCGAGGTCCGCGTAGGCGCCGCCGGCGCCACGTTGTCGGCGGCACAGGCGACCCCCGAGGCCGTGGAAGCCACCGAGATCCTGGAGGCCGAGGACCGCCCATGGGTCACTGTGGTGTGGGACGATCCGGTCAACCTGATGCACTACGTCGCCTACATATTCCAGAAGCTGTTCGGTTACAGCAAAGCCAAGGCGACCGAGCTGATGCTCAAGGTGCACAACGAGGGCAAAGCCGTCGTATCGTCCGGTTCGCGGGACAAAATGGAACAGGATGTCCGCCGCCTACACGCGGCAGGCCTGTGGGCGACCATGCAACGAGACGACTGATCGGACGGTTACCGTAGCGACGTGCGTAAATGGAGCCGGAAGAACTCATTGAGCGGTCTCAAGCTGCGGTCGGAGATGGACGCGCGCGAAGCGAGCGTGCTGCGCTCGCTGGTCGGCGCGGTCTCCGGCCTGCTGGGTGAGCGCGCGGCCTCCGCCCCCGAGGACGAACTCGCCGCACTCACCGGTCTGCGCAGCGGTAACACCCTCCCGCCGGACGATCCCCGGCTGGCCCGGTTGCTCCCCGATTTCCATCGCGCCGAACCCGGCTCCCCCGACGCCGATCGCGCCGACCTCAACAGCGCGCTCCGCGGCCTGCACGAGCCGGAGATCATCGACGACAAACTGGCGGCCGCCGGGGTCGTCCTGCGTACCGTGCCGGAGGACGGCGGCAAGATCGCCTTGACGCCGGAGGAAGCGGACGCCTGGCTCGCCGCCCTCACCGATATCCGCCTCGCGCTGGGTGTGGTGCTGGAAATCGACGCCGACACCCCCGAGCAGTTCCCCCCCGACGACCCTCGCGCCCCGCATCTGGACGTCTACCACTGGCTCACCTGGATGCAGGACTCACTACTGCAGGCGATGGCCCCGTGACCGGCGCACCCGGACCGCGTAACGCGCTCACCGATATCGCCGGCCTGCTGGTCGGCCACCATCACGTACTCGATCCCGACGCCACCCGGGGTTCCGGCGCCGCCACCGGCTGCACCGTGGTCCGCGCGCCGGGCGGTGCGGTGGCCGCGGTGGATGTGCGCGGCGGCGGACCCGGCACCCGGGAAACCGATCTGCTCGATCCCGCCAATACGGTGCGGCAGGCACACGCGATCCTGCTCACCGGTGGCAGCGCCTACGGTCTGGCGGCCGCGGACGGGGTGATGCGCTGGCTGGAGGAACACGGCGAGGGCATCCCGATGGACCCGGCCGACCCCAGCCGGGTGGTGCCGATCGTGCCGGGCGCGGTGATCTTCGATCTACCGGTCGGCGATTGGTCCACCCGTCCCACCGCCGAGTTCGGCTACCACGCCGCCGAAGCAGCCGGACCAGATTTCCTGCGCGGTTGCGTCGGTGCCGGAGTCGGGGCCCAGGCGGGTGCGCTCAAGGGCGGTATCGGCAGTGCGAGTATCCGTTTCACCGACGGTATCGCCGCCGGGGTCACCGTCGGTGCGCTCGTGGTCGCGAATCCGGTCGGTTCGGTTTTCGACCCGCGCACCGGGCTGCCCTGGGGCGTCGGTACCGACGGCCCGGAGTTCGCGGGGTTGCGCCCGGCCACCGCGGAACAACTGGCCGCGGCCAACGCGCTCCCGGTCAAGAGCACCGTCCTGAACACCACGATCGGCGTCGTCGCCACCGACGCGCCGCTCGACACCCTGGGCTGCCGCCGCCTCGCCACCACCGCGCACGACGGATTGGCCCGCGCGGTGCGCCCGGCGCATTCCCCCCTCGACGGCGATACGTTCTTCGCCCTGGCCACCGGCACGGCGACACCACCGGACCTCCCCGCGCTCCCGGCAGCCTTCCCCGGCGACCTCCCCCTGGTCGACGAGTTGTGCACCGCCGCCGCGGTCTGCGTGGAGCGGGCAGTGGTCGACGCGATCCGCTCGGCGGTATCGGTCGCCGGTATATCGTCCTACAGCGACCTGTTCGGTAGCTGAACACGACCTCAGCGGGCCGGACCACCACGGCACCGGAGGCGCCGCCGACCACCCGGGAATAGGCGAATATCCTCGACGGTTGTCGGCTGTAATGGGCCGGCGAGAGCCGAGACGATGTGTGGAGAGGTTCGATTGTGCTCGTGATCAGGGCCGACCTGGTGGATGCGATGGTCGCGCACGCCCGCGCCGACCATCCCGACGAGGCCTGCGGCATCATCGCCGGACCGGAGGGGTCCGACCGTCCCGAACGGTTCGTGGCGATGCTGAACGCCGAGCGCTCCCCCACGTTCTACCGGTTCGATTCCGGTGAACAGCTGAAAGTGTGGCGGGCGATGGACGACGCCGACGAGGAACCGGTGGTGATCTACCACTCCCACACCGCCACCGAGGCCTACCCCAGCCGCACCGATATCTCCTATGCCTCCGAGCCCGGCGCGCACTACGTCCTGGTCTCGACCCGCGACCCCGAGCAGCATGAGCTGCGCAGCTACCGGATCCTCGACGGCGAGGTCACCGAAGAGCCGGTGCGGATCGTCGACGCCTACGAAAACGACTGACCCCCCACAACTTCCCACCTACTACCGAGAAGACAACAAGCGAGGAGCACCCATGCCGGTCACCGTGTCCATCCCGACGATCATGCGCACCCACACCGGGGGCGAGAAGCGTGTCGAGGCCAAGGGCGCCACGCTCGCCGCGGTGATCGACGATCTGGAGGCCAACCATCCCGGCCTGGCCGAGCGCCTGCTCAACGAGGGCAAGCTGAACCGCTACGTCAATATCTATGTCGACGACGAGGACGTCCGGTTCTCCGGCGGTCTCGACACCGCCGTAGGCGAAGGTGCGACGGTGACGATCCTGCCGGCCGTCGCGGGCGGGGCCTGACGGTCCGGTGGCACGCTACGAATCCCTGATCGCGACGCTCGGCAATACGCCGCTGGTCGGTCTGCGCAATCTCTCCCCGCAGTGGGAGGGTGAATCGCCGGTGCGGTTGTGGGCCAAACTCGAGGACCGCAATCCCACCGGGTCCATCAAGGACCGCCCGGCGCTGCGCATGATCGAACAGGCCGAAGCCGACGGCCGGCTCTCCCCCGGCTGCACCATCCTCGAACCCACCAGCGGCAACACCGGGATCTCGCTGGCCATGGCGGCGAAGCTCAAGGGCTACCGCCTGGTGTGTGTGATGCCGGAGAACACTTCGGTGGAGCGGCGCCAGCTGCTCACCATGTTCGGCGCCGAGATCATCGATTCGCCCGCCGCCGGCGGTTCGAACCAGGCCGTGGCCAAGGCCAAGGAGATCGCCGCGGCGAATCCCGACTGGGTCATGCTCTACCAGTACGGCAACCCCGCCAACGCCCTCGCCCATTACGAGACCACGGGCCCGGAGATCCTCGCCGATCTGCCGGAGATCACCCATTTCGTGGCCGGTCTGGGCACCACCGGCACGCTGATGGGCACCGGGCGCTTCCTGCGGGAGAAGGTTCCGGGTATCGAAATCGTCGCCGCCGAACCCCGGTACGGGGAACTGGTCTACGGACTCCGCAATATCGACGAGGGTTTCATCCCGGAGCTGTACGACGAATCGGTACTCAGCAGCCGGTTCTCCGTCGGCCCGTACGACGCGGTCCGCCGGACCCGTGAACTGGTACTGGAAGAGGGCATCTTCGCCGGGGTTTCCACCGGCGCGATCCTGCACGCGGCGCTGGGCGTGGCCCGCAAGGTCGTCGCGGCGGGCAAACGAGCGGATATCGCCTTCGTCGTCGCGGACGGTGGCTGGAAATACCTGTCCACCGGCGCCTACGACGGCACTCTCGAAGAGGCCGAGGAACGCCTCGAAGGCCAGCTCTGGGCTTGATTCCCGGCGGTGCGCCCGGCTTGCCGGTTCGGATCCTGTCGGTCGCCGGCCGCCCGTCGGGATGGTCGGCGTCCGCGGTCCGAACCGCAGGCCCGGACTCGCACGGCCGAAGGCGGCGCCACAAACCCAGTACCCTCGGGTAAGGCGCGCGGAGCGGGTTCGGTGCGCCGAGGAGGAGGATCGTCATGACCGGTGGCGCACCCCTGGGCGCTTCGTTCGACCCCGATCGCATTTCCGCGTACCGGCCGGGCTCCGGTGGCGCGCCCGGTCCCGGCGCTCCGGCCGGCCGGCCTCGTTTCACCGCCGGGCGGGCCTGGGGGCGGGCCGCAGTTGTGATGGCCGCGTTCGTCGTGCTGCTGTATCTGATCGAGTCGGTGGATTCGATCATCGACTACTGCATCGACTGCACGGCCGGTATCGCGCCGCGTGAAGTCGACGGCCTGGACGGCATTCTTTTCGCTCCGGTGCTGCACGGCAGCTGGGACCATCTGATCGGCAACACCTTGCCAGTGCTGATCCTGGGCTTCCTGACCCTGGCCACGGGTATCGGCCGTGGGCTGGCCGCCACCGCGGTCATCTGGATCGTCGCCGGGCTGGGCACCTGGCTCACCGGCGGGACGAACACCATCCATATCGGTGCTTCCTCGCTGGTTTTCGGCTGGCTCACCTATCTCATCTGCCGCGGCTGGTTCGCCCGCCGGATCGGCCAGATCGTGCTCGGCGTGGTGGTACTCGTCTTCTACGGCTCCCTACTTTGGGGCGTTCTCCCAGGTCAAGACGGAATCTCCTGGCAGGGACACCTTTTCGGCGCAATGGGTGGACTGATCGCCGGCTGGGTACTCTCCAGTGATGAACGTCGACACCGCCGGCAACTGCGCACCGGGACAACCGTCCCACCCCGGTGACCGTGGATGCGGCCAGTATTTTCGGGGGATGCGGTCTTGAATCGGGAAACATCGTGGCAGCATGGGAGCATGCGCCTCACGGTCCTCGGGTGCTCGGGCAGCGTGTCCGGCCCGGATTCCCCAGCGTCGGGTTATCTGCTCACCGGCCCGGATATGTCGCCGGTGGTCATCGATTTCGGTCCCGGGATCCTCGGCGCGCTGCAGCGATACGCCGATCCGGGCGAGGTCGACATCTTCCTCACCCATCTGCACGCCGACCACTGCCTGGATCTGCCGGGCCTGCTGGTCTGGCGGCGCTACCATCCGGCGCCGCCCACCGGGCAGGCCATCGTCCGCGGTCCGGCGGACGCGCCGGTACGGATAGGTAATGCCTCCGCCGAGATCGGCGGCGAATGCGACGACTGGTCCGATGTGATCGATTTCCGGCCGTGGTCCGAGGGGGAAACGGTCGAGTTCGGTCCCGGCCACACCATCACCGCGCGCCGGATGTTCCATCCGCCGGAGTCCTACGGACTGCGCGTCGTCACCGGCGCCGGACGCACCTTCGTCTACACCGGTGATACCGCCGTCTGCTCGGCCGTTCAGGAACTGGCCCAGGGCGCGGACGTTCTCATGGCCGAGGCGTCGTGGACCCACGATCCGGCGAATCGTCCCGAGGGCATACATCTTTCGGGCACCGAAGCCGGCCGGATCGCGGCCGCGGCGGGGGTCGGGGAACTTCTGCTCACCCATATCCCGCCGTGGACTTCGCGCGAGGATGTCATCGCCGAGGCCAAGGCCGAATTCGCCGGGCCCGTGCATGCCGTGGCACCGGGCGAGACCTTCGAGCTGTGACGGTGCGCCCCCGGGCGGCATATGTTTCGGCACCCCTGGTCCTACTGCGCACAAGGTGACCCCACTACGCTGAGCCCGTGTCGAGACGAGCCGATGGCAGGGCGGACGACGAGCTCCGCGAGGTACGGATAACCCGAGGTTTCACCACGCATCCGGCCGGTTCGGTGCTGGTCGAGTTCGGGCAGACGCGAGTGATGTGCACGGCCAGTGTCACCGAGGGTGTACCACCCTGGCGGCGCGATTCCGGTCTGGGCTGGCTGACCGCCGAGTACGCGATGCTGCCGGCCGCCACCCACACCCGCAGCAGCCGGGAATCGGTCAAGGGGAAGGTCGGTGGCCGCACCCAGGAGATCAGCCGGTTGGTCGGCCGGTCCCTGCGCGCCTGCATCGACCTGGCCGCCATCGGCGAGAACACCATCGCCGTCGACTGCGATGTACTGCAGGCCGACGGCGGCACCCGCACCGCGGCCATCACCGGCGCCTATGTCGCGCTGGCCGACGCCGTCACCTATCTCGGTGCCGCGGGCGGGCTCGCCGATCCGCAGCCGATCTCCTGCGCGATCGCCGCGGTCAGCGTCGGCGTCGTAGACGGCCGGGTCCGGCTGGACCTGCCCTACGAGGAGGATTCGCGCGCCGAGGTCGATATGAACGTTGTCGCCACCGATACCGGCACCCTGGTGGAAATCCAGGGCACCGGCGAAGGCGCGACCTTCCCGCGGTCCACCCTCGACAAGCTCCTGGACTCCGCACTGGCAGGCTGCGAGCAGCTGTTCGCGGTGCAGAAGGAAGCGCTCGCACTGCCCTATCCGGGTGTGCTGCCCGAAGCTCCGGAACCGGCGAAGAAGAAGTAATGACCCGTCGCGTCCTGCTCGCCAGCCGCAATGCCAAGAAACTGAACGAGCTGCGCCGGATCCTCGACGAGGCCGGGGTCGCCGCAGTCGAGATCGTCGGTCTCGACGATGTCCCGGAGTACCCGGAGGCGCCGGAAACCGGGGCGACCTTCGAGGAGAACGCTCTGGCCAAGGCGCGGGACGGAGCCCAGGCCACCGGGTTGCCGTGTATCGCCGACGATTCCGGGATCGCGGTGGACGCGTTGAACGGGATGCCCGGCGTCCTGTCGGCGCGCTGGGCCGGGCGGCACGGCGACGATGCCGCCAACAACGCCCTGTTGCTGGCACAGCTGTCCGATGTTCCCGACGACCGCCGCGGCGCGTGTTTCGTCTCGGCGTGCGCGTTGGTGCTACCGGACGGCGCGGAGACCGTGGTGCGCGGGGAATGGCCGGGAACCATCGCGCGCGCACCGCAGGGCGACGGCGGTTTCGGCTACGACCCGCTGTTCCATCCCGGGGGTGGTGAGCTCAGCGCGGCACAGCTCACCCCGGCGCAGAAGGACGCGGCCTCGCACCGCGGCCGCGCGCTGGCCGAACTGCTGCCGACGCTTGCTGCGCTGGCCGGCTGAGCCCGGGCGTATCGCCAGGGCCTGCCGCAGGACGTGATCAGACCCCGAAGTCGCGTTTGACCTGCTGGGTGTTGCGGTGCTCCACGAAGAACGACAGCAGCGGGATCGTGCCCGCCAGCAGGGTGCCGATGGTGCGTTTGATCGGCCAGCGGACCTTGACCGCGAGGTCGGCGGTCAGGATCAGGTAGATGAAATACGCCCAGCCGTGTACCAGTGCGATCCACCTCGGGGTATCGACGCCGAACCCGTACTGCGCGATCATCTCGGCGGTGAGCAGCAGCAGCCACAGGCCGGTGATCCAGGCGAGCGCACGGTAACGCAGGAGTGCACCCGCGATCTTGCGGTCTCCGGCGGGCCGGGCAGGCTCGGTGGCGACGGTGGTTTTCTCGCTGGCGGTCAACCGGCGCTCCTCTCGGGATCGCGGGCGTCGACGCCCGCCTGGTCGCCGGCGTTCAACCGGGCGAGGTAGCTGTTGTATTCGGCGAGCACCGGGTCGGTGTCGCGGGCGGCTCGGGGCCGTTCGGGCAGGATTCCGGCCGGAATCTCGCGCGGTTCCCGGACAGCGCCGGTGCCACGGCGGCCGGACCGTGCCGATCCGCCGCTGCCGGCCGGTTCGGCGCCGGTGGCGGCCATCGGTCCCGGCTCGCCGGGTGTGCCCGGCGAGTCTTCGGTGGCCTGATTCGCGGGTTCGCCGCTGGGCGCGCCCAGGGCGTCCTCCGCCCCGGCTTCCTGTTCCAACCGCACGAAGCGGAAGTAGGCGAACAACGCGAAAGCACCGAACAGCGGCCACTGCAACGCATAGCCGAGATTCTGCGCCGTACCGCTTGCCGAGGAGAACCGCTCCCACTGCCACCAGCCCAGCGCCACCGCGGCCACCGCGAGTACCACTGCCAGGACGATCAGGGCCGGGCGGTGCACGGTATGGCGAGGTGTTGCGGACACGGCTACCACGGTACCCGTCTACTACACCGTACGTAGTGTGAGGTACGTGTCGCGGGACCGCCGTCGGTGCCGGTCAGAGGTCGTACACGACCCCGGTCATCCGCTCCGATTCCGCCCACAGCCGCCGCCACAGGTCCGTGTTCTTCGACAGCCGGGTCGACGGAGAGGCCGCCACCGGGCCTTGGGACTGGAACAGCCGGGTCGGCCCCCAGTAGGTCTGCGGATCGGCATCCGGCATCGTCGCCGCGAACAGGGTGGAATGCGCCGCCTTCGCGGGCGAATGCCCGACCAGCCGGATCACCGGTTTGCTGATCAGGTCGAGTGGGGTTTCGGTGCGGGTGAACAACTCGGTGGCCGATACCCCGGGGTGGACCCCGTAGGACCGCTTCGGTGAGCCCGCCGCCGCCAGCCGGCGCTGTAATTCGCGCGCGAACATCAGGTTGGACAGTTTGGCCTGCGCGTAGGCTAGGTTGCGCTGGTAGCGCCGGTTCTCGTAGTTCAGGTCGTCGATCCACAGCTTGGGGGTCTGCTTGTGGGCGATGCTCGCCAGGGTCACCACCCGGTCGCGCATCCGGTCCAGCAGCAGCCCGGTGAGCGCGAAATGCCCGAGGTGGTTCACGCCGAATTGCGTCTCGAAACCGTCCACGGTGCGCGAGAACGGCACATTCATCAGGCCCGCGTTGTTGACGAGTACATCGAATTCGCCGGTGGTCTCGGCGAATTCGCGGATCGAGGACAGGTCGGCCAGGTCGAGCCGGCGGACCTCGAGATCGCCGCCGATGGCGTCGGCCACCTCGCGGGCCTTTTCGGTGTTCCGGCAGGCCATCACCACGGTGGCCCCCTTACCGGCCAGGACCTTGGTGGTTTCGGCACCGAGGCCACCGTTGGCCCCGGTGACGACAAAAGTGCGCCCGCGCTGGTCGGGCATCTGATCGGGTTTCCACGCCATGATCCGACCTTACTGCCGAGTAAGATCACTGTGAAGGGCGACACACGCCACTCGACGCCGCGGCGGACCGCCCGGTTCGCGACTCCGCGCACGGGTGTCGGTGGGGCGCAGTAGGCTGCCCGAGTGCCCGAACTCCCGCCCGTATCGACCCTGCTGGCGACCGCCGTATCCGCACTCGGCGGTAAGGAGCGCCCTGGTCAGATGACCATGGTGGCCGCGGTGGACGATGCCATCGAGACCAAACGCCATCTCGCGGTCCAGGCCGGTACGGGCACCGGCAAATCCCTCGCGTACCTGGTACCCAGCCTGCGGCACGCGGTCCGGACCGGGCGCACGGTGGTGGTCTCCACCGCGACCATCGCCCTGCAGCGGCAGCTGGTGGACCGGGATCTGCCACGGCTGGCCCAGGCCCTGACGAAACCGCTCGGGCGGACGCCGGAATTCGCGATCCTCAAGGGCCGCAACAACTATCTCTGCCTGAACAAAATCAACAGTGCCGTCCCGGACGAGCCCGCCGAAGCGGAACTGTTCGACGCTTTCGCGGTCTCGCGGCTGGGCCGCGAGGTGAAACGGCTCAACGAATGGGCCTCCGATACCGATACCGGCGACCGCGACGAACTCGCGCCCGGGGTCAGCGACCGCGCCTGGCGGCAGGTCAGTGTCTCGTCGCGGGAATGCCTGGGTAAATCTCGCTGTCCGTTCGGTCAGGATTGTTTCGCCGAACGCGCCCGCGCGGAATCCGCACAGGCCGATGTGGTCGTCACCAACCACGCACTGCTGGCCATCGACGCCATCAGCGGTATCCAGGTGCTGCCGGAACACGATGTGGTGGTCGTGGACGAGGCGCACGAACTGGTCGACCGGGTCACCGGCGTGGCTACCGCCGAGCTGTCGGCGACGGCCATCAGCGCCGCCGCCCGGCGCTGCGCCAAGCTCATCGACGAGCAGGAGGTCGACCGGCTGGAGGCGGCCGCCGAAGCCTGGCACGGCGCTCTCGAGGAGCTCGGCCCGAGTCGCTGGGAGGCACTGCCCGATGGGATCGGCCAGGTGCTCGCTCTCATCCGGGATGCCGCCTGGAACGCGCGCACCGCGCTCAACCCGCAGGGTTCCACCGCGCCGGGGTCCGATCCCGAGGCCGCCGCCGGCCGCAACATGGCCGTGGCCGCGGTGGAGGAGATCCACGACAGCGCGGTCCGCGCACTCACCGCTTTCGACGAACCCGATCCGGCGGCGCGCCGCGATGTGGTGTGGCTGTCGGCCGACGAGATCCGCGGCGTCACCCGCCGCTCACTGCGGATGGCACCGCTTGCCGTCGGCGGATTGCTGCGCAACCAGTTGTTCGGAACGGCAACGGTCATCCTGACCTCGGCGACCCTGCAGATCGGCGGCACCTTCGACGGCCTGGCCCGCACGTGGGGCCTGCCCCCGGAAACCGGCGGCAGGGTAGACCCCGCGCTGGCCAACGGCGGAGAGGCCCCCGCGGACACCGATACCGTTCGCTGGTCCTCACTGGACGTGGGCTCGCCGTTCGACCACGCGAAATCCGGGATTCTCTACGTCGCGAAACACCTTCCCGCCCCGGGCCGCGACGGGCTGCCCCCGGCCTATCTCGACGAAATCGAACGGCTGGTATCGGCCGCGGGCGGGCGAACGCTGGGGCTTTTCTCGTCCATGCGGGCCGCGAAATCGGCTACCGAAGCTCTGCGTTCCCGGCTGAAGACACCGATCCTGTGCCAGGGCGAGGATTCCACCGGCGCCCTCGTGCGCAAATTCGCCGACGACCCGGAGACCTCGCTGTTCGGCACCCTTTCCCTGTGGCAGGGTGTCGATGTCCCCGGGCCGTCGCTGAGCCTGGTGATCCTGGACCGGATCCCCTTCCCCCGCCCCGATGACCCACTCCTGGCCGCCCGCCAGCGGGCGGTCGAATCCCGCGGCGGGAACGGCTTTCTCACCGTCGCCGCCAGTCACGCCGCTCTCCTGCTGGCCCAGGGCACCGGGCGCCTGCTGCGCAGCGTGGACGATCGCGGCGTCGTGGCCATCCTGGATCCCCGCCTCGCCACCGCCCGCTACGGCGGCTACCTCCGTGCCTCGCTGCCCCCGTACTGGGAAACCGCCGACCCGGAAGTCGTGCTGAAGGCCCTGCATCGCCTGGACGCCGCCGCAACGGTCTGATTCGCTACCGGCGTCGAATCACAGCACGCCTTTGAGAACGAGCGTGATCATCGCGGTGACAACGGCGGCCACCACTGCGGTGACACCCCAGACCAGCCCGCTGCGGGCCCACGGCCGGTGGTAGTCCACCGAGAACCTCCCGGGCCCGGTGAAGGCCAGCGCTGCTGCCACCGTGGCGAACAGCAGTCCCATTTCGTAGCCCTGTCCGGTGAGCAGGCCACCGCTGAAGGTGGTGTGGATGATGACGATGGAAGTGCCCAGCACGATTGCCGCACCCAGCGGTGACAGCGCCCCCAGGGCGAGCAGGAGTCCGCCGGCCAATTCGCTGAGTCCGGCCAGGGTGCCGAAGAAACTGCCCGGGTTGTAGCCCATCTGTTCGAATCCGGCGTTGTTGGCCTCCAGTCCGGGACCGCCGAACCAGCCGAACAGTTTCTGTGCGCCGTGGGCGGCGAACAACAGACCGAAGACCAGGCGGAAGAAGAGCAGCCCGATATCGGTTGCCAGAGCCTGGTCTCGGATCGTAGGCGAACCGGTGCGGTCGAGCGTCGAGTCGATGGTCATGGGATCCCCTCGTTCAGTGACAAGTAGTTAGCCACGGAAACAAACGGACCGAGGTCCGATTCCGTCGCCAGTCGGTCCCAACCCAGGCGCGGCACAGGCTATTCCGCGCTGCTACAACACCGCTTTACCGACCAGCGTGACCAATGCCGCCACCACCGCCGTGACCACCGAGATCGCACCCCAGGTCAGGCCGGTGCGCGCCCAGGGACGACCGTTGTCCACCGAGAATCGTCCGGGCCCGGTGAACGCGACCGCCAAAGCGACCACCGCGAACAACAGGCCCATCTCGTAGCCGCCCAACAGGCCTTTGCTGAATCCGGTGTCGACGATGACGATCCCGGTACCCAGCACGATCGCCGCCGCCAGCGGGGTGAACGCACCCAGCGCGAGCAGCAGACCACCCACGAATTCGCTCAGCCCCGCCACCGTGCCGAACACACTGCCCGGCTCGAATCCCATCTTCTCGAAACCCGCATTGTTCGCTGCCAAGCCCTCGCCACCGAACCAGCCGAACAGTTTCTGTGCGCCGTGGGCGGCGAACAACAGACCGAAAACCAGCCGCAGGATCAGCAGACCGGTATCGCCGGATGTGGACGCACCCTGGGTCGTTGTGTCGGCGGCGCGTTCGAGCGTCGTATAGGCAGTCATGGGAACCCCTCGTTGTCGCAGTTGCCCAGCCGGGGAGACGAACTCCGGACAACCACGCGGCCAGGTTAGCCTAACCTTGCCATGTTTCGGGCTATTCCGCGAGCAGGAAGAAGTACGCGAGGAAAACCACGGTCAGCACCCACATCACCGGATGCACTTCCCGGAACCGGCCGCGCGCCACCATCACCACCGGGTAGAAGATCATCCCCATGGCCAGGCCGTTGGCGATCGAATATGTCAGCGGCATCATGATGATCGTGATGAACGCCGGAACCGCGAACTCCAAACGGCTCCAGTCGATATCGCCTAGTGAACGCGCCATCAGCACCCCGACCACGATCAGCGCCGCCGCGGTCACCGCACCCGAACCCGCCACCACGGCGAATATCGGGAAGAAGAACATGGCGACCGCGAACCAGGCGGCGGTCACCACCGCGGTGAGCCCGGTCCGCCCGCCCGCCGAGACACCGGCCGTCGATTCCACATAGGCGGTGGTAGTGGAGGTTCCGATCACCGCACCCGCCATCGTGCCCACCGCATCGGCCGACAACGCACTCGACGCCCGCGGCAACTCACCCTTCGCGTTCAGCAGCCCCGCCTGGTTCGCGACCCCGATCAGCGTCCCGGACGCATCGAAGAAATCCACGAACAGCATGGTCAGCACCACCACCGCCATCTGCGCGGTGAACGCGTCGGGCAGATGGACCAGCGCCTGCCCGAAGGTCTGATCCAGGCCCTGCGGCACGGAGACCACCCCGTCGGGGATATCCACCAGACCGGTGAGCATGCCGAGCACCGCGGTCGCGACAATGCCGTACAGCACCGCGCCGTGCCAGCCACGGACCAGGAAGACGACGGTGAGCACGAGCCCGAACAGCGCCAGCACCGTGGCGCCCTGGGTGAAATCACCGAGCCCGACCAGCGTTGCCGGATCCTCCACCACGATGCCCGCGTTCTTCAGCCCCAGGAACGCGACGAAGGTCCCCACACCGGCCGCGACGGCCAGTTTCAACTGCAACGGGATCGCGTTCAGGATCTTCTCGCGGATCTTGGTGATCGCGAGCACGAAGAAGATCACACCGGACAGCAGCGTGCCAGATAATGCGACCTGCCACGGGATCCCCATCCCGAGCACCACCGAGTAGGCGAAGAACGCGTTCAAACCCATCCCGGGGGCAAGCGCGATCGGATACCGCGCCCACAACCCCATCACCAGCGAACCCACTACCGCCGCCACTGCTGTCGCGGTGAACACCGCCTGGGTGGGGATACCCTGCGCGCCGAGGTCGCCCTGATCGCCGAGGATGGCCGGGTTGACCGCGAGGACGTAGCACATCGCCAGGAACGTCACGGTCCCCGCCATCAACTCGCGCCGCACGGTCGAGCCGTGGATCCCGATTCCGAAGAACGTATCCACCCGTCCGCGAGTCCGGGTCAGAAGACCTGTGGCCATGGCATCTCCAGTCGGCTAGCGAAACTCCGTCCCGGCGGTTGCCGCCCACCCCGGTGCGGTACGACGCAGGTCAGCGCCAGTGGAACGGTATCGGAAACTTGTTACGAACCGAAGTCGCACCGCACCCGCGCCGAGCCCACGGCACGGCTCACGCGTTCGCGACCAAACCCAGCTCCGCGGGCGAGGACAACAGTTCGTGGGTGGGTAGCGCGCGAACCGTGTAGCCGACCGAGCCCGGCAGCGGTATGGGCGTTTCGACTGTGAACACCTCGACGGTGGATTCCGGTGTCTCCCGGCCGGTCGAGGACATCGTGGCGACGGTGGTGTCGAACAGCTCGTCGTCGGCCGAGACCCGGCCCAGCACCACCTGCACCACCACATCCTGTGGTGTAAGCCCGCCCAGGTCCACGCGCGCGGTCAGCGCCAGCGGCGCACCGGGTACCGGGGACTCGGGCAGACCGGTCGCCTCGGCCTGGAGCACGCGCACCCGCGACCAGGCCTGTGTCACCCGGTTCCGGTACTCCGCGATCTCGCGCGCTCCGCGCAGGTCCGATTCGGTGGCCTGCCGGAACGCCGCGGCGGCAGGCATGTAGTACTGCTGCGCATAGTCGCGCACCATCCGGTCGGCCTGCACTTTCGGGCCGAGCGTGCACAGCGTGTGACGCACCATCTCGAGCCAGCGCACCGGCAGGCCGTGCGTATCGCGATCGTAGAACCGGGGAGCGACGGTGCGTTCCATCAGTTCGTAGAGCGCGCCGGCCTCCAGATCGTCGCGACGTTCTTCGTCGACACCGTCGGCGGACGGGATGGCCCAGCCGTTCTCGCCGTCGAACATCTCGTCCCACCAGCCGTCCCGGATGGACAGGTTCAGGCCGCCGTTGAGCGCCGATTTCATACCCGAGGTTCCACAGGCCTCGAGAGGTCGCAGGGGATTGTTCAGCCACACATCACAACCCCAATACAGGTACCGGGCCATGGACATGTCGTAATCGGGCAGGAAAACGATCCGGTGCCGGACGGCCGGGTCGTCGGCGAAACGCACCAGCTGCTGGATGAGCGCCTTACCGCCTTCGTCGGCCGGGTGACTCTTACCTGCCACCACCAGCTGCACCGGACGGTCCGGATCCAGGAGCAGATCGCGCAGCCGCTGCGGGTCGCGCAACATCAGGGTCAACCGTTTGTAGGTGGGAACTCGCCGCGCGAATCCGACAGTGAGCACTTGCGGGTCGAAAACGTCGCGCACCCAGGACAATTCTGCTTCGGCGGCACCACGCTGCAACCACGACTCACGCAGCCGCCGGCGCACCTCCCCGACCAGGGCCGTGCGCAGATTGTTGCGGACCTCCCACAGCCGTTCCGGCGCCAGTTCACCCAGCTTCGCCCACCCGCCCGGCCCGTCGAGATCGTCCAGCAGCTCGCTCCATTCCCGCGCTGCCCAGGTGGGAGCGTGCACACCGTTGGTCACCGAACCGATCGGTACCTCGGCGGTGTCGAAACCGGGCCACAGCGGGTCGAACATATCCCGGCTCACCTCCCCGTGCAGCCTCGATACGCCGTTGGCGCGCTGCGCGAGACGCAACCCCATATGCGCCATGTTGAACACCGACGGATCGGCTTCCCGGCCCAGCCCCACGATCCGGTCCACCCCGATACCGGGCAGCAACGGCGAATCCGCTTCCCCCGACGACCCCCCGAAGTACCGATGCACCAGCGATACCGGGAATCGGTCGATACCGGCGGGAACCGGGGTGTGGGTGGTGAACACCGTCCCGGCCCGCACCGCGGCCAGTGCGGTATCGAAATCGTGCCCGGCGGCGAGATATTCGCGAACGCGTTCGAGCCCGAGGAAACCCGCGTGGCCCTCGTTCATATGGAAAACCTCCGGATCCGGGAGACCGGCCGCCGCGGTGTATGCGCGCACCGCCCGCACACCCCCGATACCGGCCAGAATCTCCTGTTCGATCCGATGGCCCTGGTCGCCGCTGTAGAGCCGGTCGGTCACAGCTCGCAGATCCGGGTCGTTCCCGGCGATATCGGAATCCAACAGCAGCAGCGGAACCCGGCCCACCTGCGCGATCCACACCCGCGCCGCCAGCACCCGGCGATCCGGCATCGCCACATGCACCAGAACCGGCGAACCGTCCGCGGTCAACGGCCGCAGTGGCAACCCCTGCGGGTCCAGCGCGGGATAGCGTTCGACCTGCCAGCCGTCGGCGGTCAGCGATTGCCGGAAATAGCCCGACCGGTACAGCAGCCCGACCGCGATCAGCGGAAGGCCGAGATCCGAGGCGGCCTTCAGATGATCCCCGGCCAGGATCCCGAGGCCGCCGGAGTAGTTCGGCAGCACTTCGGTGACCCCGAATTCCATCGAGAAGTACGCGATTCCCCCCACCTCGAAATCCGCCCCGGGCCGATCCAGGTAGTCCCGCAGATCCGCGGCCGCCGTATCCAGCAGCGCGCAATACTCGGCGTCGTCGGCGAGTTCGGCCAGCCGGCCGGCCGGCACCTCCTGCAGCATCCGCACCGGATCGTGGCCGATCTCCGCCCACCGCAGTGGGTCCAGGGCGGCGAATACATCCTGCGTCGGACCATGCCACGACCAGCGCAGATTGGTCGACAATTCGCCCAGCGCGGCCAAACGCTCCGGCAGATGGGCGCGGACGGTGAACCGACGCAGTGCCTTCATGCTGTAATTCTGGCGCGCCGGGGGCGCGCAGGTTTCGGCCCCCCTTGATCCGGCACCGCCGCTGGTCGCGTTCGGACGGTTGCGAGAGGGTCACCCGGAACCCGGCGGACCTTGCCGGGTGAGCGCCTTATGACGCCCACAGCGGGAGCCCGCGCTCGCCATACCCGGGCGTACGGCCGCGGTTCCTGATCTCTCTCGGAAGCGCACCGGGCCCGAGCACTGCGATGGGCGTGTCAGGCCCGGGCGTCCTCGCTCGTGACCCGCTCGGCCGTCGTGTAGGTGGCAGCCCACTGGAAGGCCGGTGGCACGCTGCGGGTTCGCCGCCGACTACGGGCAGCGGTACGGCTTCGATCGCCCGGCCTGCGTATCCGGCGCTCACCAGGGAGCGCACCCCGTGGAATCGAAGCAACAGGCAACAGCGAGAAAGCGGCGCGGTGGAAAACACATTGCCGGCCGAGCGGCGTCTTCAATATCGTTTCGGTCGTGATCTCCTGTGCTGTGTCGATGAAGCCCTGGTCGCGCCGCTGACGGCGGCGACCGGAATTCCGACGTTCTCCTGAAGCCGCCGTCCGAGCTGTCGTGCCGGGCGGTGTCGTTGCGCTGTCCCGGCTCCCTTCCCGAGCCGCGGAGCTTCAGTGTCTCTTTCTCCTCTCTCTGTTTCCCACTCCGACCACAGCGGACCGTCCACACCCGGTCCGCTGCCGGCGGACCTCTCGCCGGATGCCCTGCCGGCCGGCGCGCATGCCCATATCCGGGCGACGTCCGTACACGTGACCCTCGGGTCGCGCCCGGTTCTCACCGATGTCTCCGTCACCGTGTCCGCTCGTTCGCGGCTCGCCGTCGTCGGTGAGAACGGACGGGGCAAAACCACTCTGTTGCATGTTCTGGCCGGGCTACGGCAGCCCGACAGCGGCTCGGTGGCCCGGGTCGGCACCATCGGGATGGCTCGCCAGGCCGTCCCGTTCCGCACCGGCGAGACCGTGAGGACTCTGGTCGCCGAAACCATCGAACCGGCCCTGCGTGCCCTCCGGGACCTCGACACCGCGACCGACGCCCTCGCCGCCGGCGCCCGCGGCGCCGATGATGCGTACGCGGCGGCGCTGGACGCCGCGACCCGGCTCGATGCCTGGGATGCCGAGCGGCGGGTCGATATCTGTCTGTCGGCGCTGCACGCGTGCAGCGACCGGGAGCACCCGCTGGCCACGCTGTCGGTGGGGCAGCGTTACCGGGTCCGGCTGGCATGCCTGCTCGGCGCGGCCCACGACATCCTGCTGCTGGACGAGCCGACCAATCATCTCGACCGCGACGGGCTGGCATTCCTGACCGACCGCCTGCGCGCCCGATCCGGTGGACTCGCCGTGGTCAGTCACGACCGCGCGCTGCTGCGCGATATCGCCACGGAGTTCCTCGACCTGGACCCGAGCCGGGACGGGCGCCCGCAGCTGTTCACCGGCGGCTACACCGGCTGGCAGGAGGGCCGGCGGCGGGCCCGGGAGAGCTGGGAGAACGAGTACTCCGACCAGCTCGCCGAACGCGCCCGCCTGCGCGAGGCCGTCGCGACCGCCCGCGACCGGCTCAGCACCGGCTGGCGGCCCGACAAAGGGCACGGCAAACATCAGCGGCAGTCCCGCAGCCCGGGTCTGGTGCAGGCGTTGAACCGGCGCCGAGCCGACCTCGACGCCCATACCGTGACCGTGCCGGAACCCCCACTCCGGCTTCGTTTCCCCGAGCTCACCGTCCGGCCCGGAACCCCGCTGCTGCACTGCGCGGAGGTGACCGTGGCGGGGCGGCTGCATTCGCCTGTCGGTCTGACCCTGGCGGCGGGCGATCGGCTACTGGTCACCGGCCACAACGGTGCCGGAAAGTCCACTCTGCTCGCCATATTGGCCGGTGAGCTCGAACCGTCCACCGGTAGCGTCCACCATCACAGCGCGGCCCGGATCGTCCGGATCGACCAGGAGGTTCCGGCCTGGGACCCCGAACTCACGGCACAGCAGCTCTACGACCGCCATATCAGGAGTTTCGAGCTGCACCACGACGTCGACCCGATTCCGTTGACCGCGACCGGTCTGCTGGAAAAACAGTCACGCCACACGTCTGTGGGGCGGCTGTCCCAAGGCCAGCAGCGCAGGCTTCACCTCGCCATCCAGCTGGCCTTCCGCCCCATGGTCCTGATCTGCGACGAACCCACGAACCATCTGTCGATATCCCTGGTCGACGAACTCACCGCGGCCCTCGCGGAAACCCCCGCGGCGGTGATCGTGGCCACCCACGACAGACAGATGCTCGACGATCTCGCGCACTGGCCCCACCTCGCCCTGCGCCCGATGGCGAACGGACACGATTCATGATCGTTACCGAGCGGGTCCGAGACCAATGGGGCCCCCGAACCCACGCCACTGGGGGCGGCGCAAATAGTGTGGTGTGGATGACCGGCCGCATCGCCATCGATGACACCGCCCCGCATATCCCCGGAGGATATCCGGCGAAGGCGGTGGTCGGGGAAGTGTTCCCGGTGCGGGCCGTCGTATGGCGCGACGGCCACGGTTGCGTAGGCGCAAGCCTGGCGGTCCGCGCACCGGGGTCGACGCGGTCCGTCCGGGTCCCGATGACTCCCGACTACGAACCCGACGTGTTCAACGGCATCTTCAGCCCCGATCGGCCCGGACTGTGGCATTACCGGGTGGAGGGCTGGGCCGATTCGATCGCGACCTGGCGGACGGCGGTCGAGGCGAAACTGGCGGTCGGCCAGAGCGCGGCCGATCTGGCCAATGATCTGGAGAGCGGGGCGCGCCTGTTCGACCGGGCGGCGCAGGCGGTCGGTAAGAAGCAGTTCGAGCGGCTGCGGGCGGTAGCGGCGGCACTGCGCGGCACGGACCCGCTGCCCGCCCGGGTCGCGCCCGCGTTCACCGACGAGGTGGCCGAGATCCTGCGCGCGAACCCACTGCGAGATCTGGTGACCCGCGGCCCGCAGTTCTCGGTGCTGGTGGAACGGCCCCGCGCGCTCACCGGCGCCTGGTACGAGTTCTTTCCCCGCTCGACCGGCGGCCGCGACGGCGACGGCAACCCCGTCCACGGCACCTTCGCCACTGCGGCCGCAGAGCTGCCCCGGATCGCGGCCATGGGTTTCGATGTCGTCTACCTGCCGCCGATCCATCCGATCGGCCGGGTGAACCGCAAGGGCCGCAACAACGCCCTCACAGCCGGCCCCGGCGATGTGGGTTCTCCGTGGGCCATCGGCGCGGCCGAGGGCGGGCACGACGCCTTCCACCCGGAGCTCGGCACCGAGTCCGATTTCGTCGCGTTCGTCCGTGCCGCCGCCGATCTCGGGCTCGAGGTGGCCCTGGACCTGGCGCTACAGTGCGCCCCCGATCACCCGTGGGTCACCGAGCATCCCGAATGGTTCACAACCCTGCCGGACGGCACGATCGCCTACGCGGAGAACCCGCCGAAGAAGTACCAGGACATCTACCCCCTCGATTTCGACAACGACCCCGACGGCCTGTACGCGGAGGTCCTGCGAGTGGTGCGGTATTGGATCGGGCTGGGAGTGAAGATCTTCCGGGTCGACAACCCGCACACCAAACCGGCGGATTTCTGGGAGTGGCTGATCGCCGCGGTCCGCCGGACCCACCCGGATGTGGTGCTGCTGTCGGAGGCCTTCACCTATCCGGCCCGCCTGTACGGTCTGGCGCGGCGCGGTTTCAGCCAGTCCTACACCTATTTCACCTGGCGCACCCATAAGCACGAACTGACCGAGTTCGGCCGCGAACTCGCCGCGAAAGCGGACGAGGCGCGCCCCAACCTGTTCGTCAACACCCCGGATATCCTGCACGAAAGCCTCCAGCACGGCGGCCCGGGCATGTTCGCGATTCGCGCGGTCCTCGCCGCCACCCTCGCCCCGAGCTGGGGCGTGTACTCGGGCTACGAGCTCTACGAACACCAACCCGTGCGCCCGGGCAGCGAGGAGTACCTGGATTCGGAGAAGTACGAACTCCGTCCACGCTCGTTCGCGGCGGCCCGGGCCCGTGGCGAATCCCTGGAACCCTGGCTGACCAGGCTCAACGAAATCCGCCGGCGCCACCCCGCGCTGCGACAACTGCGCTGCCTGCATTTCCACTACATCGACAACGACAACCTGCTGGCATACTCGAAGATCGACCCGGCGACCGGGGACGCCGTCCTGGTGGTGGTGAACCTGAACCCGTTCACCGCCGAACAGGGCATGCTCTCCCTGGACCTGCCCGCCATCGGCCGCGAATGGCACGACCATCCGGTGGTCGACGACGAGATCGGTGGCGAGCAGTACCACTGGGCCCAGACCAACTACATCCGGTTGGACCCGGCGCGCGCGGTCGCACACGTCATCGCCCTGCCGCCGGTGCCGCATCACGCCCGGGCCGGCCTGGCCTACCGGCGGACGCTGCGGTGAACCCGCGCGATCTGCTGCTGCTGGCCGCGGGCAGCCATTCCGATCCGCACACCGTGCTGGGCGCCCATCCGGCCCCGGACGGCACGATCGTGCGGGTGTTGCGGCCGGAGGCGGAATCGGTGTCGATCCGGGTGGGCGGTGCCGACCACGGGCTGGATGCGCTGGGCCACGGTGTCTTCGGCGGTACCCTCCCCTATCCCGAACTGCTGGACTACCGGGTCGTCACCGTCTATCCGCATCACCCGGCCACGGTGCTCGCCGACGGCTACCGCTATCTGCCGACGCTCGGCGATCTCGACCTGCATCTGATCGGCGAGGGCCGCCATCGTCGGTTGTGGGAGGCGCTGGGCGCGCATCCGCGCCGGTATCCGGGCCTGGACGGTGAAGTCACCGGGGTGTCGTTCGCGGTGTGGGCGCCCAACGCCCGCGGCGTCACCGTTTTCGGCGATTTCGACCACTGGCAGGGCGGCACCTGGCCGATGCGCGCCCTCGGCAATTCGGGTGTCTGGGAGGTTTTCGTACCCGGCGCCGCACCCGGTGACCGCTACAAGTACCGCGTGTACGGTGCCGACGGCCGCGTCGCCGACCATGCCGACCCGCTCGCGTTCGCCACCGAACTCCCCCCGGCCACCGCGTCCGTCGTCGCGCAGACCCGGCACACCTGGACGGATCAGCACTGGCTGACCCGCCGGACCCACACCGATCCGGCGCGGGCGCCGCTGAGTGTGTTCGAAGTGCACCTCGCCTCGTGGCGGCCGGGCCTGGGCTACCGCGAACTCGCCGGGCAACTCAGCGAATACGTGCGCCGCCTCGGCTTCACCCATGTGGAACTGCTGCCGATAGCCGAGCATCCCTTCGGCGGCTCCTGGGGCTATCAAGTCACCTCCTACTACGCTCCCACCGCGCGATTCGGCGACCCGGACGATTTCCGTGCCTTCGTCGACCACCTGCATGCCGACGGGATCGGCGTGATCCTCGACTGGGTTCCGGGTCATTTCCCGCGCGACGCCTGGGCACTTGCCCGATTCGACGGCACTGCGCTCTACGAACATCCCGACCCCCGCCGCGGTGAGCAACCCGCGTGGGGAACCTATGTTTTCGACTACGGCCGTCCCGAGGTCCGCAACTTCCTGGTCGCCAACGCCCGCTACTGGATCGAGGAGTTCCATATCGACGGGCTGCGGGTCGACGCGGTCGCCGCCATGCTCTACCTGGACTACGGCCGCCCGGACGGCGGGTGGGAGCCGAATATCCACGGCGGCCGGGAGAACCTGGAGGCGGTCGACTTCCTGTCCGAACTGAACGAGAGCCTGCACGGCTCGTATCCGGGTGTGCTCACGATCGCCGAGGAATCCACCACCTGGCCCGGTGTCACCCGGGCGACCGAGGTCGGCGGCCTGGGTTTCACGATGAAATGGAATATGGGCTGGATGCACGACACGCTCGGCTATCTGAGCCGAGACCCCGTGCACCGCACCTGGCACCACAATGAGATCACCTTCTCGCTGATGTACGCGTGGAGCGAGAACTACGTGCTGCCCATCAGTCACGACGAGGTCGTGCACGGCAAGGGCACCCTGTGGACCCGGATGCCCGGCGACGAGTTCGCCAAAGCCGGCGGCGTCCGCGCGCTACTCGCCTACATGTGGGCCCATCCCGGTAAACAGTTGCTGTTCATGGGTCAGGAGTTCGGCCACTATCGCGAATGGTGGCACGATCACAGTCTCGACTGGCACGAACTGGACAACCCACTGCACCGCGGTGTCCAGTTACTGGTCGCCGACCTCAACCGCGTCTACCGCGAACACCCGGCACTGTGGAGCCAGGACACCACCCCCGGCGGCCATTCCTGGATCAGCAGCGACGACCGCGACTCCAATGTGCTGGCCTTCCTCCGGCACGGCGCCGACGGCGGCGTCGTCGCCTGCGTCTGCAATTTTTCCGGGAACACCTACACCGATTACCGGATCGGGCTGCCGCTGCCCGGCGACTGGCTCGAAATCCTGAATACCGACGCCCTCGAATACGGCGGAACCGGCGCCGGAAACCTCGGCGTCGTCCACGCCGAGCCCGCTCCGCTGCACGACCGCCCCGCATCCGCCGGGCTCACCGTCGGCCCGCTCAGCGTGATCTGGCTGGTCCAGCGGCACTGACCCGCGTACCCGGAGTGGCAGAGTCTCCGGACCGATCCAGGACAGGCGATCCACTATCCGCCGGTAGACCTGTCGGAGCATGCCTATCGGAACCGCGTGACGCAGGGGCGCGTCCGCTGACCGACCTCGATCCGATCCGGCGATACCTCACGCCGGTAGCGCACCGTCCAGATCGGCCCGGAAGGTCGACACCGGCTCGGGCCGGGCGGAGCGGCGGCGCGTGTGCCCGATATGCCGGTGTGCCTGCGGGCCGGGCGTCGCCGACCGGCCCTCACCCGATCGCGTCGGAACGACGCAACGAGCCGATACCGCCGTCCACGACGTCAGTACAAGGCAGTCGCCAGCTTGCGCCGGGCCGCGACCACGAAGGGCTCCGCCTGGTCGAACAGCTCGAACAGCTCCACCAGCCGAGTGCGCAGGGTGGCCCGTTCATCGCCCGAAGTCCGTTTGATCAGACCGATCAACCGGTCGAACGCCGCCTCGGGTTGCTGCTGGAACATCTCCACATCGGCGGCGTCCAGCGCGGCCGCCACATTGCCCGGATCCGCGTCCGCGGTCGCGATCGCCGTTTCCGGCAACTGCTGGGCTCGCCCGAGGAACTTGACCTGGCGCAGCGCGGCCTTGGCCTCGGCATTGCCCGGTTCCTGGGACAGAATCGATTCGTAGGCCGATTCCGCACCCGCGAAATCGCCCTGCTCCAGCAGGGCTTCGGCGGCGGAGAATCGAGGGTCGGCGGGTGGCTCCGGCGCTTCGCTACCCGGATCACCTTCGAGCTTGCCTTCCACCGCCTGGACAACTGCCGCGAGCCACTGCCGGACCTGCTCTTCGGGCTGTCCGCCCTGGAAGTCCGCGAGCGGCTGGCCACCCGCGACGGCGATCACCGTGGGGATGCCCTGGACACCGAACGCCTGCGCGATCCGCATGTTGTTCTCGGCTTCGATGGCAGCAAGATCCCAGGTGCCGTTCGCCTCGCTGAGGAGCCGCTCCAGCAGCTGCACAAGTTCGATGCTGCCGGGGCTGCGCTGCGAGTACAGCGCCACCACTACCGGCACCTGCATGGAGCGGCGCAGGACCTTGGTCTCGAAATCCGCCTCGGTGACCGTATGGTCACCGGCCGCAGCCGCCGCACCCGCGGGCGGCTGTTTCAGGGCGGACAGATCCACCGCCCCGGACATGGCGGCGGCTACGGCTGGTGAAGGACGGCGTGATGCTGGTCGAGTCACAGCATCCAGTCTGTCACGACGAGGCAGCGAGGGTCTTCGGGGACTCGGTGCCGGACACGCCCTGCTGGTCGAATTTGCCGGTACGTACGGCCCACACCTCGAACAGCACGGTGAAGAACGGCGGGATGCTGGACAGCAGCGCCAGCACGGTGGTCTTCCAGTTCCATTCGAACTCGCGCGAGGCCAGGAGTGCGACCAGCACGAACAGAACGAATACGCCACCGTGCACCGGGCCGAAGATCTTCACACCGATCTCGTTGCCCTCTTCCGGTAGGTATTTGAACGCCATTCCGGTCAACAGGCCCAGCCAGGACAACGCCTCGAGCACGGCGAAGAAACGGAACCTGCCGGCAGTGGTGCGCAGACCAAGAAAGTTCATGCGCACCATTGTGCCCTAGCCACTACACCACGTCGTAGTCGAACCGGTCACACCGGTCCAACCGGTCATACCGGGCGCTCACACCCGGACGATCAGCGCATCACCCTGGCCACCGCCACCGCACAGCGCCGCCGCACCGACCCCGCCGCCGCGCCGCTTCAGCTCCAGTGCCAGATGCAGCACGATCCGCGCGCCCGACATCCCGAGCGGATGCCCGATGGCGATGGCGCCACCGTTCACATTGACCTTCGCCGGGTCGATCCCGAGCTTGCGGGTCGAGGCGATACCCACCGCCGCGAACGCTTCGTTGATCTCCACCAGGTCCAGATCGGCCGGTGCGATGCCCTCCTTGGCGCACGCCTTGGCGATGGCATTGGCCGGCTGGTCCTGCAGCGTCGAATCCGGCCCGGCCACGACACCGGCGGCGCCGATCTCGGCGATCCAGCTCAGCCCGAGCTCCTGGGCCTTGGCCTTGCTCATCACCACGACCGCCGCAGCACCGTCGGAAATCTGCGACGCCGAACCCGCCGTGATCGTGCCGTTCTTACTGAACGAGGGCCGCAGCTTCGACAGCGACTCCGTGGTCGTATCGGCGCGGATTCCCTCGTCCTGCCGGAACAGCACCGGGTCGCCCTTACGCTGCGGCACCTCGACCGGCACCACCTCGTCGTCGAACACCCCGTTCTTCCACGCGGCGGCCGCCCGCTGATGCGAGGCCGCGGCGAAGGCATCCTGATCGGCGCGAGTGATCGGGTCGGTGTCGTTGCGCTGCTCGGTGAGCGCGCCCATCGCCTGATCGGTGAAAATATCGTGCAGGCCGTCGTAGGCCATATGGTCGCGCAGCGTCACATCGCCGTACTTGAACCCCTCCCGGCTCTTCTCGAGCATATGGGGGGCCCGGCTCATCGATTCCTGACCGCCGGCGACCACGATCTCGTACTCCCCCGCCCGGATCAGCTGATCCGCCAGCGCGATGGCGTTGATACCGGACAGGCACACCTTGTTCAGGGTCAGCGCCGGAACATCCATCGGGATACCGCCGGCGACCGCGGCCTGCCGCGCCGGAATCTGCCCCGCGCCCGCGGTGAGCACCTGCCCCATGATCACGTAGTCGACCTGGTCGCCACGGACACCGGCCTTCTCCAGCGCACCCGCGATCGCGACACCGCCGAGAGCCGAACCGCTGAAATCCTTCAGGCCGCCCAGCAGCCGGCCGACCGGGGTACGTGCACCGGCGACAATCACGGAGTTGGTCACGACGAGCCTCTCTGTTCATGGCGCCGCCTCCGGCGGCGCGGGTCGGGGGGCCGGTAAAACCACGGGTTTAAAACAAAACACCAACCCAAAGCACACCCCCCCCCCCGCGCCACCCCCCCGGGGGGCCCCCCCCCCCC
>NZ_JARWOV010000094.1 GCF_029868855.1 Nocardia carnea | reverse complement strand
AACTCGGCGACTGCCTCGATACTGCGGTCGGCCCGCTTCTCGACCGACAGCCGTCCGCAGTGCACAAGTAGTGGGTGGCCGGGCACACCGAGGTCCGCGCGTAGGCCGTGATCGTGGCGGTGCGGCGGGGGCGCGCCGTGTGGCGCCGGGCGCGGGGGGGCGGCGGCGGGGGGGGGCGGCGACGGAACTGGGACGCAAACCCGCGTCCCTGTCACCGGCTCGCGACGGACTGATCAAGAAGGGGCTCATCTACTCCGCCGAGCGGGGGACGATCGGGTTCACGGTGCCACATTTCGGGCGTTACCTGCGCAGTGTGACCACCTGAGCCGTCACTACTTGTTTATTTGCCTATCTAGCCGTTTCACTAGACGACGTCAGAGAACCTGATCGAGGTCGAGCTGGAACGGCAGCGAACCACATGCCACTCGGCAGACGTCACCTTGCCGGCAAGCAGCTGCGCCTCAGCACGCAAGAGCGTGGCGGCACTCCCGCCTTGCGCGACATAGCTGTATTCCGGCCGCTACGCCAGAGGGTAGATATGGCTAGAAAATGCGATAGGCCATCGACCTACTCCCGACCGCCGCAACTCGAGATATCAGCTCCCTGGATCGGCATCGACATCCGGCGCAACCTCCCGCCGATCGCAAGGATCGGGATTTCTACGAAAATCTATCGATAGCCCCAGAGTGCGCAATACTGCGCTGACCAGGCGCCGCTCTGAGACTTTCTTCCCCCCTCTAGCGGAAATCGTAGTCACCACTCGAAAGACCTCGACGATTCCACCTCACCACGAGCCCGCCCTGACAGTGGTGCACATCGGCTCCCAACCGAAATCCGATCTTGACCATCGCACGAGCCGGAATCTGGTTTTTGCCGTACTGTGTTGTAGATCACCTTGTGTGGTCGGTCACAAGCTACGCCGGATGGCCAGGGCAGCCCACGCGGCGTCACCCACCGCGACCGGTGAGCAAATCAGGAGGTATCCATGACACGTAGCGACTTCGCGGAACTCCGGTACGCCGTAAACCAGCTCCGGCAATCCATCGGAGTGTTGCGCGCCCACTACGGGGACGCGGGCACGATCCGCCGACTGGAGAACGACCTGGAGCGGCTCTGCATCGATGCCGACGAGTTCGAACAGAGCCCACCGCCACCGGTGGTCCGGCGCGCCCAGGAACCCATCTACGTACCCGACAGCAAATCCGACGAGTCGGCGTGGATGGGCGCCCAGGACGAGGGACTCGGCTTCCATTCGCGGCCGCGCACCCAGTAGCGCCACCGGGTTCACTACCGGATAACTGAACCTTCCGCCCCGAGCCAGCTGCCGGGGCGTCGAGGGGGGGGGGGGGGCGGGGGGGGGGGGGCCGCGGCCCGGTGTTGGGTGTGTTTTAACCCCAAAAAAGGCA
>NZ_JARWOV010000093.1 GCF_029868855.1 Nocardia carnea | reverse complement strand
TGTGGGCGGTGCGGTCCTGGGAACAGTCTGGGCGGCGCTGCATCTGGGCAATATGCTCTCGCTGCAGAAACAGGATATGCCGGTCAACCCGATCGGCATCGTCGCGGGCATGGTCAAGGGCGAACTGCGCTGGCCCACCGGTTCCCCCCCGCCGGGGGCGGCGTTTACCCCACCCCCCCCGGCTTCATCCCCGGCCGGGTGCCCTGGGGCGGCCCGTCCGCCGCGGCGGACGGCTCCTCCTGCAGAAGGCCGCGCTGGGTGGGGTGCTGGTGTGCGCGGCCGGGTTCGGCGCCACCCCCGCCGCGACCGCCCAGCCGACCGGCCCCGACGTCTCGTCCTGGCAGCACGACAGCGGGCGGCCCATCGACTGGTTCGCGGTCCGCGCGGCGGGTCACGGTTTCGCCATGGTCAAGGCCACCGAGGGCCTGCACTACGTCAACCCCTACTTCGTCCAGGACAGCCTGCACATGCGCGTCGCCGGGATGGCCCGCGGCACTTACCACTACGCGCATCCGGACCTCCCGCCGGAACCGCAGGCCGCGCTCTACGCCGCGGTCGTACTGGGCCAGAACGGCCCGCTGGATCTGCCGCCGGTACTGGACATCGAACACTCCGGTGGGCTCCCACCCGCCGCACTGATCGACTGGACGCACCGCTACCTCGATACCGTCCAGGCGCTGACCGGTCGCGTCCCGATCGTCTACACCTATCCGACCTTCTGGAAGACCGCGATGGCCGACAGCGATCAGTTCCACCGGTACCCGCTGTGGATCGCCGATTATCGTGACCGCCCGCAACCGGAGGTCCCCGGCCGCTGGCCGGCGTGGACGTTCTGGCAACAGACGGATTCCGGTTCCATCCCGGGTATCCACGGCCCCACCGATGTGAACGTGTACAGCGGAGCCCAAGGAGATTTCAACCGGTTCGCGAGGATGGGCGGCCTCACCGGCAGCGGGTAGAGGTACACCCGCGTCCGGCCGAATTCGCGACGACCGCTGTCCGGCCGTCTCCCCCGCGCACCGCAGGTATCGGACTCGGCGCCACCGGCGCCCGGAGCCGGCCGGACCGGTGGAGTCGCCGTACTGCACCTAGTTGCAGTCCTCGAACAGCACGGTGTGCCGTCGGCGGCGACGAGCCCGGAGCCGAACGGTTCGTCACCGTCGGCCGGCGCTCAACGCTGTTGCCGGTCGTGCCGCTCCTGGGCGGCGACGACCTCCGCCGTATGCGCCCGGACCCAGTCGAGGAACTGTCCCAGGGATCCGGCGAGGCCCTGTCCCAGTGACGTCAGCTCGTAGCTGACCCGCGGCGGCGTGGTGGGCTCCACGGTCCGCGCGACGAGGCCGTCGCGTACGAGGGTGCGCAATGTCTGCGACAGCATCTTCTCGCTGATTCCGCCGATCATCGCGGACAGCTCCGAGAAACGCCGCGGCCCGGCACCGAGCGCGGCCAGGATCAGCACGCCCCAGCGGCTCGTGATGTGGTCGAGCACCTCACGAGCCGGGCAGTCACTGTTGAATGCGTCACTCAGCTCCGCACCGACGAGGGCGGGGGACTGGGAACCTACCGACATGAAAGCACCTTACCTGTAGGTATGCCCTTTCTCGTAGTTAGCTTCATACTTAAGCTTGCGTCCATGGTCACAGTGGTTTTCGGAGCGCGGGGTAATGTCGCCCGCCACGTCGCGGCGGAATTGGCTGCGCGGGGCGAGCAGGTGCGTCCGACGAGTAGAACCCCAGATACGACGAGCCCCGTTCCGGGCGCGGAGGTTGTCGCGGCCGATCTGGAACGTCCCGAAACGTTGCCCGCCGCACTCGACGGCGCGGACCGCGTTTTCCTCTACGCCAAACCGGACGGAATCGACGGCTTCGTCGCCGCGGCACAGTCCGCAGGCGTGCGGCACGTGGTCCTGCTGTCTTCCGGAGCGGTCCTGAGCGACACCTCGGAACACAACCCGATCGCCCGGATGCACGGGGCAGTCGAGTCCGCTATCGCGGAATCCGGTCTCGAATGGACCTTTCTGCGGCCCGGTATGTTCGCCACCAATGCCCTCTGGTGGTGGCAGCATTCCATCCGCGCCCGGGGCGTCGCCTACGCAACGGACCCGGAATCCCGGACCGCACCCATACACGAGAAGGACTTGGCGGCCTTGGCGGTCGCGGCACTGACCGAACCAGGTCACCACGGTCGGGCATACCCGGTATGGGGTGTCGAGGCACTGACGCTACGAGAGCAGGTCCGCCGTATCGGCGCGGCCATCGACCGGGAAATAGCCTTCGAGGTGGTATCCGCCGACGAAGCCCGCGCCAGATTGAGCGAAACCATGCCGGCCTACGGAATCGAACCCGTGCTGGCCGGCTGGGCGGCCGGGGCCACCGGCACGCCGAACGTCTCGGCGATCGTCGAAGAGGTCACCGGGCGACCCGGGCGGTCCTTCGCCCAGTGGGCGATGGACCACGCGGGCGATTTCCGCTGAGCTGCCGTACCGAGCGGGGGGGGGGGGGGGGGGGGGGGGGGGGGGGGGGGGGGGGGGGGGCCGGGCGCGGCGCCGGGGGGGGGGGGCGCCGGCCCCCCCCCC
>NZ_JARWOV010000092.1 GCF_029868855.1 Nocardia carnea | reverse complement strand
GTGCCGGGCGAGTTGCTGATCGGTGGCGCCGGAGTCGCCCCGGGCGAGCGCCGCCGCCCCCAACACACAACCCCCCCCGGGTAAAAATTAGAACCGGCCCCCCCGTATCCCACCCCGGCGCGAGGGCCCAACACCCCGTTTGTTGGGGTGTCACTTCTCTCTTTTGGTGCTGTGCGTCGGGCCGGGGCACCCGGGCTGGGGGGGCCCGCCCCCGCGCTCGCGCATCTCATCGCTGTGAACCGTGACCTCTACCGCCGCGCGTACCCGGGCATCGAACTGCTCAGTCCGCGGGTACGCCCGGGTATCCGCACCGCGGCCACCGTATATGCGGCCATCCTGGACCGTATCGAAGAGAGCGATTACGACGTGTTCGCCCGGCGCGCGGTGGTCCCGGACCAGCGGCGGCTGTGGCTCGCAGTCGGCGCAGCGGTCCGCCGCTGACCGGGTTGCGCGGAATCAGCCGACGGCGCGAACCGCCCGCCATCCGATCCGGGCGAAGTATGGCCGTATGAGCCGTGTTCACGGACGCACGGTCTCCTCCCCCGCCGGATCGGTGCTGCCGGGTGGCCGGGCTGTTGCGCGCACACACCACCGCTGTGCCGCCACCGGCTCTCGTTCCCCGTGGACCGGCAGCGTCTCGCGGATGGACCGACGGGGCGAACACCCACACGCGCCGGCCACGGGGAAAATGCGGCTCAGAACGGGTCGGCGGCGGCGCGGCGCAGCACCTCGCGGGCCAGCGGCCCGTGCAATGCTTCCACGGGTTTACCGGGCAACGTGTCGTCGTCGGTGAAGATCCACTCCAGAATCTCCTCGTCGGTGTACTTGGCGTCGCGCATCACCGTGATCAGACCCGGCAGCGATTTCAGCACCGCACCCGTTTCGTCGAAGAAGATCTCCGGGATCCCCACCACGCCGTCGCGGCGCACGGCGAGCAGCTGGTTGTCCCGCAGCATCTGGTGCACGCGGGTCACCACGACACCCAGGTTCTTCGCGACATCGGGTAACGAGAGCAGTGGTACCGAAGCGGGCAGGACATCGGCACTGCAAGGAAAGGCACTCACGGGAGACAACCGTAGACGCCTGCCGCCCGCACGCGGTGAGACACCCGCACCGGTTCGGCCGATAACATGTGGGAGCCGCATCGGCGGCGACCGTGTGGACACGGTACGAGGGTGGAGAGGTTCGTGACAGCCGGAGGAGAATTGATCGGCGCCGTACTGGATCGGCGCTACCGGATCGACGCGCCGATCGCCCGGGGCGGTATGTCGATGGTGTTCCGGGGTGTGGACACCCGGCTGGGGCGGCAGGTCGCCATCAAGGTGATGGATCCCAAGTTCGCCGGTGATCCACAGTTCCTGACCCGGTTCGAGTTCGAGGCCCGCGCGGTGGCGGGGCTCAAACACCCCTCCCTCGTCGAGGTGTACGACCAGGGCGTGGACGGCGAGTACCCGTTCCTGGTGATGGAGCTGGTCCAGGGCGGAACGCTGCGGGAACTGCTACGCGAACGCGGGCCCATGCCGCCGCATGCGGTCCGCGCTGTCGCCGAACCGGTGCTGGCCGCGATCGGGGTCGCGCACGCGGCCGGTCTGGTGCATCGCGATGTGAAACCGGAGAATGTCCTGATCTCCGACGGCGGCGATGTCAAGATCGCCGATTTCGGGCTGGTCCGCGCCGTCGCCGCCGCCAACACCACCTCCGCCAGCGTCATCCTCGGCACCGCCGCCTATCTCTCACCCGAACAGGTCACCAGCGGTAGCGCCGACGCCCGCAGCGATGTGTACGCCTTCGGCATCCTGATCTTCGAACTGCTCACCGGCAAGGTGCCGTTCACCGGCGACAATTCGCTGTCGGTGGCCTACCAGCGGGTCGAGAACGACGTTCCGAGCCCGAGCGAGTTCATCGCCGGGGTGCCACCCGAATTCGACCGGCTGGTCGCCCGCGCCACCGCCCGCGAACCCGGGCACCGGTTCGCCGACGCCGGCGAGATGGTCGCCGAGCTGCGGTCCATCGCCGCACGCCTGAACCTGCCCGACTACCGGGTGCCCGCGCCACAGGAGTCGGCGGAACACACCAGCGCCCGCCACCCGGTCGCCCGTCCCGTACCCGCGCCCGTCGCCGCGCAGGGTCCGCAACCGACGCGAATGGTGACCACGGCGCAACCACGGAACGAGCCCCCGCCCCCGGCCTATATCCCCCCGCAACGCCCCTCCCAGTACAACTCCTATCAGGAAAGCCACGCCGCCAAACGCCGGAACGCGGTGATCTGGACGGCTGCGGTGGTGGTGCTGACGCTGCTGGTCGGGATCGGCGGTTGGTGGCTGGGTATGGGGCGCTACAACACGGTGCCCTCGGTCGCCGGGATGACGGTCGACCAGGCCACCGCCGAACTCCAGGAGGCCGGTTTCACAACCGGAACCCGCGACAAGGCCTCCGACACTGTGCCTGTCGGAGGGGTGGTGGGCACCGATCCGGGGCCCGGAGCACGGGAGACCAAGGGCTCGACCGTCGACATCCTGGTATCCAGCGGTAAACCCGCGGTCCCCGCCGTCTCACCCGGCGCCGACTGGGACGAGGTCCAGCAGTTGATCCGCGATCAGGGGCTGCAACCGGTCGATGCCGGTGAGGTCGCCAGTACCGCCCCCGAGGGCACACTGGCCCGGATCGATCCGGCACCGGGCACCGTGCTCCCCGCGGGCGCGCACGTCCAGGTCTGGAAGAGCAACGGGTCGAAACCCGTCCAGCTCCCCGATCTGCGTGCCGACACCCCTGAGCAGGCCCGGCAAACGCTCGAGAACCTCGGCCTGACGATCGCGGGTGAACGCCCCGCCTACGACGAACTGGTGGAAGTCGGCCGCGTCATCGGCACCGAACCCGGCGTCGGCACCACAGTCGACGCCGGCTCCGCGATCACCCTGGTGATCTGCGAGGCGGTGACCATGCCGTCTGTGGTCGGCAAATCGGTCAGCGAAGCCCGCCGGACGCTGGAAGGGCTGGGCTTGCAGGTCGAGGTGCGTCAATTCGCACCGCTCGACTCATCGGTTGTGATCTCGCAGAAGCCCGCTGCCAACGCGAACGTCGAATCCGGTGCCTCGGTCTCGCTGGTCGCGGTGCCGTAACTCCCACGCGCGGGAGTTACGGCACCGGAGGCGCCGCAGGAATTACCGCAGCATCTCGGCGACGAGGAACGACAGTTCCAGCGACTGCTGGGTATTCAGCCGGGGGTCGCAGGCCGTCTCGTAGCGACCGGAGAGGTCCAGATCGGAAATGTCCTGGGCCCCGCCGAGGCATTCGGTGACGTCTTCGCCCGTGAGTTCGATATGCAACCCACCGGGGTGGGTTCCGAGGGCGTGGTGCACCTCGAAGAAGCCCTGCACCTCGTCGACGATCCGGTCGAAGTGGCGGGTTTTGAATCCGGTGGAGGATTCGTGGGTGTTGCCGTGCATCGGATCGCACTGCCAGATCACCTGGTGACCGGTGGCCTGCACCTTCTCCACGATCGCGGGCAGTACTTCACGGACGTTCGTATTGCCCATCCGGGAGACCAGCGTCAGCCGGCCGGGCTCGTTGTTCGGGTCGAGCCGCTCCACGTACTCCACCGCCTGCGCCGGTGTCGTCTTCGGGCCGATCTTCAGGCCGATCGGGTTGGCGAGCAGTTCGGCGAACGCGATATGCGCGCCGTCGAGCTGGCGGGTGCGTTCCCCGATCCACAAGAAATGCGCGGACAGGTCGTAGAGGACCGGATCCCCGGCGGAGTTCTCGGCCAGGCGCAGCATGGCGCGCTCGTAATCCAGCACCAGCGCCTCGTGCGAAGCGTAGATACGAGCCGATTTGAGGCTGGGGTCGTTCACCCGGCACGCGGTCATGAACCGGAGGCCGCGGTCGATCTCCTCGGCCAGCGCCTCGTAGCGCGCACCGGCCGGCGACTGTGCCACGAAATCGCGATTCCAGTCGTGCACCCGGTGCAGATCGGCCATCCCCGCGTTGGTGAGCGCCCGCACCAGGTTCATCGCCGCGCTGGCGTTGGCGTAGGCCCGCACCAGCCGGGACGGATCGTGTTGGCGCACGCCGGCCTCGGCGACCAGCGAATTGACCATATCGCCGCGATAGGACTTCAGTCCGAGCGCGTCGGTATCGGACGACCGGGGCTTGGCGTACTGGCCGGCTATCCGCGCCACCTTCACCACCGGCAGACTCGCCCCGTAGGTGAGCACGACGGCCATCTGCAGCAGCGTCCGGATATTGCCGCGGATATGCGGTTCGGTGTTGTCGGCGAAGGTCTCCGCACAGTCCCCGCCCTGCATCAGGAACGCTTCACCGCGCGCGACCTCGGCCAGCTGCTCACGCAGCTCGTCGACCTCGGCGGGCAGGCAGATCGGCGGCACGCTCTCCAGTACCGTCCGCATATTCGCCGCCTGACCGGCGTCCCAGGACGGTTGCTGCAGAGCCGGCCGCGACAACGCGTCATCGAGCCGTTTACGCAGTTCGGCGGGCAACGGCGGCAGCTCGGGCAAACGGTCGATGGGCACGTCGACGGTCCAATTCACCAGTTCAGGATAAGTGGTGGCCGATCCGGGGATATTTCCGGAGGTGGTTCCGGGCGCACCCCGGCGCGTCGGAGCGCGCAACTAAGCTCGGTGCGTTCTGTCAACCACCGAGGGGACCCACCGGTTTGAGGTATTTCTACGATTCGGAATTCATCGAGGACGGTCGTGTGATCGACCTCGTTTCGATCGGTGTCGTCTGTGAGGACGGGCGGGAGTTCTACGCCGTCTCCTCGGAGTTCGATGCCGGTCGGGCCGGGCCCTGGGTGAGCAAACATGTCCTGCCGAAGCTGCCGCCGCAGACATCGCCGCTGTGGCGGACCCGGGCACAGATCCGGGACGAACT
>NZ_JARWOV010000091.1 GCF_029868855.1 Nocardia carnea | reverse complement strand
CCCGAGGGCCACAACGCGAGTTCCCGGGCGCGGCACCCCCTCGTGGCCAATAACCCGGTGGGCCCCCCCTCGGCCCCCAACGGTGGCCGTGGGGGCGCGAGACACGCAGGTCCCTTGTTCACCACTCGGGTCGCGTGGAGCCAGTGGGGGGGCGCACCGCTCGCTGTCCAGCGTGGCCATCAGCGGCTCCGGGTAGCGGCTGCCGGTCACCGCATCGGCGGGTACGGCCTCGGCGACAGCGGCATGTTCGGCCGGGGTGAGCGATACCGCCGCGGCAGCGATCGACTCGGCCCACCGCCGCGCGCTGCGGGTACCGATCAAGGGGACGATATCGTCGCCGCGGCCGAATACCCAGGCGATGGCGAGTTGCGCGGTGGTGACCCCCTTCTCCCGGGCCAGGCCGGCCAGGGTGTCGACGAGTCTCAGATTGGCGCTGAGGTTCTCGCCCTGGAAACGGGGGATGCCGGCGCGGGAATCCGACACAGCGGCATCGTCGCGCCCGCGCAGCGAATCGCTGAGCAGACCCCGGCTGAGCACACCGTAGGCCGTGACGCCGATACCGAGCTCGCGGCAGGTGGGCAGGATCTCGGCCTCGATACCACGGGAGAACAGCGAATACTCGATCTGGAGATCGGCGATCGGATGTACCGCGGCGGCCCGGCGCAGGGTTTCGGCGCCCACCTCGGACAGTCCTATATGCCGGACGTAACCGGCGTCGATCATTTCGGCGATGGCACCGATGGTGTCCTCGATCGGAACCGCGGGATCCAGCCGCGCCGGGCGATAGATATCGATGTAGTCCACGCCGAGCCGGCGCAGGCTGTAGCTCAGGAAGTTCTTCACCGCCGCCGGCCGGGTGTCCATGCCCTGCCAGCTGATATCCGGGCCCAGCATGCCACCGAATTTCACGCTGAGGGTGACCTCTTCGCGCGGCCGGTCGGCGATCGCCCGCCCGACCAGCATCTCGTTGTGGCCGCTCCCGTAGAAATCGCCGGTGTCGACGAGGCAGGCGCCGGAGTCGAGCACGGCATGGATGGTGGCGATTGATTCCACTTCGTCGGCGGGGCCGTACGCACCCGACAGGCCCATCGCGCCGAAACCGATCCGGCCGACCGCCGGGCCGGTGCTGCCCAATCGCGAAGTCTGCATCTGTGTGTTCGTCATGTACTCCACACTGGTGGCCTGCCCGCGCCGCCGGCAGAGACGCTTTATCGGGGGAGCGGCGGTCCCTGGCTCGCCGGGCCCGGCTGCGCCACAGTGGAGGGATGGATCGCAGCGAACTCGCCGATTTTCTCCGCCGCCGCCGCGAACAGCTGACCCCGGCGGAGGTCGGGTTGCCGCCCGGTGTGCGGCGCCGGACACCAGGGCTGCGGCGGGACGAGGTGGCGCAGCTGGCCGGGATCTCCACCGACTACTACACCCGGTTGGAGCAGGCTCGCGGCCCGCGGCCGTCCACCCAGGTCCTTGCCGCGCTCACCCGGGCCCTGCGGTACACCAGCGACGAACGTGATCACGTGTACTTCTTGTGCGACCAGACACCGCCGGGTGGTGGCGGGCCGGACAAACACGTGGGGCCGGGGATGATGCACGTCTTGGCGAAGCTGGACGATACCCCGGCGGCCGTGGTCACCGACCTCGGCGAAACCCTGGTGCAGAACCGGATGCACATCCTGCTGATCGGCGACCAGACCGTGCTGCCCGGCCGGCACCGCTTCTTTGCCTGGCGGTGGTTCACCGACCCTGCGGCCCGCGATTTCTGCCCGCCGGACGATGTGGACCGGATCTCGCGCCGACAGGTGGCCGATCTGCGCGCAACCGCGGCGCGGCGCGCGAAGGACCCCGAGGTACTCGACTTCGTCGCTGCGTTGCGATCTGCCAGCGTCGAATTCGATCGGCTGTGGAACGAACACGCTGTGCAGGTCCGGCTTTCGGATGTGAAGAGCATTGTGCACCCGGACGTCGGCGCGATCGAATTCGACTGCGAAACCCTGCTCACCACCAGCGCTACTCAGCGGCTGCTGATCTACCGTCCCCGGCCGGGTACCGACGCTGCGGAGAAGCTGGACCTGCTCCGCGTCATCGGTACCCAGCGCCTGAACGATTCGGATCGCTCGGAGCCGGTACCTCATATGCGCTCCGCTACGGTGCCCGGCCGGCGGCGGGCGGCGATGTCCGAATCCGAGTAGCCGCCACCTGGTGATATGCGATCAGCGACGCGCCTTTTCGGTCAGCGATATATCGATTCCCGGCTCGCCGCGGTGCAAAATTGCGCGGTTTGCCGCTGTCCCGGATCGTGCGGATCACGGCGGCCCCTGGGTAACGGCTGGGCCGGTGCCCCGACCTGCCTGCCTGTCGCGTGCCCTATTCGCGGCCTGCCGAGGTGAAGGACATATCCGCGTAGCGCGGACCGGCGACCTGTTCGGCGATCGGTTCCAGCCGGGCCAGTTCGGCGGCGGTCAGCACAACCGTCGCGGCCGCGACGTTCTCTTCCAGTCGGGTGCGTCGGCGGGTGCCCGGAATAGGTACGACCGAAAGCCCGTGTTCCTGGGCCCGGGAATGTACCCAGGCCAGAGCGACCTGTGCGGGCGTGAGACTCCGTTCTTCGGCTATGGCGTACACGGGTGCCAGCAGCGCCGCGTTGTGCGCCGCGTTGGTGCCGTTGAAACGCGGCATATGACGCCGGAAATCGGTGTCGTTCAGTTGGTCCGCTTGCGCGAACGATCCGGTGAGGAAGCCTCGTCCGAGCGGCGAGTAGGGGACGAAGGTGACGCCCAGTTCGGCGGCAGCGGGTGCCGCGGTGCGTTCGACATCCCGGGAGAACAGCGACCATTCCGATTGCACCGCGGCGATCGGATGGACCGCGTGGGCGGCGCGCAGTTCCGCACCGGTGACCTCGGAAAGCCCGAGGGCGCGTACCTTGCCCTGCTGGACGAGTTCGGCCATCACTCCGACGGTTTCCTCGATCGGTACCTCGGGATCGCGCCGGTGCATGTAGTAGAGGTCGATGGTGTCGATGCCCAGCCGGCGCAGGCTGGCGTCCACGGCGGTGCGGATGTATTCCGGAGAATTGTCGATGCCGCGGTAGTGGGGGTCGTCCGGTTTGCGGACGATGGCGAACTTCGTGGCCAGTACAACCCGGTCGCGGTTGGTACGCACGAAATCGCGGAGGAATTCTTCGTTGTCGCCGGCGCCGTAGATATCGGCGGTATCGAACAGCGTGATGCCGAGTTCGAGGGCCCGGTCCAGGGTCGCGCGGGCTTCGGCGCGGTCGGTGGGGCCGTAGAACTCGCTCATGCCCATACAGCCCAGACCCTGGATCCCGACCCGGATCCCGTCGGGGCCCAGAGGAGTGCTCGGCAGTGTTGTGGGGGTGGTCATTCGCGGAAATCCCTTCACGATGCGGCGTTGTCGGGTGACCGGGCGGGGGCCGATGCGGTGTGCTCCTCGTACAGCGCGATCTTGTAGTCCAGGACCGCCACGGTCTGTTGGAGTTCGGCGATACGGTCGAGGACCTCGGCGCGGGTGGTACGGAACATCGCGAGCCGTTCCGGGATGGTGCTCTCCCCGGCCCGGACCAGCTCCGCGTAGCGGATCATGTCCGCGACCGACATGCCGGTGGTGCGCAGCCGCGTGATCAGCGTCAGCCAGTCCAGATCGCGGTCGCTGAACCGGCGTCTACCGGTGTGATCGCGACCGATATGGGAGAGCAGGCCGATGCGCTCGTACCAGCGCAGGGTGTCCTGACTCAGCCCGCAGTGCCGGGCGGCGGCGCCGATTGTATGCCGGGGGATATCCCGGCCGGGCCCGTCGCTGGTGGGTGCGGAAAGACTCACGGAGTTCCCCTTTGCCGAAATTTGTTGCGCCACAGCCGTTCTGTGGTTCGGTCCGCTTCCTCTCGTCGAACAGTGACAACGCTAGCCACCTGGAGTGGACTCCAGGCAAACGCGCGGAGGAAATTGTTCAGCGGCGTTGCCGGCGGCCGCGCGGTTTCAACTGCCCGCCGGGTAGCGGTGGTGCGGGGATTCGCTGCTCGGGCGGATGACCGGCGATATCACCGAAGCGGTCGGTGTTGCGCTGCTCCCAGTCCGTGCGCGCCGCGGCGATCTCCGTATGCTCCCGGGCGACGAAATTCCACCACATCACCAATTCCTCGGTCAGCGGCTCGCCACCGATCAGCGCGAACCGGCCGCCGCCGGCGCTGGCCAACTCCAGTTCGACGCGCCCGGTACCCAGGTACAGCAGCGGGCCGGGGCCCGTCTCGACACCCGCCACGGTCACTTCACCATCGATGACCAGGATCGCGTATTCGTATTCCGGGTTCGTCCGCAGTGTGGTCGTGGTGGCAGGGTCGATCTCGACATCCGCGCCGACCAGGGGCGTGTAGATCATCGCCGGTGAGGTGACCCCGGCCAGCGTTCCCAGTAGTACGGTCGCGCGCAGACCTGGCCCGCGGTGCACCGGCAGATCGCGGTGCTGTTCGAAATGCGGTGCGATATCGCGGTGATCGTCGGGCAGCGCGACCCACAGCTGCAATCCGCGCCCGGCGGGGGCGTCCGGCACGGTGTACTCCGAATGGGCGATACCGCGGCCGGAGGTCATCAGATTCAGCTGGCCCGGCTCGATCAGTACATCCGAATGCACCGAATCCCGATGCCGGATCCGGCCCTCCAGCGGCCAGGTGACCGTCTGCAGGCCGATATGCGGATGCGGGTCGATATCCGGCGGCAGATCCGTGGTGGTCACCGTGGGCGCGCCGAAATAGTCGAGGAAGCACCAGGCACCGACGGTCGGCAGGTCCCGCTGTGGGAGGGTGCGTTCGACATAGGTACCGCGCACCCCGCCCAGCGGTACTTCCCGGGCCGGATAGAGTTCCGTCACCGGACCCGGCCCGCTCGCCGGCACGCACAGCGTTTCGGCGGGATGCGGGTCCAGATCACTCACCGTCGACGCCGACCACATGCGCGGCATATTCGGGATGCCGCTCCAGATAGCTTCGGATGAACGGGCATTCGGGACGGATCCGGTGCCCGCGGTCGACGGTGTCGCGGATCGCGAACGCGGCCAGTTTGCTGCCGAGCCCTTTGCCCTCGAACGCCGAATCGACCTCGGTGTGGGTGAAAACGGTTTCCGTGCCGCGTTCGGTGTACTCGGCGAAACCGGCGAGATCGCCGCCGTAGAACACCTCGTAGCGGTCTTTGTCCGCGTTGCGGACGACCGTGCTCTCCTCGGTTGTTCCGGTCATCTCCGCACATCCTCTCGGTCTGCGACTACCGCCTCCCGGCGACGCGGCCGGCCACCGGACCCCGAGGGCCAGCCTACCCAGCCCGGCGTACCGTGGCACGAGCCGGACGAAACTGGATTCCGCGCCCACCAGCGCATCCGGTTCCGAGCACGTAACCTGGGATTATGGCTGAGGAAATCGACCGGATCCGGGCACGTTCGGCCTGGGCTACGGTCAAGGAGAGTCCGGTGATCACCGCCATCGCGGTGGCGCCGATCGTGGTGGTGTTCGGACTGGTCTGGTGGCTGCTCGGCGGCTGGGCGGCCTTCCTGCTACTGGTATTGCTGGGCGTCGGTGCGGTCTTCGGCGGCAAAGTCCTGCGCTGAGCGTGCGTGTTCGTTCAGCGCGGGATGTGGAAGGCCGCGAGGTCGCCCGTACCGGGCTCGATCCGATCCCACGGCATTTCGAAGCGCAGCACGGCCAGGGCCGAGGTGGGAAATTTGCGACTGAGCCGCAGTGCGTCGTCGGTATCGCGATCGGCCGCCAGGTCCCACGCGGTCCACGGCATACCCGGTGCGTGCCCGATAACCAGCAGCGTCGACAGTGCCGGATCGGTCAGCTGGACGAGTTCGATCAGCTGATCGGCCGCCGCCTCGTAGATTCCGCCGTCGAATTCCACCGGCGCGGTGATCGCGGTCGCGGCGAGGGTCTCCCTCGTTCGAGTCGCGGTCGAGCAGCGGACCGCCGAAATGGGCGGCTGGGTGGTGCGCAGCCAGTCCCCGGCCAACGCGGCCTCGCGCCGGCCACGCGGCGCCAGCGGGCGTTCGTGGTCGTCGATTCCGGGCGGGTACGCCGATTTCCCGTGGCGCATCAAGATCAGAGTCCGGGTCATGTGACCACCGTAAGCACCCTCCGTGCGGAGACGGATAACACACTCGAGGCAAACTGAAAGCGGCGTCACAATGGAGGGTGGGCCGGTGACCCCGGTCCGCACCCGATTGTCCCGCCCTGCCCACCGTGACCCGGAAGGCACCAGCCCGCACATAAGTCTCGAGGATCTGCACAAATATGGCCTACGTAATCACGCAGCGTTGTTGTAACGATGCCAGCTGCGTTTCCGAGTGCCCGGTCGACTGCATCCGCCCGACTCCGGATCAGCCGGAATTCGCCACGACCGAAATGCTCTACATCGACCCCGACACCTGCATCGACTGCGGCGCCTGTGTCGACGCGTGCCCGGTGGAGGCCATCTTCTCCGAGGACGATCTCTCCGCGTCGCTGGCCCGCTTCCGGGATATCAATGCCGCCTGGTTCGAGCGGCACCCGCTGGAATCCAACCTGGATCCGATCGCTACGCCGGTGCGCCCGCCCAAGGAGCTCGGGACATTGCGGGTCGCGATCGTCGGTGCCGGTCCGGCGGCCGCCTACGCCGCCGACGAACTGCTCCGCCGCTGCGATGTCCAGGTGGAGATGTTCGATCGCCTGCCCACGCCCTGGGGGCTGGTCCGCGCCGGAGTGGCCCCGGACCATCCCGGTACCAAAACGGTGGCCGGCATGTTCGAATCGGCGTTCCGTCGCGACACCCTGCAGTACTACCTGAACGTCGAGGTCGGCGAGCACATCAGTCACGAGGAACTGCTGGCGCACCACCACGCGGTTCTCTACGCGGTCGGTGCCTCCTCGGATCGGCGGATGGGGGTACCGGGCGAGGAGCTGCCCGGCAGCCATTCGGCCACCGAATTCGTGGCCTGGTACAACGGTCACCCCGATTACGCCGATCGCACTTTCGACCTGTCCGGGGAGCGGGCGATCATCGTCGGGAACGGCAATGTCGCGCTCGATGTGGCGCGTGTGCTCACCGTGCACCCCGACGAACTCGCCAAGACCGATATCGCCGACCACGCCCTCGCCGCGCTGCGCAACAGCAGTATCCGCGAAGTGGTGGTGCTGGGCCGGCGCGGACCGCTACAGGCCGCCTACACCTCACCGGAATTCCTGGCGCTCGCGCACCTGTCCGGGGTCGACGTGGTCATCGATCCGGCCGAGTTGAAACTCGACCCCGTCTCGCAAGCGGTGCTCGACGATCCCGAGGTCGAACCGTCGCTGCGGCTCAAGTACACGCTGGCCGAGGAATACGCCGCGAAACCGCCCGCCGAGGGCAACAAGCGGATCGTGTTCAAATACCTGGCCTCGCCCACCGCGGTTCTCGGAACCGACAAGGTGGAGGGGCTGGAGTACGCGCACAACGAGCTGGTGGATGTGGACGGCGTGCTCAACGCTCGTGCCACCGATCGCACCGGCAGCTACGACGCCTCGCTGGTGTTGCGTTCGATCGGCTACCGCGGTGAACCCGTACCGGACCTGCCGTTCGACGAAAAGCGAGCCGTGGTGCCGAACGAGCACGGCCGGGTCACCGGACCCGACGGCACGCCCCTGCCCGGCGTGTACGTCAGCGGCTGGATCAAGCGCGGCCCCCGCGGCGTCATCGGCTCGAACCGGATCGACTCCGAGGAAACCGTCGAAGCCCTCATCGCGGATTTCATGTCCGGCAGGCTGGCCGCCCCTACCGGCGATCGGGACGCACTGCGCGCCCTGGTGCAGCAACGCCAGCCGGACCTGGTGGACCGCGTCGGTTGGAAGGCCATCGATCTGGCCGAACGCGGCGCCGGGAAGGAGGCGGGCCGCCCGCGGGTCAAGTTCACCACCCGTGCCGACCTGCTCCAGGCGGCCAAAGGCAGCCAGTGATCGCGGCGTATTCGATGCGGCTGGGCTGAGCGTTCATTCCAGGCGTCGTGGGGGGGGGGCGGGGGGGGGGGGGGCGGGGGCGCCGGGCCGCCCCGGGCGGGGGGGGGGGGGGTAGGGGCGGGGGGGGGGGCCGGGGGGGGGGGGCGGCCCCCCCCCCTCCCGCCCTTTGGCTCCCGGGGGGGTTTTACCCCCCCCCGGACGAGGTGGCGATCCGCTACAACCCCACCGGCGCGCCCGCCGATCAGCGCGAGCTGACCTATCGGGAACTCGACGAGCGGTCCTCGCAGGTTGCGCGGGAACTGATCGAACGGGGAATCGGGCCGGGCGATGTGGTGGCGATCGGGATCGCGCGTAGTCCGGAATCGGTGCTGTCGGTATGGGCCGTCGCGAAAACCGGTGCGGCCCACGTCGTCATCGACCCGACCGATCCGGCCGACCGGATCGCGTATATCGCCACCGACTCGGGGGCGGCCTTCGGCCTGACCACCTCGGAATTCCGCCGGGTCCTCGGTCGTGCCCTGTACTGGATCGAACTCGATGATCCGGTCCAGGCCGACCGGATCGCCCGGCGGCCCCGCCACCCCATCTCCTACGCCGACCGGATCCGGCCGCTCGACGAGTGGCATCCGGCGTATATCGCCTACACCCGCGGCCCCGCCGATGACGAACCTGTAGGTGTCGTGGTGCCGCACGCCGGACTCGGCGCGGTGGTCGCCGCGGTCGGCGACAGCTATGGGATATCCAGTGATTCCCAGGTCGTGCACAGCTGCCCGCCGACGGTCGATATCGCGGTGCTCGAATTACTGCTCACCTGTACCGCGGGTGCGACCCTGGTGATCGCCCCGGCCGGTGTTTCCGGCGGGCGTGAACTGGGCGAACTCATCCACCGGGAACAGGTGACCCACCTGATCACCACCGCGGCCGTCGCGGAATCGGTGGACCCCGCCGGGCTCGAAGATCTCGCGCTCGTCGCCGTCGTAGGCGACCGGAACGGATCCGCGCCCGCCGGGCGCTGGGCGGCGGAACACTGCCTCGTCACCTCCTATGGCTGTTCCGAAGCCGGGATCGTCGCCACGAGTACCGGACCGGCGCTTCCGGGTGCGGCGCGCACCATCGGTACTGCGGCGCACGGGGCCGAGCTGCTGGTTCTCGACGCCCGGTTACGGCCGGTCCCCGCGGGCGAGGTGGGCGAACTCTATCTGGCGGGAACGGTCCTGGCGCAGGGCTATTCCAATCTGCCCGCACGGAGCGCGGCACGTTTCGTGGCCGTACCCAGCGGCATGGGCAGGCCGGGCGCCCGGATGTACCGCACGGGTGACCTGGCCCGGCACGTCGAAACACCGCGGGGCCCGGAAATCGAGTTCGTGAGTCACGTCGATTCCCGGGTGGGGCCGCACGGCTCCGGACTCGGAGACACAGACAATGCGCCCGCCCGCCACGATGCCGTCGGATACGCCGTGACCGCGGGGAAGGAACTGCCGTCGGTGGCGGCGGCACCGGTATCGAATGTGGTGCCGCCCAATGAAACCTTGTCGGACTACGGCGGGCTGTCCGCTTCGCTACCCGCGTCCGATGTTCCCGCCACATTCGTGCACCTGGACGATATCCCGCTGACTCCCGCAGGCGGACTCGACCATCGCGGTGGGCTGCCGGCGTCGCTGTTCCAGCAGCCGGCTGCCCATCCCTCGGCCCGCGGGCACGCCGCCACGGTGACCGGGGCCGACACGGTATCCGAAACGGAGTTCGTCGCCCGCGGACGCCCCGCGACTCGGTGGCAGCTGGAACCGCCGGGCAACCCGGAGCCATCGGGCGTCCCGGAACTGCCGAGCGGTGCTGACGTGCCGGCCGGTTCAGCCCTGGCGGACGGCAGCGGGTCGGTGGCCGGCGGGGGACGGCCGGGCTACGCCGGGACGTGGGCCGAGACGGGAGCCGGGGGCGCGTACGAGGTCCCGCTGACTCCCGTCCTCGACCGCTACCTGGCCGCCGGGGTGTTTCCGGGATTCGCGCAGAGCGTGGTGCTGTCGCTGCCGGAAGGTATCGATCGCGCCGGCCTGGCCGCCACCGTCGGCGCGGTACTGGCCCGGCACGATATGTTGCACGCCCGGGTGGTGGCCGAGGGCGACCGATACCGCTTCGAGGTGCCCGATCATCTGCCGGCGGCGCTGATATCCGAGGTCGAGGTTCCGGGGGACCGCGGCGGTACCGGGTCGGCCGACATCGTCCGGGCGGCGACCAATTCCGCTGTGGCGCAATTGGACCCGCTGGGTGGCCGGATGGTCGCTGCCACCTGGCTCCGCCGACCCGGCGCGCGGGATGCGCTGCTGCTGGCGATGCACGAGTACGTCGTGGACGCGGCGTCCTGGCGTATCGTCATCGGCGATCTGGCCCGGGCCTGGGATCGGATAGCTTCCGGCCGGGACGTCGAACTCCCGCCCACCGGGGTGTCGTTCCGGAACTGCACGCATACGCTGGCCACCACGGATCGGGCAAGCGAAAACGCCTACTGGCGCAGTGTCCTGGCCACGCCCGACCCGCTGATCGGTGCCCGCGCGGTGGACCCCGCCACCGATACCCACGCGGCGGTGTGCCGGTTCGCGGTCGAGGTTCCGGCCGAGATCGCCGGGAAGGTCCGGGCCGAGCTGCCGGACCGGTACGGTACCGGTGCCGTTGATCCGCTGGTGGCTGCGCTGGCGTTGGCGGTGCGGACTTGGCGGTTACGGCGCGGGGTGGACTGTGCCGTAACCCGGATCCGGCTCGCGGGCGACAGCCGCTCGTCGTCCGTACTGTCCGATGCCGATCTCGGCCGGACCGTCGGCCGATTCAGCACCGAATACCCCGTGGCTCTGGACCTGTCCGGTATCCCCGCGGATGCGGCATTACGTGGTGGCGGCGAAACCGCCGCGCTGGTGCAGACCGTATGCGAGCAGCTCGGCGCGGTGCCGGACGGGGGAACCGGTTTCGGCTCGCTGTACCGGCCGGCCCCCGGCGAGCCCGGCGCGGCACCCGCGCAGATCGGCTTCACCTGCCGCGCTGGGGGAGTGGCCGAGCGAACCGGCCCGGCCTGGTCACCGACCGATGAGCTGGGCGATTTCCCGGCCGAACCCGATCCCGGTATGCCGGTGGACCTGGTCGTCGATATCGACGCCGCCGTCCGAGCCGACGGTGCGATGACCGTGGTGTTCGGTTATCTCGCGGATATCCTCGACGAATCCGCGGTCCGTGAGCTGGCCGGTGACTGGCTGGCCGCGCTACGCGCGCTGGCCCGGCACGCCGGAGGCCCTGCCGCGGGTGGGTTCGATTCGCCGCTGATACCAGTGGCGGACGCGGAGCTGGAGGCATGGCGGGCGGTACACCCGCGCCTGGTGGAGGTGCTTCCGCTGGGGCCGCTGGGCACCGGACTGTTCTTCCGTTCCCAGCTCACCGCGGACGGTTCCGGTGCCGGCGCGATGTTGTTCGCGCTGGAACTGGGCGGTGTTCTCGATCTCGACCGCCTGCACAGTGCCGCGCAGGCGCTCGCCGACCGGCATCCGGCGCTGCGTTCGGTATTCACCACCGGGGCCGACGGGACCCCGGTGCAGTTGGTCATCGAAACCGCCGAGGTGCCGTGGCGGGTGGTCGACGATGTCGGCGACTACGAGATGGCCGAACTGCTGGCCGCCGAACATCGCGCCGGGTTCGCCGTGGACAGCGCGCCACCCTTGCGGTTCACGGTCTATCGCACGGTAACCGGGCGTACGCATTGCGTTCTGGTCGCGCACCCGCTGCTGTTCGACACCGGGTCGGCGGCGATTCTGCTGCGCGATCTGCTGACCCTGTACGCGCTGCACGGCGACGGGGCGGCACTGCCCGAGCCGCCGGCCTATCGCGAATACCTCCGGTGGCGCGGGCACGGCGACGCCGAGGCCGCTCGCGCGCGCTGGTCGGAGGTACTGCGCGGAGCCCGGCCCACCGAACTCGCCGCGGTACTCTCCCCGCCGGCGGAGCCGGACAGCGGGTACGGAGAAACGACGCACGCGCTCGGCGAGGAGGAGACAGTCGCGATGGCCGCCTACGCGGTGGCCTCCGGTGTCACGGTCGAAACCGTGATGCGGGCGCTGTGGGCGCTGGTCCTGGCGAGTCTTACCGGCCGCGCGGATATCGTCTTCGGCGCCGTCGTACCGGTCCGGCCGCGAGAGCTGGGCGGATCGGATCGGATGGCGGGGCTACTGGCCGATACGATTCCGGTGCGGGTACGGGTGGAGTCCGGCTGGACAGTGCGGGAACTGCTCACCAGGGTCCAGTCCGAACAGGCGACCCTGCTCGAACACCACTATCTCGATCCGGCCGGTATTCCACCGGGAGCCGCCCACCTTTTCGATACCGTGCTCGCCTTCGACCCCGACCCGGTGGACGCGGCCGGGTTGTGCGCCGCGGCCGGTGCGCTCGACGGTCTGGAGGTCGTCGATCTCACCACCCGGATCGACAGTCACTACCCGGTGACCCTGGTGGTGGAGTCGAGTGACCGGTTGCTGCTTCGGCTGTGTTACCGCCGCGACACTGTCGCCGAACTCTCCGCGCAGGCACTCTCGGGGCTGCTGCGGGCGCTCGTGGGACAGCTGCTGGCCGTACCCGCGCAGGTCTCCGTTCCGGCCGTGGGCTGGTGGCGCGCTCCCGCCGCGGTGGCCGGCCACGGTGAGCTACCCGCCGACCGGCCGCGACCCGCCACCGCGTCCCGGCGCAGCGCAGTGCTGCGCCGGGAACTCGACGACGAACTGCACGACGCACTGAATATCGCGGCCGGACACTACGATACGAACGATTTCACCGTGGTACAGGCGGCTCTGGCCGTATTGCTGGCGCGGCTGTCCGGGCACCGGGAAACCGCGGTGGGGGCCTACGCGACCAAGGGGTCCGCGGCGGGACTTTCGGTCCTGCACACCGAAGTGAACCCGGCGGACGGTTTCGACGCGCTACTGGTCGAGGCCAGGGAAGCCGGTGCCGCGGCCCTGGGCACGGCCGGCCGGGGCAGCGAACGGCTCGTCCATTTGATCGACACCCTCCGCACGGTGGCCGGCCGGCCACCCTTCCGCGTTCTGCTCTCGACCGACAGTGAACCCGCCGAGCTGCCGGAGAAACTGGATCTTCGCGTCGACCTGGTGGCCGTCGGGGCCGGCGCCACCCTCACCTTCACCTACGCCCGCGACCTGTTCGACGCGCCGACCGTCGGAGATCACGCCGACCGGCTGCTCCGCATCCTGAGCGCCGTGGCCGCCGACCCCGGTGTCGTCGTGGGGGATATCGACCTGCTCTTCCCCGGGGAACGCGAACTCGTACTGCGCGAATGGAACAGCTCCGGCGCCGCGGTGCCACCGGTGACACTGGTCGATCTGATCGAGGCCCGCGCGCGCCTGGACCCGGCGGCCCCGGCCGTGCGATCCGGCGACGTGGTACTGCGTTTCGACGAACTGCTCGACCGCTCCTACCGGGTGGCCCGCGTTTTGATCGAGGCGGGAGCCGGCCCGGAAACCCTGGTGGCGGTGGCCGTTCCGCGGACCGAGGAACTGCCGGTCGCCCTGCTGGGTGTACTGCTGGCCGGTGCCGCGTACCTGCCGATCGACACCGCACTGCCCTGGCCGCGACCCCTGCTTTCCGAAACGCGGCCGGTCGCTGTGCTCACCACCGAGGCGATGCGGAACGCGGCACCCGCCGGCCTTCCCGTGGTGACCGTGGAAGAAACCGCCCACCACACCGCGGATCCGGTCACCGATGCCGACCGGCGTGCGCCACTGCGGCCCGGGAACCTGATCTGTGCCGCGCACACCTCGGGCCCCACCGGCTACGCGGGCGTAACTCATCGCAATGTGGTGGAGCTGTTCGCGAACACCCAACTGCTGTTCGATTTCGACGACGCCGATGTATGGGCGCTGTTCCACCCCGTCACCTCCGACTTCTCGGTTTGGGAGCTGTGGTGTGCTCTCGCCGGCGGTGGCTGCGTGGTGGTGGTCGACGAGACGACCGCAGACTCGCCGGAGCGCTTCCGCGAACTACTGGTACGCGAGCGGGTCACGGTGATCGGCCAGACGCCCTCGGCGTTCTACCGGTTCGCCGAGGCCGACCGGGACGCGTATGCCGCCGGTGACAGCGCTCCACCCGCCCTGCGGTATGTGGTGCTGGGCGGTGAGGCACTCGATCTGCGCCGGCTGCGCCCTTGGTACGAGCGGCACGGTGCCTCCGCGGGCGGCGAAGGGAACGCGCCGTGGGTGGTGAATATGTACGGCACCACCGAAACCACCGTGCACGCCTCGTACCTGACCTTGGACGAGCATCTGGTCGACAATCCGGCCAGTGTTGTCGGACGCGCACTGCCGGGCCTGGACGCGCTCGTCCTGGACGATCGGCTACAGCCCGCGCCGGTGGGCGTACCCGGCGAGATCTACGTGGCGGGTGCCCAATTGACCCGCGGCTACCTGGACCGGCCCGGATACACCGCGACCCGGTTCGTGGCCGACCCCTTCGGTGCGCCGGGGTCGCGGATGTACCGTTCCGGGGATTTCGGGCGGTGGGCCGGGTTCGCCGGGCGTGCCAATCTGGAGTACACCGGTCGCCGGCCGCAGGCCGGGCTGGAAGCGGTTGATGGGGTGCGGCCAGAACCTGCCGACGAACGTGCACCCTATACGGAACCCGCAGGTCGTACGGAAGCCGTTGTCGCCGAGGTGTTCACCGAGCTGCTCGGCCACGACCGGATCGGCGCGGACGACGACTTCTTCGCCCTCGGCGGCAATTCGCTGCTGGCGAGCCGGGCGGTGGCCCGCATCAACGAGACACTGGGTGCCGATCTCACCCTGCGCGCGGTATTCGACGCTCCCGTTGTTTCCGCGCTGGCCGCCCGGGTGGTACCCGGGGCGGCCCGGACGACGCAGCGGCCGTCCCTGGGCCGGGCCGACCGGCCGGAACGGATTCCGCTCGCGCCCAACCAGCACCGGATATGGCTGCGTGGCAGGGCCGACCCGGGCGCGCACAATATCGTGCTGGCCGTAGGGCTCACCGGTGCGCTCGACACCTCGGCGCTGCGGTACGCGATCTCGGATGTCCTGGAACGACACGAACCGCTGCGCACCCGCTACCCGGCAGGTCCGGACGGGTTGCCGTATCAGGAGATCCTGCCGGTGGCCCAGGTGCTGCGCGGCGGTCTCGAGCTCGCGGACACCGACGACGTCACCGGCCGGATCGCCGAATTACGCGCCACCGCTTTCGATATCACCGCCGCGGCGCCGATCCGCGGGCTGCTGCTCGCCACCGGTGACGACGAACACGTCCTCGCTCTGGTCGCGCACCGGATCGCCGCGGACGGTGCATCGCCGGCGCCGTTGATGCGGGATCTGATGACCGCGTACCTGGCGCGGGTGAGCGGGGAATCACCGCGCTGGTCGCCGCTGTCGGTGCAGTACGCGGACTACGCGATCTGGCAGCGCGCCCTGCTCGGCGAAGAAGGCGACGAGACATCCGTCGCAGCGCAGCAATTGGATTACTGGCGGGAACAGTTGCGCGGCGCGACCGGGGGCAGCGAGCTGCCCGCGGACCGGCTGCGCCCCGAACGGATGTCGCTACCCGACGCGGCAACCGATTTCGTCCTCCCCGCGCAGGTACATCGGTCGCTGGACGCACTGGCCGAGGAGCGCGGCGCCACTCTTCTCCTGACCTTGCATGCGGCGGTGACCGCGCTGCTGCATCGGCTCACGGGCGCCGGTGATATCGCGGTCGGCCGCCGGATCGCCGGTCGCGACGAACCGGCACTTGCCGAACTGGTCGGCCGGTTCGCGAATACGGTCGCCGTGCGAACCCGGGTACGAGCCACCCAGACATTCACCGAACTCCTGGACCGCACCCGGGAAACGAATCTGGCGGCATCCGCCAACGCCGATGTTCCGTTCGAACAGGTCCGTGAGGCGGTAACCCCCGCGCGCCAACCGCTGTTCGGTGTGTTGGTGTCGCAACTCGACGAGCCTGCCGTCGTGAACCTTCCCGGGCTCGCGGTCCGCGGATTGGATCACGGCATCTCGGACGTGGAGGTCGATCTGCGCATCGATCTGGATCCGCGCCTCGACAACGACGGATCCCCCGGCGAGCTCCGGATCACGCTGGCGTACCGCACCGATCTGTTCGACGAGGAGACGGTGCTCTCGTTCGGCGAGCAGCTGACCCGAATCCTCACCGCGGTTGCCGCGGAGCCGCGGACGCGGGTGGGCGAAATCGATCTCACCGGCGACTCCGAATACACGCTCGCCGCCGAACCGGCCGATACAGCGGACGTCGCGCCTGCCGCCGGATCGGCTGTCCCACCGGGCCTGCCGGGCACTACGCCCGGCGGCCGAGCAGATGGTCCGGCAGGTTCGAGGCATATCGCGGCAGGTGGTACGGACGCTGCACGGGATACGGGAGACATCCCGCGTGCGGCCGAATGGGTCGATCCGGTGGGCGCGACCGGCCCCGCTGCCGAACCTGTTGTCGAGGCAAGTCCCCTGGGACCCGGGGCGTTCGTCGAGACCGCTGTGGCGGCGGGAAGTACGGCGCCTGCTGCTGATCGGTCCGGCCGGGGAAGCACAGCCGGCCATGCCACCGCTGCCGGAGTGGATTCGCCGGAGACCGCCTCGGCCGCCGAGGCCGATGTTGTGGCGGGTACAGGAAACGGGGTGCCCGCCGCCGAACCGGTCGGTGCGCGGGATGCCGTCGGCCATACCGACGTCGACGAATGGGCGGGTTCGGCGGGAGCCCTGTCGGTCGGCGACGCCTTCGGCCCGCCGCATACGACGGATGCCGTATTCGCGCCCGGACCGGTGGTTCCGGCAGCGACCGCAGGAGTCGCGCTCGCCCGGACCCTTGCCGTCTCCGTGGAAGACGACCCGGCAGGACCGGCGGTGGTCCGCGGCGACGAGGTGATGACCTACCAGGAACTGGATACCCGATCGTCCCGGCTGGCGCGAGCCCTGATCGCCCGTGGGTGCGGCCCGGGAACCGGGGTGGTGACCGCGCTCGAGCGCGGTATGGACGCGGTGGTGGCCACCTGGGCGGTACTCAAAGCCGGTGCGGCACTGGTGCCCGCCGACGCCGTATCGGTGGCGGCGACCGCGGGTCTGGTGGTGGAGGTCGGGCTGGCGGTGGCCGCGCCCCCGCGGACTCCGGATGCGGAGTGGTTGGTACTGGACGATCCCGCGGTGCGTTCCGAGATCGGCCGCCAGTCCCCGCGGCCGGTCACCCACGCGCACCGGATCCGGCCGCTGCGCGGCGGTGATCTCGTGGTGGTGGACGTTACCGGCCGGCGGGTGACCTACGACCGATTGGCGACCGCGGTAGCGCGGGTACACGCCGCCACCGAGTTGACCTACGAGGCCAGGACATACGGTTACGGCCGCGGCGACGGTCCCGCCGCGGTGACCGAGATCGTGGCGGCGGGCGCCGCGGGTGCCTCGGTGGTACTGCTCCCCGGCAGCCCCCGGAATGTGACTCCCGCCGAGGAATGGATCACCCATCTCTGGTCCGACGGCGAGGGACTCGCGGTTCTCGATCGCGGTTCACTGCACGACCTCACGGCACTGATCCTGGCGGACGACGGCCGGCCCGGACCGGCCTGGGACGGGGTCCCCTGCGTGCTGGACCCGCCGGCTCTGTTCGGCTGACGGTCCGCCGGTTCGGCTACGGTCACCGGATGGTCGAACCGGGGCCGGGGCGGTAACCTGCCGGGTGCCATACCGGGGACCGGCGCGTTGTGGCAGGCTGCCACCATGCCGCGGCCACGGTCGGCGCGGCGGTGAAGTGCGATAGGCAGGCGAGGCGGACAGATGGATGCGGTAGTCGGTCAGCGGTATGACCACCTACGGAGCGCAGCATGACGCGGCCGGTCCGGACCAGACCGCAGCGAACCCGGCGGCCCCGCGTGACCACTCTGCCGCAACTGATCGCCAATGCCGTCGAAACCAATCCCGATGGCGTCGCACTCGTCCTCGCCGACGGTACCGGGCCACTGGAACAGGTCGGTTACGCCGATCTGGACGCCTGGTCCAGCCGGTTGGCCCGAGCGCTGATAGCCCGCGGTATCGGCCCGGAGGACCTGGTAGCGGTGGCCATTCCGCGTTCGCTGGACGCGGTTCTCGCGGTATGGGCGGTGGCCAAGACCGGTGCCGGGTTCGTCCCGATCGACCCGGCCTATCCACCGGCCTGGGTCGCGCACCTGCTCGTCGACGCCGGTGCCGTCTACGGCCTGGCGGTGTCCTGGGTGCGCAACGAACTGCCGGAAGAAATCGAATGGTTGCAGGTCGACACGGTCGATACCGCCCGTTCGCTGGAGCAGTTCTCCGCCGACGCGGTCACCTACGCCGACCGGGTCCGTCCGCTGCGCGCCGAACATCCCGCCTACGTCACCTATGTCGCCGACGGTGAGACCCTGCCGGACGGGGTCGTGGTGACCCAGGCCGGACTGTCCGGTCTCTGTAGCGAACAGCAGGGCCGCTACCGGGTGGAACCCGATGACCGCACACTGAACTTCGCCCCGCTGCCCTCGGATTCGTCGGTACTGGAACTGCTGCTGGCGCTGGGCGGCGCGGCGACCATGGTCGTGGTGTCGCCGCTGGTCTCGCGGGCCGACGAACTGGCGGCACTGCTGCGGCGCACCGGCGTGACCCATGCCTACCTGCCCGCCGACGCTTTGGAGCTGATCGACCCCACCGGGCTGGACGAACTGGGCGTGGTGATCGCCGGCCGGCGGCCGTGTCCGCCCGAGTCCGTACAGCGGTGGGCGATTCCGGTCACCGGTGGTTCGCCCCGGGCCCTCTACCAGGGGTACGGCCCGGCCGAGGTCACCGTGATGACCGGTATCAGCTCACCGCTGACTCCGGGCGGCCCGCCGACCCTCGGCGCCCCGATTCGCGGGGTCACGGCGCATATTCTGGACGAGCAGCTCAACGCGGTCCCCGACGGCGCGGTGGGTGAGTTGTACCTGGGTGGTCTGCAATTGGCGCGCGGTTACCACCGCCGGCCCGGGCGGACTGCGCAACTACTGGTCGCCGACCCGTTCGCCGAGGACGGTTCCCGGCTCTACCGCACCGGTGACCTGGTGGTCCGCGGAACCGGCGGGGTCCTGGAGTATGTGGGACGGGTCGAGTTACCGGCTCTCGACGGCCCCGCCGCGATATCGCGGCTTCGCGACGAGACGGTTGCCTCCGCGGCGAGCGAGCTCCCGTTGCCGCAGGAAAACACCGCAGCGCCGAGCAGGTGGCCGGCGGATGGACCACCCGATTACGAACAGAGCCTCCCTATCCGGGACTCGGCGGACCCTGGCCGTCAGGCTCATGACGCCGATCGGCCAGGGGGCGCATTCGAGCCATCCGGGCCGGGTTTCGAACCCGGCACATCCGCGCCACCGGCAACGGATCTCGGACCGAGTAGTCCGCCGGACCCGGTATCCCCGGAGCGTGGCTTCGGCGGTAACACCGATCAGCCGTTCCCGGACTCCATACCGGAGAAGGGCAGCCGGCTGGCCTCCGAACAGCGGGATATGGAGCTGCGGGGCCGCGGCTACCTGGAGATGCCCGACCGTCAGCACACGCTGTCGGGCCGTGGTTCCCGGGGCGAGGCGCAGCCTTTCGAATCGCCGGCCGCCGATTCGCCCGGCCCCGGGCTGTACGACACCCCGGAAGCAGCAGCACGCGGTGCGGCCGAACAGGCAGACCACCTGGACTTCGCCGATTCGGGATTGTCCGATCCGGAATTCGCCGCGTCCCCCGACCGGCACCGGCTCGGGGACCCGACCGACGACTGGCTACGTAGCGGTCAGCAACTCCCTGGACCGCCGGGTGGCCCGGATGATCCCGGGGACCGGTTCGCCGGCGCTGCGGACCCGTGGCCGGGTGCCGCGGATCGACTGCCCGGCGCGCCGACCCGATCGCCGGGCAGCGCCGGCGCTCTCCCGGTTCGGAGCACCTCCGCGTCCATCCCCAGTGACGCCACCGCCTTCTACGAGAACCCACTCTCCGCCGAACAGGAACCGGACCACTCCGCGCAGCCACTGTCGAGCCGGCCGGACTGGGCGGCACCACCCGCCTGGTCCGCGGAAACGGAGCTGCCGAGCCGCTCCGCCGGCGGACCGGCGACTCCGTCCGACCCGGGCGGCGGGGCGGACGAGACCCGGCCGACCGGGCCGCCGACCGTCGTGGACCGTCCCGCCACCATCCCGCTCTCACCCGGGCAGCGGCGGTTGTGGGAACACAACCAGAGCTCACCCGGTACCGCCGTCGAAACGATCACCGCGGCGATGCGCCTGACCGGAAACCTGGACGACACGGCCATGCAGGCCGCCGTCGCCGATGTGGTCGACCGGCACGAAACCCTGCGGACCGTCTACCCGGCGACCGGCGGCGAACCGCAGCAAGTGGTCCTGCCCCGCGAACAGGCCGTGCCCGAAGTGGTCGCCGAACCGGTACCCGCCGCGGGCCTGGCCGAATGGCTGCACGCGTTGTCGCAGACCGATTTCGACGCCGCCGACCCCGAGCAGGTCCCGGTACGGTTCGCGCTGGCCGAGCTGGGTCCGCGGGAACATGTGGTCGCGGTGGTGATCCACCGGATTCTCGCCGACGACGTCTCGGCCGGGCTGCTGTTACGGGATCTGCTGCGGGCATTCCTCGGCCGGCGCAACCGGTCGCGGCCGCTGTGGCAGCCGCTGTCGATCCAATACCTCGACTATTTCCTCGGGCGCCGCGCCGAACTCGGCGATATCACCGACCCGGGTTCACTCGCCGCCCGGCGGCTCGCGTACTGGCGCGACTACCTGGCCGAACTGCCCCCGCGGCTGGAATTCCCGGCCGATACCACGGCCGGTGCCACCGGCGAAGGGGTACACCCCTTCGATATCGGCACCCGCACCCATCGCCGGATCGCCGAAATCGCCCAGCGGGCCGGCACCTCCGAGTTCATCGTGCTGCGGGCGGCGTTCGCGGTGCTGCTGGCCCGTTCGGCGGCGGTCGCCGATATCGTGCTCGGCAGTTCCGTGCGGGGAAGTGACGAACGCGAACTCGACGACGCGATCGGGCCCTACGCCAACACCGTCGTACTGCGCACCCGTATCGATCCGGCCGAATCCTTTCTGGACCTGGTGCAACGGGTCGCGGAATCCGATCGCCGTGCCTTCGCGAACGCGGATCTGCCGTTCGAACTGCTCACCGAGGCACTCGGTATCGACGGCCCCCTCTTCGACGTGGCGATCGCGCTGCGGCACAACGATATCCCGCGGCTGGAAATGCCGAGTCTGGCCACCGAACCCGTCGAGGTTCCCGCCGCACCGGCCGGTGCTGCCCTACGGCTGGTCATCGACCCGCACCGGGCACCCGACGGCTCCCCGGACGGAATCGCGGCCGCATTCCGCTTCGCGGCGGAGCAGATCGGGCGCACCGCCGTCGCGGAGGTCGCGCGGCGGTTCCAGCGGGTGCTCACGGTCGCCGGCGGCGACCCGGACGGCCCGGTCGGCGATATCGATCTGCTCTCGCGTGCCGACCTGGACCGGCTGCTGGTGGTGTGGAACGACACCCGCTATCCGGTGGCGCCGGAACTCCTGCTCGACGGCTACCGCCGCACCGTCGCCATCCGCCCCGATACGGTGGCCGTGGCCGATTCGGAAACCGAACTGAGCTACCAGGAATTCGACGGGCGGGTCAACCGGCTGGCGCGCCGGTTGATCGAAGCCGGGGTCGGCGCGGAAACGGTGGTGGGAATCGCGACCCGCTACACACCCGACCTCGTGGTCGCGATCTACGCCGTGCTCACCGCGGGCGGCGCCTACCTGCCGCTGGACCCGCGCGATCCGGCGCACTGGACCGCGCAGGTCCTCGATACCGCCGCACCGGTTCTGGTCCTGGCCGACCGCGCGAGCGAATCCCGGGCCGCGGAGGCCCTGCGCGCGAGCCGGCAATCCGCGCCCGTTCTCCTGGTCGATTCCGGTGAACTCGGGCAGTACTCCGCCGAACCGGTGCGGTCGGCGGAACTGGTCCGGCCGCCGCGGCCCGGTAACGCGGCCTGCGTGATGTGTGTATCCGCGGCCGGGGACGGACCCGAACTCGCGGTCCTCTCGCATACCGCCCTCAACAACCAGATCACCTTGATGCTCGCCCAGACCCCGCTGGGCTTCACCGATGTGTACCTGCAGCGCAACGCGGCCACCGCCGCGACCTCCATATGGGGTTTCTTCCTACCGCTGCGCGCCGGTGCCGAACTGGTGCTGACCGGCCCCGCGAATGCCCGCCGGATCGCCGAAGCCGTTACCGCCCACGGGGTTACCGTCACCGATTTCGGACCGGCCGAACTCGCCGAATTCGCTCAACTCATCGACCCCGATCGAGTGGGCAGCCTGCGCGAGATCTTCGTGACCGGCGAACCGCTGTCGCCGGAGATCGTCTCCGCGCTGCGCGCCCGATGCGGCGCCCAGGTGCACAACCTGTACGGGACCTGCGAAACCGCGGTATCGGTCACCTCCTGGCCGGCCGCCGGATCGGCCGAACGGTCGGTGCCGATCGGCCTGCCGCAGTGGAACACCCGCGTGTACGTCCTGGATTCCCGCCTGCGCCCGGTTCCGCCGGGAGTGCCCGGCGAACTGTATCTCGCCGGGGACCAGCTGGCCCGCGGTTACGCGAGCCGGGCGGCACTGACCGCAGACCGCTTCGTAGCCAACCCGTTCGGATACGGCCAGCGCATGTACCGCACCGGTGACCTGGTGCTGTGGCGCGACGCGACCCACACCACACCGCAGCGCCTGGACCTGCTCGGTCGCACCGACCACCAGATCCGGTTCCGCGGCCACCGCATCCGGCCGCACGTCCTCGCGGCAGCACTGCGCACGCTGCCCGGGATCGCCGATGCCGCGGTCCTGGCGCGCACCGTCGCCGCGGGCAGCGACCCGACCGCCCCGGGCAGCCGGTTGGCGGCCTACGTGGTGCCCGAACCCGGCACCGATCCAGACCTCGATCAGGTCCGGGCCGCACTTGCCCGGCTGCTACCGGCCGCCCTGCTGCCGGTGGCGTTCCAGACGGTCGAACGGATTCCGTCGAACTCCGGCGGCGAACCCGATCTCGCCCTGCTACCGGACCCCGACCTGGTTCCGGTGCTCACCACCGCACTCGAATCGAGTCCGCTGGAATCCGCCGCGCACCTGGACAGCCGCGGCGCAGGAACCGATACCGGTTATCGCGCTTCGGCCGCAGACCTGACCGGACGTTCGGGTGGCGGCTCTGCAGATGTCGATATCGTCGGCGCTGCCGGTCGCGGGTCCGTGGCCGGTGGTACCGGTGCACGGACTGCGGATGCCGACGCGGTCGGTGCTGCCGGTGTTCGGTCCACGGCTGCGGACGGCGTTCGTGACGCCGGTGATGGAATCGCGGCAGCGGATTCGACCGGCGGTGCGGGTCCGGGGACTGCGGACGTTGATCCGGTCGGTGGTATCGGCGCCCGAGCCACGGCCATGGTCGATCATGCCGGTGGAAACCCTGCGGCCGGCGATATCGTCGGTGCTGCCGGTCGCGGGTCTGCGGCTGCCGACGGTTCCGCCGGTGCGCCCGGGGTTGCGGAGGACGGCGGCCGCCGTATCGGTGTCGGAACCGCCGGTGGTGCGAATGCATCCGGTGATCCGGCTATCCGGGCTGCGGCCGCAGATATGGGCGATGGTGCGGCTTCCGGGTTCGCGGAAACCGAGGTAGTCGGTCGCGCGGACACCCGGTCGGTCGGCAGCGCGGCTACCGCGCCAGAGATCGGTGCGGGTACCCGGCCGGGAGACGGCGTTTCCGGTGCCGACCCGGGTGTCCCGGAGATCGAGGGTATCGGCGGTGCCGGTGCGCGTTCCGGGGGCGGCACGGTCCACGGCGCGCAGCCCGGCGAGGGCGATACTCCGGCAGTCGGTGCGGAGATTTCCCCGGACGCGCGTGACACGGCGGTTCCCGAACCGCAGCGAGCGCCGGTGGCCGAGGGCGAGAGTTCCGTTGGCTCCGAGGTTTCCGGTGAACTCCCGCCGACCCCGACGGTGATCCGTCTCCTCGATAATCCGCTGCCGGGGGTCGAAGTCCGGTCGATCGTGCTGGACCTGCCCGCCGACCGGCCGCTCGATCACACCGAAGCAGTGGTTCGTGCGCTGGTCACCCGGCATCCGATGCTGTCGGCCCGGCTCGACAGCAGTGATCGGTCGCCCACCCTGTGGATTCCGCCGCGTGAGCAGCGCGGCGACCGGCAGTACTGGTGGCTCGATGCCGAATCCGGCGAGAACACGGTCGCGACCGACGATGTGGTGCAGGCAGCCGCGGACGCCCTCGACCCGGCGAGTGGTCGCAATATCCATTTCGTGGTCACCGGCGCGGAATCGGCGCGGCGCCTGGTGGTCGTGGCGAACGGTCTCGTGGTCGACGACCGGTCCTGGCGGGTGATCGTCGATGAACTGATCGCCGGCGATACCGGGCCCGCGGTCTCGGAAACGCGGCTGCCGCAGCTCGTACAGGCTCTCGATCAGCGCGCTCGGTCCATCGATCTCCTCGACGAGGCCGGCTGGTGGCGCCGGAATCTGGCAGGCGCTCGGACCGCGGGGTCCCTGGGGACCGTTGATCTCCGGGCCCGGCGCCGGGTATCGCTGGCCATCACCGCCGAAGGCACCGCCGCCGTGACCGCCGCCGCCGACGCCTACCAGGCCACCGTGCCCGAGGTACTGCTGACCGCGGTCGCGATCGCGCTGCGCACCGGCGAACAGGGTGCGGTGGTCCGGGCCCTGGGTTCACTGGTGCGCTGCGACGCCGATGCTCGTTCGCTGGTGAGCCGTAGCGATGATCTGGTCGGTGGGTTCGCCACCGAGTTTCCGCTTTCGGTACAGGTGGCCGATATCGATACGGCCGACGCGCTGGTCGGCGGTCCCGCCGCGGGAGTCGCGCTCACCCAGATCCGAGATCTCGTCCGCTCGGTCCCCGGCGGTGGTGCCGGGTACGCGCTGCTGCGCTATCTCAGTGCGGAGACCTCCGCCGAATTCGCCGCCGCCGATTCGGGGCGGTTCACGCTGCGCTACCGCGACCTGCGGCCCGCCCGGGTGCACACCGACGGCCCCGCCGACGGGGTACCGCTGGTCCTGACCGTCGACGTCACCGACGACGGCCTGCTGTGCCGCTTCGACTACGCCACCGAGGTTTTCGTCGGCGAAGATGTGAAAACCTTTGCCGAGCACTGGGTCCGCGCTCTCGGGGGGCTGGCCGAACACGGCCTCCGCCCGACCGCCCCCGTCGCGGCGCCGCAGCCGTATCCGCCATCCGCCGCCGGTGCGTACCCAACCGCCGGTCCCGACTCGTATGCGCCCGCGACCGATCCACACGCGACACCTGGCCTCGACCGGGACGTGCCGGCCGGGTACGAGACCGCGGCAGGCCCGAGCACACCGCCGGACCGGCAGCCGCCGGTCGATTCTCCCGCTGAGGGGTCTTCCGACGGTCGGGTACGGCAGGACGGCGGTGCGGCTTCGCAGGCACCGGCAGACCGGCATCCTCTCCCGGACCGCGATACACACGCACCAGAATTCCCTCCGGTCCCGGACGCCGAGGTCACCTCCCTGCTGCGACCGGTCACCGGCCCACAGCACCTCCCCGCCGCCGGCTCGGGTCTGCCGCAGCGTCGCCCACCGGCCGGCGACGACCCGGCCCCCGCCGCCGACGCACTCCCACAGCGGCAATCCACGCCCGCGGACCTGGATGATCGCGGGCCGGCCCCGAGTGGCCTGCCGCCGCGGCGTCGGCGTTCGCAGGAGGATTCGATGCCGTCGGAGTCGTCCGCCGGTGCCGATCTGCCGCAGCGTCGCCCCCGGATAGCGGATGACCAGGTCACGGGGACAGAAGATCAGCCCGCGGAAGCTTCCATGCCCGGCCCGACCGGCCGGCCGCAAGGCGGCGAGGAACCCGGAGACTTCGCGGATCAGGCAGGGGAGGTCCCACGTCCGGCCCTGAGCGACCTGCCGCAGCGGCGATCGCAGGATGTGCCGATCTCCTCGGATTCGTCCGCAGGTTCGGGCTTACCGCAGCGCCGCCCACAGGTCGCGGGAGCAGAAGGCCGGCGTCCGGAACCATCGATGTCCCTTTCCACCGATCCGTCCCGGGTCGGTGAGGAGCCGGGGAACATCGCGGAGTCGCGTGCGCACACTGCTGGACCGGGCTCGAGCGGCCTGCCGCAGCGGCGTCCGCGGTCGGGGGATGATTCGCCTTCGGCCGGTCCGGGCCTGCCGCGGCGCCGTCCGGCGCTAGGTGACCAGGCCGCGGAAGCCGGGGAGCAGCATCGGGAAACACCGGAGCGCGGACCCGATGCCCCGCCGCGGACCGGCGAGGAGTCGCCGGCACTGTCGCACTCGAACCTGCCGCAGCGGCAACCTCGGTTACACGATGGACCGCTGCTGCCGGAGCCGGCAGCCCCGTCGTCGTCCTCGGGGTTGCCGCAGCGCACGTCCCGCTCTGCCGAGCAGTCGGCAGGGATCGCACCTGGTACCGACGGGTTGCCGAAGCGACAGCGGTCGCAAGATGGCTCGCTCCCGTCGGATCTGCCGACCGGCTCCGGTCTGCCGCAGCGCCCGCGGCCCGAGAACGACTCCCTTTCGGCAGAGCCGGCGGTGGATTCGGGTCTGCCGCAGCAACAGTCCGGTTCGGAGGATCGCTCGCTCCCGTCGGAAACCGTGCCCGGCCCGGGTCTGCCGCAGCGACGTCCCGCGGCGGGTGACCAGTCGGCCGAAACCAGGGAAGAGCGCCCGGAATCGCCGCTGGCCGGGCTCGTCGAGGCGCCACAAGGGTCCGACGAGCCGACGGAGTTCGAGGGCTCGCACGAAGAGTCTCCCGGTCTCGGTTCGAGCGGTCTGCCGCAGCGCCGGTCGGGGTTGCGGGATAGTTCGGATTCGGCGGCTTCGTCGCTTCGGGCGAGTTTGCCGCAGCGTCGGTCGGGGCTGCGGGGTGGCCCGGATCCTTCGGATTCGGCGGCTTCGTCGCCTCCCGCTGGTCCAGCGCAGCGGTGGCCTCGACGCGGTGAGCAAGCTCCGGATACCGAGGATCAGCGCCCGGAATCGCCGCTGGGCGGGCTCGTCGGTGCGCCGCCAGTGGGCGAGGACCTCGGGGGCTCGCACGAAGAGTCTCCCGGTCTCGGTGCGAGCGGTCTGCCGCAGCGCCGGTCGGGGTTGCGGGATAGTTCGGATTCGGCGGCTTCGTCGCTTCGGGCGAGTTTGCCGCAGCGTCGGTCGGCGCTGGGGGGTGGCCCGGATCCTTCGGAGTCGGAAGGTGCGTCGCTTCCCGCCGGCCTGCCGCAGCGGCGACCGCGACCGGCCGATCACGGCGGCGACGAGGTGCGCTCGGTCACCTCTGCCCAGGACCGGCAGGCGACCGGCGCGGATCGACAAGAAGCGCCGGCCGCCGGACCGGTATCGCTGCCGCAGCGACGCCCGGTCCAGGGAGACGCGTCCGCAGATTCCGGGCTCGACCCGGAGACCGCACAGCCCACCGGGGCGCCGCGGGGTGCCCCCCCGCCCCCCCGGGGCCGCGGGGGGGGCGCCCCCCCCCCCCCCCCCCCCCCGGCCCCCCACCCCGCCGGAAAAACCCCACAAAAACACCCCACCACAGCCTCGACCACCCCGCCCCCCACGG
>NZ_JARWOV010000090.1 GCF_029868855.1 Nocardia carnea | reverse complement strand
ACGCCGAGCAGCGCCTCGCGGAGGAGGGGATCGGCGGGGATATCTACCTGTTCAAGAACAACACCGATTCGGCCGGCAACTCCTACGGTTGCCACGAGAACTTCCTGGTCGTACGGGCCGGTGAGTTCTCCCGGATCTCCGATGTGCTGTTGCCGTTCCTGGTCACCCGGCAGTTGATCTGCGGTGCCGGGAAGGTGTTGCAGACCCCGAAGGCGGCCACGTACTGCCTGTCGCAGCGGGCCGAGCACATCTGGGAGGGAGTCTCCTCGGCGACCACCCGGTCCCGTCCGATCATCAACACTCGGGACGAGCCGCATGCCGATGCCGAGAAGTACCGGCGCCTGCATGTCATCGTCGGCGATTCGAATATGGCCGAGCCCACCACCATGCTGAAGGTCGGGACGGCCGCGCTGGTGCTGGAGATGATCGAGGCCGGTGTATCGTTCCGCGATTTCGCGCTCGACAACCCGATTCGCGCCATCCGCGAGGTCAGCCACGATCTGACCGGCCGCCGTCCGGTGCGGCTGGCCGGGGGGCGGCAGGCCAGCGCTCTCGATATCCAGCGCGAGTACTACGCCCGCGCCGTGGAGCATCTGCGTAACCGCGAGCGGGATCCGCAGGTCGACCAGGTCGTGGACCTGTGGGGTCGCACCCTGGATGCGGTGGAGTCCCAGGATTTCGCCAAGGTCGATACCGAGATCGACTGGGTGATCAAACGTAAACTGTTCCAGCGCTACCAGGAGCGGTACGGGATGGAGTTGTCCGATCCGAAGATCGCACAGCTGGACCTCGCCTACCACGACATCAAACGCGGCCGCGGCGTGTTCGACCTGCTGCAGCGCAAGGGTCTGGCGAAACGGATCACCGAGGACGATGCGGTCGATGCCGCCGTGGACACTCCACCGCAGACCACCCGGGCCAAACTGCGCGGCGATTTCATCACCGCAGCGCAGGCCGCGGGCCGCGATTTCACCGTCGACTGGGTACACCTCAAGCTGAACGATCAGGCCCAGCGCACCGTGCTGTGCAAGGACCCGTTCCGCTCGGTCGACGAACGCGTGGATCGGCTCATCGCCTCGATGTGATCGGCGTGCGTCTACGCGACGCAGTAGCACTCCATTACTCTGTGTCGGGTGGCGATATCCAAGGTCGAGCGCCTGATGAATCTGGTCATCGCGCTACTGTCGACCCGGCAGTTCCTGACTGCGGAGCGGATCCGGGAGAGTGTCGCGGGGTACGAGGAGTGCGCCAGCGACGAGGCGTTCAGCCGGATGTTCGAGCGGGACAAGAACGAGCTCCGTGACCTGGGCATTCCGTTGGAGGTGGGTGCCTCGGGCCGGTTCTCGACGGTCGAGGGGTACCGGATCAACCGGGATGCCTACGAGCTACCCGATATCGATCTGAGCAGCGAGGAATCGGCCGCGGTGGCGGTGGCGCTGCAGATGTGGGAGTCGCCGGAGCTGGCGTCGGCCGCGGCCGGTGCGTTGCTGAAGTTGCGGGCCGCCGGTATCCATGTGGAAACCGATACCGCGTTCGCCGCGATCCCCGCCGTGCCGGCGCGCACCCGGGGGTCCGAACCGGTGCTGGGCAAATTGCTGGCGGCCATAGACGCCGGTCAGGCGGTGCGGTTCGAGCATCGCGGAGCGAGTAACGCGCCGTACCTGATGCGTGATGTCGAGCCGTGGGGTGTCGTCACTCTGCGGGGCCGCTGGTATCTGGTGGGACACGACCGGGACCGCGACGCCGTGCGGACCTTCCGGCTGTCCCGTATCGGCGAGGAGATCACGCCGTACGGGCCGCGCAATGCGGTGAAGGCGCCGGCCGGAACAGATCTGCGGGGGATCGTCGCGCAGGTCACGGGGACCGCGCCCGTCACCGGTTCCGCGACGATCTGGGTGGCGCAGGGGCGCGGCCGGGATCTGCGCCGTATCGGTGAGGTCGTCGGCAGCCGCAGTTTCGGTGGCCGGCCCGGCGATGTGCTGGAGGTGCCGATCCGGTCGCAGCATTGGCTGGCCCGTCTGATCACCGGTCTGGGCCCGGATGCGCTGGTTCTCGAGCCCGCGGATCTGCGCGCGGATGTGGTGGCGCGCTTGCGTTCGGTTTTCGATCGGACCGAGGTGGCGCTGTGAGCACCCGGTTGTCGGCGCGGTTGTCGCGCCTGTTGAACATGGTTCCGTACTTCGTGGCCAATCCCGGTATCAGCGCCGCGGAGGCGGCGGCGGACCTGGGGGTTACCACCAAACAGCTCATGGCGGATCTGAACCAGCTGTGGATGTGCGGCTTGCCCGGCTACGGGCCCGGCGATCTGATCGACCTGTCGTTCTCCGAGGAGAGCGTGCAGGTCACCTTCACCGCCGGTATCGAGCGACCGCTGCGCCTGACGTCCATCGAGGCGACCGCGGTACTGGTGGCGTTGCGGTCGATCGTCGATCTGCCCGGGATGGTGGACCCGACCGCGGCTCATGCGGCGATCGCGAAACTCGAGGCGGCGATCTCCGGGGGCGCGCCGGCCGCCACCTCGGCCGGACCGCCCGCCGAGGCGCCGGCGGTCACCACCGTGCGCTCCGCGCTGGCGGCGGGCCGGGCGCTACAGCTGGAGTACTACTCGGCCAGCCGTGATGTGGTGTCGACGCGGGTGGTGGATCCGATTCGTATCGTCGCGGTGGACGACAACAGTTATCTCCAAGGCTGGTGCCGGGAAGCCGAAGGAGTGCGGTTGTTCCGGTTCGATCGGATCGAATCGGCCGGCGAACTCGCCGAACCGTCGCGACCCCCACAGGAAGCACGGGCGACCGATGCGGGCCTGGATCTGTTCCAGGACGATCCGGCGGTACCGCTGGCCCGGTTGCTGATCGCTCCCGATTACGGCTGGGTGCTGGACCAGTATCCGATGCATCGGATAGCGGTGCGCCCGGACGGCGGTCTGGAGGCGACGATGCGGTTCGCCACGCTGGACTGGATGGCCCGGCTCGTGCTCGGGTTCGGGTCCGGGGTGACGGTCCTGAGTCCGCCGGAACTGGTGGCGGCGGTCCGGGAGCGCTCCGAGGCCGCGCTGGCGGCGTATCACGGCTCCGGACTGGACGAACCGGCCTGAACCGGCCTGCTCGGCGCTGTGCGTGCGGGTGCCGCGGAAGCGGCGCGGCGGTGAACGGCGGTTGACAACGGGTGTGACATGCCTGTGAGTGCCCCCGCTACGGTTCGGTGCCGGCATTACGGCAGGTAGCATCAAAGAGACCACAGTCTTGGGAGGTTTCCACAATGGGCTCTATGAGCATCTGGCACTGGGTGATCGTCGCGGCGGTGTTCTTGGTGTTCTTCGGCGCGAAGCGGATGCCCGAGGCGGCTCGCGGGCTCGGCCGGTCGCTGCGGATCTTCAAGAGCGAGGTGAGCGAGATGCACAACGACGGCAAGTCCGCGAGCACCGGTGTCGCCGCGCCCGCTCCGGAACTGCCGTCGGGCCGGGAGGCGAACGCATCGGCCACCGAGAACCGGAGCGAGTCGAAAACGCTCTGAGGCCTGTCTCCGTGGGCCCGGGCGGACCGGGCCCGGTTGCGACGGCTGTCCACCCGGCGCTGCCGACCGGGCACCGACCCATCCCGCGCAGATGAGCGCCGGGGTGGGTACAGTGCCGCAGGCCGAGCGGAGCGAGGCACGCTGATACGAGGGCATCCACACATATGCGAATTCCGTTCGACCCCCGGCGCAGCAAACGGCGCACGAATCCCGATGGCACGATGTCGCTGGTCGAGCATCTCCGGGAGCTACGCACCCGACTGCTGATCTCCATCGCGGCCATCGCCGTCACCACGGTCCTGGGTTTCCTGTGGTACGCGAATTCTTTCCTGTGGATGGACAGCCTCGGCGACATCCTGCGGGGTCCGTACTGCGATCTGCCCGATTCGGCGCGGGCCTCGCTGTCGCCGGACGGGGAGTGCCGGCTGCTGGCCACTGCACCGTTCGAGCAGTTCATGCTGCGGTTGAAGGTCGGTATGACGGCCGGGGTGGTATTGGCGTGCCCGGTCTGGCTGTATCAGCTGTGGGCGTTCATCACACCGGGTTTGTACCCGAAGGAACGTAAGTACGGGATCGGCTTCGTGGCCTCGGGGTCGGTACTGTTCGTGGCCGGCGCGATCCTGGCGTACTGGGTTATCGCGCACGCCCTGAGCTTCCTGCTCAGCATCGGCGACAATGTGCAGATCACCGCCTTGAGCGGTTCCCAGTACTTCAGCTTCATCATCCAGCTGCTGATCATCTTCGGGGTCAGTTTCGAAACACCGTTGCTCATCGTCGGCCTGAACCTGATCGGGATCCTCACCTACGAGCGGTTGAAGGCGTGGCGCCGCGGCATCATCTTCGGCCTGTTCGTATTCGCGGCCATCGTCACCCCGCAGGATCCGTTCTCGATGCTTGCGCTGGCCTTGGCGCTGACCGTGTTGTTCGAGGTGGCGGTGCAGTTCGCGCGGATCAACGACAGGCGGCGCGCCAAACGCGCCGAACAGGAGTTGGGCGCCCTCGACGACGAGCAGGCATCGCAGATCGGAGCTCCCGCCCCGGTCGACCCGGCGGCTCCGATCACCGCGACAGACCGGGTGAGCGCACCCGGCCCGGCGAAAGGCTCGGCACCGGACTATTCGGACACACTCTGAGCGCCCCAGGTGGTGCCGTGGGCGACCGGCGGATTTTATCGGCGCGACCGGTGTCGTAATCCTCCATTAGTCTCGGACACGTGACACCGAACGCGTCGCTGACCGCCGAACTGTCCCGGTTCGCCGCCGAGCTGACATTCGAGCTGGACCCGTTTCAGCGCCAAGCCTGTACCGCTCTGGAGAACGGCCACGGGGTGCTGGTGTGCGCGCCCACCGGGGCCGGGAAAACCGTGGTCGGGGAGTTCGCGGTGCATCTGGCGCTGGCTTCCGGCGGGAAATGTTTCTACACCACGCCCATCAAGGCATTGTCGAACCAGAAGTTCGCCGATCTGACCGAACGGTACGGCCGGGGCCGGGTGGGGCTGCTCACCGGCGATCAATCCATCAACCCGGACGCGCAGGTGGTCGTGATGACCACCGAGGTGCTGCGCAATATGATCTACGCGTCGTCGGATGCCCTGCGTGCGCTGTCGTATGTGGTGATGGACGAGGTGCACTACCTGGCCGACCGGTTCCGCGGCGCGGTCTGGGAAGAGGTCATCCTGCACTTGCCGCCCGAAGTGCGGCTGGTGAGCCTGTCCGCGACGGTGTCCAATGCCGAGGAGTTCGGTGCCTGGATGGAGACCGTACGCGGCGATACCGCGGTAGTGGTGGACGAGACCCGGCCGGTACCGCTGTGGCAGCACGTGATGGTCGGCCGCCGGATGTTCGATCTGTTCGACAGCGAATCCTCCGACCAGCGCGTTCTCGTCGATTCCGATCTGGTCCGCTATATCAAACAGCGTGAGGCCGCCGACCGGATGGAGGGCTGGGGCGGACCCCGCGGCAGGGGCGGACCGCGCCGGTTCTTCCGCCCGCTGCCCCGCCCGGAAGTGCTGTCCCGGCTGGACGAGGAAGGGCTGCTTCCGGCCATCACGTTCATATTCAGCCGGGCGGGATGCGACGGCGCGCTGGCGCAGTGCCTGCGGTCGGGCCTGAATCTGAGCGGTGCCGCCGATCCGGAGGTCGTCGACGCGATCATCGACAAACACACCGGAGAGCTGCCGCGTGCCGATCTGGAGGTGCTCGGTTACTGGGAATGGCGGGAGGCCCTGCACCGGGGCCTGGCCGCGCATCACGCCGGGATGCTGCCCGCGTTCCGGCACACGGTCGAGGAATTGTTCGTCAAGGGGCTGGTGCGGGCCGTTTTCGCCACCGAAACCCTGGCCCTGGGGATCAATATGCCCGCGCGCACGGTCGTGCTGGAACGGCTGGTGAAGTTCAACGGCGAAACGCATGCCGAACTCACTCCCGGGGAGTACACGCAGCTCACCGGCCGGGCGGGCCGCCGCGGTATCGATGTCGAAGGCCATGCGGTGGTGCTCTGGCAGCCCGAAGTCGATACCAGCGCGGTCGCCGGCCTGGCCTCCACCCGCACCTATCCGCTGCGTAGCTCCTTCAAACCCGGTTACAACATGTCGATCAACCTGATCGACCGGCTGGGGTCGGACGAGGCGCGGATGCTGCTGGAGCGGTCGTTCGCACAGTTCCAGGCCGATCGCTCGGTGGTGGGTCTGGTGCGTGGAATCGAACGAAACGAAGGCCAGCTGCGGAAACTCGCGGCGCAGCTCGGCGGGGAGGACGGCGATTTCCTCGAGTACTTCGGCTTGCGGGAGCGCATCAAACAACGGGAACGGCAGCTGAACCAGCAGACCCGTAGCGATCGGCGCACCGCCGGAGTCGCGGCGCTGACCGAACTGCGGCGTGGTGATGTGGTCGCCATCGGCGCGGGCCGCCGGGCCGGTCTGGCGGTCATCCTGGAACCGGATGCCACACCGGGCGATCCTCGTCCCCTGGTGCTCACCGAGGACAAATGGGCGGGACGGGTATCGGTCGCCGATTTCCCGGTGCCCGCCGAACCGCTGGGCCGGATGCGGTTACCGCGCCGGGTCGACCATCGCACGGCCCGCACTCGGCGCGATCTGGCATCGGCATTGCGCAGTACCGGGATCACCGCACCCAGTCGCGGCCGCCGTGACAAGCGCGCCCGCGGCGCGGACGATCCGGAACTGGCGACCTTGCGACGCACCCTGCGCGCGCATCCCGCACACTCCCGGCCCGATCGCGAACAGCTGGCCCGGTTGGGGGAGCGTTACAACCGCGTGCGCCGGGAAACCGAGGCCATGCGGCAGAAGGTCGCGACGACCACGAATTCGCTGGCTCGTACCTTCGACCGGATCGTCGGTCTGCTGGAGGAGCGCGGATTCGTGCACGACGGCGAGGTCACCGCGGATGGGCGGCGGCTGGCCCGGATCTATGCCGAAAGCGATCTTCTGGTCGCCGAATGCCTGCGCCAGGGCCTGTGGCGTGGTCTGGGGCCGGCCGAATTGGCGGCCGTCGTCTCCATCCTGGTCTTCGAATCCCGTAGCGAGGGCGGATATCTCGGAGCGACCGGGCCGACGGCACCGATCCGCCGGGCGGTGGCCGACACCATCGCCCAGTGGTCCCGGCTGCGCACCGACGAGGCCGAGCACCGGCTGGCGCCGACCCGGGAGCCCGACCTCGGTTTCGTCGACGGAATCTACAAATGGGCCCGCGGCGATGCCCTCGTGGACGCGATGCTGGCCGGTGGGGATCAGGGCACACCGTTGTCGGCCGGTGATTTCGTGCGCTGGTGCCGTCAGGTGATCGATCTGCTCGACCAGATCCACAGCACCGCAGACGATACCGAGGTCGCGGCCACCGCGGCCAAGGCCGTCCGGGCGATCCGGCGCGGTGTCGTCGCCGTGGACGCGGCATGAGAGAGTCAGGCCCGGAGGCGGTAGTGCGATACCTCCGCCTTCGCCGCGGCTTCCGCATCCGTATGCGAGAAGCGATCGTCGGCCTCGCTCATGCCACAGTAGGAACAGCGTGAGACCATCGATTGTGATTTGATTTCAACCGCACGCGGGGGGCTACCGTGTGTATGACGATGCGAGTGGAGGCAACCAGATGAGTGGGCCGTACGGACCGAACGATGCCCCGGGTCCCGGGGAGGGACGTAACGATCCCACCCAGGTCTGGGGTGGGCAGCAGCCGCCCGGCGCAGCGCCGCAGTGGGGGAACCAGCCACCCGCACAGTCCCCGAACGATCCGCAGCAGGCGCAGCCCACCCAGCAATGGGGCGGTGGCGACCAGAGCGGTCAGCAATGGCAGCCGCAGCCGCAGCAGTGGAGCCAGCCGCAGCCCCAACCGCAGCAGCCCCAGCCACAGCAGTGGAGCGAGCCGACGCAGCAGCAGTGGGGTCAGCAGCCGCCGCCCCAGCAGTGGGGTGACCCGAATCAGCCGCAGCAACCGCAGCAGCAGTGGGGCGACCCGAACCAGCAGCAACAGCAGCAGTGGGGTCAGCAGCCGCAGGCGCAGTCGGGGCAATGGGGGCAGCCGGCCCAGCAGCAGTGGGGCGCGCAGCAGCAGCCCACCGGTGGAGGTGGCAAGAAAACCGGCATGATCGTCGGGCTCGCACTGCTCGGGGTGGTGGTCGTGGCCGGTGTGGTGGTCGCGATCCTGATGCTCACCGCCAAGGACGAACTCGATCAGGCCGCGGTGCAGACCGGGGTGGCCAAGGTGCTCGAGGAGTCCTACGGCATCCAGGACGTCAAGGATGTTCGGTGCCCGGCGGGACAGGAGGTCGCGGTGGACGCGACGTTCACCTGTGACCTGAAGGTCGGTGGCGAGGACAAGACAGTAAATATCAAGATCACCAAGGACGACGGGACCTACGAGGTCGGCCGGCCGAGCTGAGTTACGCCGATCCCGGGGGGGCGGGGGGGGGGCGGGGGTTGGGGCCCCGGGGGCCCGGGTTTGGGCCGCCGGCCAGCGCGGGGAGCCCCGCAGGGGCGGGGGGGGGGGAGCGGGGCGGGGGGGGGGCAGGGACGGGGCGGGG